>CAJUJI010000015.1:13849-29627 GCA_910586875.1 uncultured Anaerotruncus sp. | reverse complement strand
CACAAATAGTTTTTTTAAAATCCTCTAAATCTTTTCGGTTCTTAACACGCTTTTTCTCTACAAATATATTGAAACTGCCAAATACCAAATCCCAAATATCTACTAATGTTTGTCCTACCGATGTTGCTAATGGTAAAGTAACTGCTTTTACTGGCTCTGTAATAGTTTTAGCAATATCTGTTACATTGTCAATTGTTGACATTGAACCCATCCTTTCCAATTTTGCAAAAAACTAAGCATTAAACCGACAAAATAATTTTTATAAAGAATACCACAAAAAATTTTAAAATCCAAGAAGTGAGGCCTTATTATGAACAATTTACAAGTTTTTGAAAACGAGGAGTTCGGGAAGATTCGCATGATTATGAAGGACGCTACTGTTTGGTTCATTGGTAAGGATGTCGCCACAGTGCTTGGCTATAAGGAGCCAACAAAAGCGGTACGTGAGAAGGTTGATTCTGAAGATAGGGGGGTGTCTAAAATAGACACTCCCTCCGGAACACAGGAAATGACCATTATCAATGAAAGCGGCTTGTACTCACTCATCCTTTCCAGCAAGCTCCTTAGTGCAAAAAAGTTTAAACATTGGGTAACGTCAGAGGTGCTGCCCTCCATCCGCAAAATCGGTGGCTATCAGCTTTCAGAGATGCGTATGTATCAGGTTGACAAGCTTTTGGCTAGCCGCCGCTACGGAGACGCTTCGCTTCATGATGTGGTGCAGTTGCTGAAGGTGCTGCGGGCAACTATGATAGGCTGCAAGCAGTCTCCACATGATGTTTTCAGGATGGTACAGCATGTTTGTTATCAATTCAGTATCAATTTGCCAGCCGATTCCGGGCGCTAAAGGAGGTATCTACATGATAAGGCGTGCAAAATTTAAAGCGTTAAAGGGGCTGCTGTACCAAAACGATTATACGCATGAGGACATGGCAAAGGCGCTGGGAAAGTCGGCAACCTATTTTAACGCACGCCTTGCAGGCAAGCAGTCTTTTTCTATTCAGGATGTTTACCGGATTTGTGAGCTATTCCAAATTCCACTAACACAGATTCCAGACTATTTTCCAAAAGAGGACATGGTTTAGATATGGAGGTGATAAATTGGAGCTTGATAAAGAGGCGTTTTTGCAAACAGATTTTGGGTGTATGCTGAAGGAAAATATTGAGCGTTGGGATGACCTACTTACACGATATACGCTATTCCATTCAAGTGCAAAGTGGGAGAATAAGCTGTATCTGAGCGCAAGATTTGGATTAGAGCGTTGCAGTGCACATTGGAGTGGTTGTCAAGCAGCGCTCCAACATGTTTATGGGATTTCGTATTATTTTACTCGCACAGACGAATACTTCGGGGTGTGTACTGAGGATGAAAAAGACTGGCTATTCAAAATCGAAAGGGTGTAGAAAAATGGAAGATAGTTTGAAAGCTTACCTTCACAGTTTTTTAGGAAAAAAGCAGAGAAAAGAACTTATTGCAGCGGTTGAGAACAGAGAGGAATCCCAGCAGGAACCGATATTCCGCCGCTTTCTCTTTCAAGACTCGGCAAAGCTTCAGGCACAGCTCATTGATTTGATTGCAGAGAAAGGCTTGTCGCATGAAGATTTGATTCTGATTTTGCAAACGTTGCGGCTGAATCCAGAATTGGCGGAGGATTTATACAGATGATACAGCGGCCGTGTCGGGGCTGCGCAGAACGGCGGATGGGCTGCCATGGGCATTGTGCGAAGGAAGCGCTCTGGCTGGCAGCAACCGCCGCACTGCGGGCACAGCAGGAGAAAGAAAGGCAAACCAATGCAGCTTGCCGCGACCATATAAAGCAGTTTCGGTTGTGGTATCTGAAGAAGCGAAAAGGATAGGAGGATTTTACATGACGAGATTAAAGCAGATGGATACAGACGGGAAGCTCTACATACCGCGGGAAATGCGGCAGGCTTGCGGGTGGGAAGACGGCGAGTATTTAGAGGTTGAATGCGACGGAGAGACGGTCACACTCCGGCGCTGGGACCAGAGCTGCGACGCAAATTGCACTCCGTAAAATGCTGTATAGCTGCTATGACGATCATATTTGTGACTGCTGCTGCCCGCACACCGATTGTGTGCGGCATCGGCTTATAAAAAAGAAAGGACGGTGCAAAAGGATGTTTTGCAGAACGACCATGCTGGGGCGGATGGTAGCCGACCCCGAGCTGCGGATGACACCGAACGACGTGAAGGTGTGCAGCTTCCGAATTGCGGTAGACAGGCCATATAAGGTGGAGGACAAGCGCAAGGCGGACTTCTTTGATGTGGTGGCCTGGCGCGGCACAGCCGAGTTTGTGACGCAGTATTTTTCTAAAGGGCGGATTATTCTGGTGGACGGGCACCTGGAAACGCGCACCTACGACGACAAAAACGGGATCACCCGATATGTTACCGAGCTCATCGCCGAGCGCGTGAGCTTTGCGGGCGAAAACAAAGGCAAGAGCGAGCGGCCGCTGCCCGAGCCGCCACCAGAATATGGAACCAGCGCGGATTTTAGCGAGTGCGCCAGTGATAGCACAGACTTGCCATTCTAAGAAGGTGTAAAAAGTGCGAAAACTTATTAGCCACGAATATCCAAATTGCTCACCGATGAGCAATTTGCCTTATATGAAATTGTTGACACTGTTGCAGGTGCTCGCGGACTTGCCATTCTAAAAAGTAAAAAGGGAGAGAAGATTATGGAACAGAAAAAACCGTGTAGCAAATGAACTGCTGTGAACTGCAAGAGGCTGTTCGCAAATGGTAAGGAGGCACCAACATGCGCGAAAATTTACGCCAGACCCGCAGGGAAAAGGGCCTGACACAGCAACAAGTTGCAGAAATTTTAGACATAGATGGGCGCTATTATAAAGCTCTGGAATATGGTGAACGTCTAGGAAGTATTTACTTTTGGGACAAGCTAGAGGATTTATTTGGTATACACCAGCGAATTCTTAGAGAAGATTCGGGTTTTCGGTCCTACAAAGAAGATAATCAATAGAAACTTCTAAAATATCTGCAATTTTAACAAGCATCTCTAAAGATGGCTGGCGGTCACCACTTTCGTAATTTCGATAAGAGCGTAAGCCAATTCCAAGCTGGTCAGCCATTTTTTGAGCGGTAATCCCTTTCGTTTTACGAGTTTGATTTAACATTTCAGAAAACATTTTTAAATCCTCCTAAAAATAGCATTTACAATGTACAAATTGTACACTACAATCTAGTTATAAAATAAGTGCTCATATTGAGCACTATAAAGGAGAATTTTAAAAATGAATGTACATGAAAGAAGAGAATTGTATCTACACAGGGACACGAACGAAAACAATCTTTGTGCATACTGTAGGCACTATTGCCCCCATTATGTATTGCTAGATTGTCACTTTCTGGTCATAAATACGGGGCATTGCTTATACCCCAGGCTAAAGTTGAGGGCAGCCTATGACATCTGCGAAAAATTTGAAAGGAAATAATATTATGGGAAATGAAGCATTAGCACGCCCTTTGGCACAGGTCACAGCAGAATTAAAAGCCTATAAACAACAGGCAGCACAAAGCTTTATCGAGATTGGCAAACGGCTGATTGAAGCCAAAGCACAGCTTTCACATGGTGAGTGGCTGGAATGGCTGAAGAATGAGGCCGAGTTTAGTGAACGTTCTGCGCAAAATTTTATGCGGATTGCAGAAAACTACTCAAATCCGCAACCGATTGCGGATTTGTCCTATACAAAATTATTGGCGTTGTTGCAGGTGCCGGAGGACGAACGCGAGCAATTTTTGGCGGAGTCGCACCTGGTAAACGGCGAGGAAAAAACGGTGCAGGACATGACCACACGTGAGCTGGAACAGGTCGTCCGCGAGCGCGACGAAGCCAACCAGCGGGCCGCAGACGTAGAAAAAAAGCTGAAGAAGGCAAACGCACAGGTCCGCGATATTTCTGTAGACCTGATCGAATCGCAGGTGCGCATAAGAAACCTACAGGACAAATTGAAGGTCTCTGACAGCCAGCTGGACGCGGCAAAGCTGCGCGAAAACGACGCAATGAACCGGCTGCGCGAGGCACAGCGCCAGCTGGAAGAGGCTGCAAGCCGCCCTGTTGATGTGGCGGTGCGGGAGCCCTCGCCGGAGGAGATGGAGCGCCTGCGCGAGGAGGGCCGCCAACAGGCGCGCCAGCAGCTTGCCAACCAGCAGGATGATGATTTTGACTTTGGCCCATCGGAAGAGGAGCTGCGAGAGGCGGACGACGCCTTTTACCACATCGTCAACCAGGGGTTAAAGCAATACCAATCCATTGTCAAGTATGCGGCAGCAGAGCTGAAGGTGGATCATATTTACTGCACGCTGGATCGCATGAAAATGTTCGAAGAGGAGTTGCGCACGCTGTACATGCAAGCGAAATCAACGGCGTATTCGTTCCAGAATCACGGGGATTTGCCAGACTGGATGGAGGACAAGCCTGCCAATGGTTAACAGCGAGTCGCTTGCCGCGTTTCTAGACTATCTGCGGGAGGTGCCGCAGCAATATACCGCCAACTGGGACGAGCAGAAAAAACAGGAAAGCTTGACGCAGGACCTCCTGCATCATTTGGAGCTGGACGAACCGGAGCGCGAGGAAATTATGCGCACCGGCCAGCGGCTTATCGAGGCCCGCCAGCGCCGCAGGAGGGCCAAGGACGCGGCGGAAGAGCTGCTCCCAGTGGTGGAGTACATCGAGAAGAACAAGGCCGCTATCGGGGCGCTAGAGCGGCTGCTGGGCGAGGTGCGCAAGATCGAGCAGCGACATCAGAACCGGTTTTACATGCCGCGGATAACGGATGTGGACGCTTAACGGGAACTTACCTTTAAGGGGGACGAGCATGGGCTATCAATACATACCGGCGGAATTAAAGGGGCGGGACCAGTGGGTGGTGCACCGCTTCCCAAATAAGATGCCGCTTTGCGCGCGGTCGCTGCGGCCGGCCAGCTGCAACGACCGCGGCAGCTGGTCGAGCTTTGAGGCGGCGGTGGCCGCGGTGCAAGCGGGAAATGCGTCCGGCATCGGCATCCAGCTGGCGGACGGCATCTGTGGAGTGGATATCGACCACTGTATCGACGGCGGCGAGCTCTCGTCGATGGCAAAGGAGATTGTCGCAGCGCTGCACAGCTATACTGAAATCTCTCCCAGCGGCGACGGCATCCACGTTCTGTGCAAGGGACATCTGCCCGCGCGAGAGGGCAACCGCAACAATATGCTCGGGCTGGAGATGTACGACACAGGGCGGTATTTCACCGTCACCGGCAACGCCTGGACCGATGAAGAAGGGCTACAATATCCGCTGCGGGATTGCACCGCGGAGTTGGACGCAATCCATCAGAAATACATTTCCCCGAAGCCGCCGGAGCAAACACAGCTGGGCAAGCCGCCAAAAGCGGCAGCGCCGAAGCCGCCGGTAGAACCACAGCGGCAGGTGCGCAATCTGAGCGATCAGGAACTGCTGGAGATTGCGTTCCGCTCGAAGAACGGCGCGCGCATCCGGCGACTGTATGAGGGGACTTACAACGGACAGGATGTGACCGCCCGCTCGGACGGCAGCCTCGACCAATCGGCGGCGGACATGGCGCTGGTGGGGCATCTGGCGTTCTGGCTGGGCGGCGACGCCGACCGGATTGACCGCGTATTCCGCCAATCGGCGCTCTACCGGAAAAAATGGGACGAGTCGCGCAGCAACACAACCTATGGGCAACGGACCATTCAAAAGGCGCTCAGCGGCATGACCGACTTTTTCGTGCCATATGAGCGGCCTGCACAAGGGCAGCGGGAGTCGCCGCCCTTGCCGGAACTGCCGCCGGAGCGAAAACGCGCGGACCCACCGCCACAGGAGCCGCCAGAGCCGGAAAGCGAGCCGCCTGTGCCGATGGAGCCGCGCAAATACACGCTGGACGATACCGGCAACGCCTACCGCTTCCGTGACCGGTATCAGCGGGATTTGCGCTATGATTTTACAGCAAAGAGCTGGCTGTGCTGGACAGGGATTCGCTGGGAGCCGGATATGAGCGGCGAAGTGAAGCGGCGGGCCAACCAGCTATTGGAGGAGATGGCCGAGCAGGCCAGCGACCAGGATGACGCGCCGCTGCTCAAGCATGTGCGCAAAACCCGCGCAAGCAAATACAAGGAAGCTATGCTGCGGGAGTCACAGCCGCTGGCGGGCATCCCCATTTTGCAGGGACAGCTGGACACTTGGCCGGCGCTGCTGAATGTGAAAAACGGAGTGGTTAACCTGAAAAGCGGCGCATTGGAGCCGCACAAGCGGGAACTGTACCTGTCGATGCTGGCGCCCGCGCAGTACCGGCCAGACGCGGACTGCCCGCGCTGGCTGCGCTTTCTGGACGAGGTTACCCAGGGCGACACCGAATTGCAGCGGTATTTGCAGCGGATGGCCGGCTATACGCTGACCGGCGCGACCAGCGAGCAATGCGCGTTCTTTTTGTATGGCAGCGGCGGCAACGGCAAAAGCGTGTTTATCGATACCATCAAAACGCTGCTGGGGGATTACGCCAAAACCTGCGAGCCCGAGGTGCTGATGGTCAAGGAGCGCGCTGGCGGAGTCAATGCGGCGTCCGAGCTGGCGCGGATGAAAGGGGTCCGCCTGATTGCCACCACCGAGCCGGATAGCGGCTGCCGCATTGCGGAAGGGCGGCTCAAACGGATTACCGGACAGGACACCATCACCGCACGGCGGATGTATGAGATGTCGTTCGAGTATAAGCCGGAGTTCAAGGTGTGGATGGCAACCAATGTCAAGCCAATCATCACAGGAACAGATGAAGGCATCTGGCGGCGAGTTAAGCTGGTGCCGTTCACCGCCCACATCCCGCCTGAGCGGGTGGACAAGAAGCTGGGAGAGAAGCTACAGCAGGAATCTGCGGGGATTCTGGCCTGGATGGTACAAGGGGCGGTGGACTGGTACCATGATGGCCTTCCGCGCTGCCAGCGGGTGGACACTGCGGTGCAGGATTACCGCAGCGAGATGGATAAGCTCGGGGAATTTGTGCAGGACTGTTTGGTAACTGTGCAGGGCAATACGCTGCAATCCGCGCAGATTTACAGCGCATACCAAAACTGGTGCGCCCAGAACGGCGAGCGCTACCCCGTCTCCAACCGCAAGCTGTCGATGGAATTGCAGGACCGTTTTGGGTATATCAAGCGGAAAACTAGACGCTTTTTTGAATTTCAAAACATTGAGTTTACACCGATTGGCATTCAATATACCAATTCTGGCCGCTGAGACGCCTTTCCTCTCTTTAAAGGTGGTACTTGGGGTGCTTGAGCCCCCTCTGCGCAAAACTCTCCCTTACTTTTCTCTATAGGGGACTTTTACCCAACCCCCTGCTAAGCACCACAAGCACCACCATGGGTTTGCTATCCTCTATATTTGTCCCCTTCCCCTCTTTTGTTCCGCGGCAAACCGATTCTATTATTTTCTTATTGTTTTTCTTTTAGGAGGATGAAATGGTTTTAGAAGAAAAGAAGCAGAAACTGCAAGCCTATCTATTAACCGTTGCACGATTAGAGCGCAAATGTGAGGAAGCCGCCCGCTGGGACAGCCTAGCGAAGGCGGGCGAGGAGGCCGGCACCAGCCGCATCCGCACCACCGCGTTGCAGCTGCGGGGCGAGTGCGAACAGCTCGCATTGAAGGCAAACGCGCTACGCCTGCGGCTGACAGCTGCGTTGGAGCAGCTACCCGACCCAAAGCAACGGGAACTGCTTGCAGCGCACTACCTGAACGGCATCAGCGTCCGTACGCTCGCCATGCGCAACGGTTGGACCGAGCGTTATACCCGCCGGATGCTCGCCGCAGCGGTTAACCAGTTGGCGGACAACAATATTATTTTCTATTGCTAGGTCCGCAAATGTCCCCAAAAAGCACAGAATGTCCCAAAAGGTCCGTCTTGACAGGCAACCGTTCTTGACATACAATAATCCTAGAGAGATATGCTTTCGAGCATGTCTCTTTTTTTGTTGCGCGGATTCAAACTGCACGGCAGTTTCAAGCGCCTGTTTTGTGCCGCTGCATAGCCCGCCAGCGTCCGCGCTGGCACGGCTACGCGCCTCGTCCAGCCGCTTATTTTATAGGGCCAAGAATTTTGCAGCATCGCCCTGCGGCAAGGTACTCCTAGGCGGGGTGTCCTCATGCGGGTACTTGCGAGCGCATAGTGCATCCGCAAAAAATCAGAAAAAATGGGGTTGAATGTTTGAATCCCGTTCACATCCAAAAATCTAGCGGATTTTTGGGCAGCTTGACGAACAGCGCATTACAAAAGAAAAGTTCGGCATTTTGACGGAAAATTGCGCTGTTTCAAAGGGGGATTTTTTGAGATGGTCACCTTGATGGCAGATACAAAAAAGCTGGAGGATGTTGCACGTGAACTGCTTACTTATCCCGCGCAGGCAGGGAAGCTGCTGTTTCAGGTTGGGAAAACAGGCGAACGCCATGTATTAAACCAACTGCCAAAGCTATTGCCGCAGGTGTTTGGGGTGGATGCAGCGCCCGCAAAGCAGGCGTTGCGCCGCCGGAGGGTGCGCACCGTTTACAACAGGGACAGCCAGCAGATTGCAATCGAAATTGCCGGCAGGCCGTTCACATTGACGCGCTTTGCGCATTCCCCTGTTCGCCCACAGCTGGCGGGCAAACGGTACAAGGTGCGCGCCGTTATCTATAACAACAGGGGCGTTCAGCAGCTGCGGCCGCTCGTGGGGAGCGATGGGAAATTAAAGCCTGTGTTTCTTGCGCCGACGTTGGGCGGCTATCTGTTGTTTCGCAGGACGGGAGTTTTTCAAGGCGCACGCAAACGGGTATTTTCTGTTGCTGGCGGCAGGCAGGTTGCTTTTCGTGCTAAGGCGGAAAAACTGGAGGTGCTGCGCAGCTTATCCGTGCCGCAGATGATTACCGCCAAACAGGTGAGCGACCCGCTGATGAAAAGTCTGGCGCGTTCGATTGACCGCAAGCTGAGCAGTGAGTTAAACAAGCTGGGAGGAAACAAAGCATGATGCAAACGGTTTCGTCGCTAAAGGCGGTCAAAGGCTGGTTAGAACAAGTGCTGGAGGGTGTGACCTATCAACAGCCGTTCGCGGATGGGAAGTTAGAGGATTACCAGTTGACACAGCCTGCGGTGTATCTGGGATGGATACCGCCAGGCGCAGTACTAGAGCCTACCGAGCGGGTGCGGCTTCCCTGTTTGGTGGTGGGACTGAATGGGGTGGAAACCGATGCGGAAAGCACCACCTTCGACCTGCAAATTACAGTGGTCGTTTATGACCCTGGGCACCAGAGCTATTCCGAGGATGCATCTGGGCCCCAACTGGATTTGACACCGAACTTTGACGGATATTCGACCTTGTTAAACCTGTTGGATTTGGTGCGGATGCGGCTGCTGCGAACGCAGTTTGTCGCAGACCGATTGGAACGATTAGGCGGCGTCACCCTGAAAACCTATGAGGAACAGCCCTATCCATACTGGTATGGATATCTCAAATGCCAGCTGGTGGCAGAGGGCTACCCGCAGACGGATTTCGCAGAAATAATGGCATAAAAAATGGGCGGTATCCGCCGCCCGCAGGTGCTATCTGCTTAATTTATAAAGTGCGTATTGGTTGAGTGAAACGCCCTCGTTCTTTGCTTCTATCGCCAACCGAAAATGAAGTGATTTGGGAAGGCGGAGCACAAATTTGCCACTATAATCTTCTTCGGTTATCGGTTCCGGCACAGAAAAGCCATTTTCTAATTTTGTCTGAATCCAGCCTTGCATCGCTTCGCGCAGGCTGTCATACGCTTCCTGAAAGCTATCTCCCGTGCTTTGGCAGCCTTCCAGCTCCAGCACGGACGCATAAAAATAATCTCCGCTTTCATCTGAAACCGGATTAACCATGTAATGGTAGGGCAGCTTCATATATTCTTCAACCCGCATAAGACAACATCCCTTCGTCTGTTATTTGGTAGTTATTCTGCGCAGAACATCCTTGACATACACCGCCTTTAAAGGCGTTTCATCTTTAATGGTAATCACGTCTCCCCTTTGGTTGATATATTGGCGGTGAGAACCACGCTGTCGGTCTAACCGGTAACCGCTGGCTACCAAAACCTTGTGTAATTCCTCCATACGAATTCCATTGGGTTGGCGTTGCATCTTTTCTATTATTTTTTCTGTAGAGCTCATCATCTTTCACCATCACTTTTTATTATAGTATCACATATAGTATCATTTGTCAAGAAAAGGAGTGATTCGTTTGGGAAAGTACATACACGGCGCATTTGCCGAATTGGAGGCAAGTCAAGATTACGTGTCGCCTGCGGGGGTGGGCACCATTCCCGTCTATTTCGGATGCGCACCGCTCGGCCAGCTGGCTGACACGCAGGGAAAGGTTAACACCCCGTTGCTGCTGCACAGCTGGGCAGATGCGCAGCGCCAGATTGGGTACAGCGATGATTGGGAGCGGTACGGGCTTTGCGAGGCGGTTTATGCGCATTTTCGCAACAGCATTCAAAGCGTGGGGCCGATTGTGGTGGTAAATGCGCTGGACCCGCAGCAGGCACGTTCCTCTGTTGAAAAGACCGCAGAGGTACAATTTTCAAAACGCTCGGCAGTGCTACCAGGCTCCAATATTTTGTTAAGCAGCGTGCGCATTCCGGACAAGCAAGCGGGGGTGGATTTCACCGCGGAATATTCCGCCGATGGAATGCAGGTTCTGCTGCATGATTTAAGCGGTGAGCTGGGGACAACAGAGATTCACTATTATGAGCTGCACACCGAACAGGTGGATGAGAATCGTATCATTCAGGCGATCAAGGAAGGGCTGCCGCGTGTCTATTACGAGTTGCATGAGGTGCCCACCATCCTGTGTGCGCCAGGCTATAGCCAGCACAAAACGGTATATGAGGCGCTGGTGAATGCAGCCGAGCGGATAAACGGGCACTGGTATGCCTATGTCAACGCAGATTTGGACAGTGCAGCGCTCACCTCCATTGATGCGGCGATAGAGGCAAAGCACGCCTATCCGGTTGAATCAGGGATTTCCTCTCTGCTGTGGCCGATGGCCCGCAAGGGAGAGCGGATTTACCACGCGAGCGTGCTGCAAACGGTCACCATGCAGCGGGTGGATTTTAACAACGGGAATCTGCCCTATGAGAGTCCTTCCAACAAAGCGGCGGATGTTGCGTCGCTCTGTCTGGCGGATGGCAGCGCAATCAATTACGACCAGACCGAATCCAACCGGCTCAATGCGGCGGGGATTACCACCCTGGTTTATTGGGAAGGCAGCTGGCGCATGTGGGGACCGCATACCGCCGCATTTGCGTACGAGAGAACCAGCATGATGGATGCGCGGGACATCTTTGACAGCAATGTGCGCATGGTGCATTACATTGCAAACACCTTCCAGCGGCAGTATGGGAACGATGTAGATAAACCGATGACCCGCGCGCGCAAGGATAGCATCCTCAACGATTTTCAGGCGCGCATCGACCGCTGGATTGCGGATGGCGCGCTGCTGGAGGGCAACATCACCTTTGAGGAAGCGGAGAATCCCCTGAGCGATTTGGTACAGGGCAATTTTGTTTTTGAGGTGGAGGGATCTACCCCGATTCCTGGCAAAAACCTGAGCGCAAGGGTGCGCTGGACAGCGCAGGGACTCAGCAGTCTGTTTGGAGGTGAAAGTGCATGAAAAGCAAAACCATTTGGGGCGCAGTCGGACAGATTAAGGTACTTGCAAACGGGACCGAGTGCAACAACGCCACCAGCGTAACGCTACCCGATGTGGAGCTGCCTACCGCGGAAATCGGCGGCGCGGGCATCATGGGAAAATGGAATATGCCGATTTTAGGGCATGTCAGCCCGATGAGCGCGAGCATCGCAGTGCGTGCAGCGGGCGCGGCAAAACAGGCGCTCGCTGCGCCTTCGGTTGATTTGGAAGTCATTCTGGGAAGCAGCTGCCGCGGTAGCGATGGGATTTTATACACCGCCGGCACCAAATTCTTCCTGTTTGGCTACCTGACCAAAATGACCGGTGGCAAAGGTGAGCCTGGCAGCCCCAGAGAGGAAACGTTTGACTATGCAATCGTTCGTTTCCGCGAGGTGGTAGAAGGGGTGGAAACCGTTCTGGTGGACCAGATTGCAAATGTGCTCAAGCTGGGCGGGGTGGATTATATGGCGGATATTCGCCGTATTTTCGGATAGAAAAGGGGTGCTGGAAATGGATGTCCTGGAGCAGCTTTATGACCGCCGCGCAAGTATTTTGGAGGCAATTAACAAGATTGAAAACGGCGCGCAGGAATACCGAATCGGCACACGCACGGTGCGGCGCGCGGATCTGGGCACTCTGTATAGCGAGTATCGGATGCTAGAAAGCGAGCTTGCGCGCCAGCAGCGCCCGTGCATCACCCGCGCGGTGCTGCCACGCAGGAGGTGAACGGATGGACTTTTTAACCCGTCTGCTGGCGGTGGTATCGCCGAAGTGGGCATATTCGCGGGCGTGCTGGCAACAGGCGCTCGCGCGTGGCAGCTACACCGCCGCCGACCGCAGCCCGCGTGCCGCCGGTTGGACGACGCAGAACGGCCCCGCCGAACTGCACAACCAGGGCGAGCGGGATATTGTGCGGGCACGCGCCCGCGACCTGGAGCGCAATTCGGATATTCTGCTGGCACAGGTACTGGCGTTCGAGCGCAATGTGGTCGGCACTGGGGTGGTGCTGCAAGCGCGGGTTTTGGGCCGGGACGGTGAAGAGGATGACCGGCTCAACGACCAAATTGAGCGGCTTTGGAAAGCCTGGTGCAAACCTGGAAACTGCGAGCTGAGCGGGCGGCTTTCGCTGGCGGAGGTGCAGCAGCTGATTGTCCGGCGGCGGTTTATTGATGGCGGCATCCTGCTGCTGAAGGTCTACGAGGCGGGGCGCTTCTGCTTGCAGCTGCTGGAGGTGGATGATCTGGACACCGCAGTGCAGCAATATGGCGGCAATCGGGTGATTGGCGGCGTCGAGGTGGACGGGTTCCGGCGGGCGGTGGCCTATCATATCCGCGTGTATGATGCCTGGGGCTTTTCGGTGCGAAGCGAGCGGGTGGAGGCGCAACGGGTGATCTATCTGCCGCAGATCACACGGCCCAGCCAGATTCGCGAATTTCCTGCCTGTGCGGCGTCGCTGGCGCGCATTGACGACACAAACGAGCTAATCGACGCTGGCATCGAAAAGGAGAATGTGCTTTCGCATCTTTCCTTATGGGTAAAAAAGACGATTGGAACGTTGACGGGACGTTATGCAAGCTTTGGGCGCGCCGGTATCACCAACGAGCCAAAGCAGCCTACGCAGCCGCCCGTTGAGCTATTGGCGCAAGGCTCGGTTGTTTATTTGGAGCCTGGCGAGGAGGTAGGGACCATCTCGCATTCCGGCAGCAGCGCGGTAATTGATCCGTTGGTGAAAACCACCCAGCGGTTGGCAGGCAGCGGGGTTGGGCTGAGCTATGAGGTGACCGCGCGCGATATGTCGCAGGTGACCTATTCCTCCGCCCGGCAGGGGCTTTTGGAGGACCAGCGCACCTACCGGATGATGCAAAGCTACCTCATCGAGCATTTTTGTGATGTGGTATATGAAGCCTGGCTGGATTGGATGGTTCTGAGCGGCCAGCTGGAGCTGCCCGGCTATTTTGTCGGCCCGCAGCGCTGGCGGGGGCATGTGTGGATTCCCAGCGGCTGGGATTGGATTGACCCTGTCAAGGAGGTTAATGCGATGAGAATTGCGCTGGAAACCAATCAGATTACCTTACAGGAGGCTTGCGCAAGCAAGGGGCGCGACTGGAAAGAGGTTGTCCGGCAGCGTGCAGCGGAAAGACGGTTGGCCGCGCAGCTGATGGGCGAGGATTCCAAGGTGGAATAGGAAGCTTTTTCTCTTGCAAAAATCCCCCTCTTGCGGTTTGCGCCGCAAACCGCAATTCACCCCAAAAATGCGCTTTTCAGGAAAGGACGCATTTCGTCCCCCCCAAAACCCCAAAGCCCTTTGGGGTTTTTGGGGGGACGACCAGGAGCGCTGCCCCTGGACCCTGCCACCTTTTGAAAAAGGTGGACGAAAACTTTAGTTTAAGGAGGATATTATGCCGCAAAGAACAGAGTTGTTCACCCGAACGGCGACACTGGATTGCCGTGCGGTGGAAGGCAGTACAAAGCAATACGAAATATCCTTTTCCAGCGAGGCCCCGTATCTGCGCTGGAACGGGCCGGAAATCCTCGCGCATACGGCGGACGCGGTGGATTTAAGCGTGCTGCAAAACGGCGGTTCGCTGTTATTTTCGCATGGGCTGGATCCTGTATTTGGGCGTTTGCCGGTGGGAAAAATTGTGCGCTGCTGGCTGGATGAAGCCGCGCATAAATGCCGCGCGATAATTGAATTGGACGACGAGGACGAGCAGGGCAAGCGGCTGGCGCACAAGCTGGAAAAGGGGATGCTATCCGGTGTATCCGTAGGCTATCGGGTGGCGGCCTGGATGGAGCTGCGCTCCGGCCAGACCAGCGCGGACGGGCGCTTTACCGGACCTGCCCACATCGCAGTGAAATGGACACCGCATGAAATCAGTTTGGAGCCGACGCCGGCGGATACCACCGTCGGACTGGGTAAAAGTATAGAGATGCAGGAACAGGAGGAAACAGAAATGCCATTAAGAACAGAAGTCACAAACGGCGCAGGGTCCGCGGTGCAGCAGGCGGCGGCACCCTTGCAGGGTGAGCACGCTGTACAACAGGCGGCAGCTTTGCAGGACGAGCGGTCCGCACAACCGGTACAGGACAACACAGCGGCGCAGGCGGTGAGCGCCGAGCGCACGCGGATGCTGGAGATTGGCGGACTCTGCCGCAGCTTTGGGGTGGAAGAACAAACGATGGAGGAGTATATCCGCAGCGGGAGCAGTGTGGACGCGGTGCGCGCTGCGATTGTCGAGCGGATGCAGGCGCAGAGCGGCCCGGTGCAGGCCGGCACGCGCGGTGATGTGCAGCTGGTCAAGGACGAACTGGACCGGGTGCGCGCCGCGGCGGTGGATGGGCTGCTGCTGCGCAGCGCGAACATGGTGGCGCAGCCCGCGCCGGGCGCGGACAGCTTCCGCGGTATGAGTCTACAGCAGATTGCAGTGGAATGTCTTGCGCGCGGCGGCGAGCGGCAGGCCAACCGGTTGTCGAAGGATGAGCTGTTCCGCCGCTCTTTAACCCCGAACGGCGCGTTTGTGTCGGTGATGGCGGAGGTGGCAAACAGGGTTGTCCTGGGCGCGCATCAGGCGGCGCAGACCACCTTTCAGCTGTGGACCAGCAAGGGCAGCGCCAGCGATTTTCGGCCGACCGATTACTACGAAATCAGTGAGGGCGGCGAGCTTGTGCAGGTGCCGGAAAACGGCGAGCTCAAGGAGGCGAAGCTGTCCGATAAGGCGATTGCGACCCGCCGGCTGCTCACCTTTGGGCGCAAGATCAGCTTTACCCGGCAGCTGTTCATCAACGACGATATCGGGCTTGTGACCCGCACGCTGCAAAGCTTTGCGCTGGCGTTCGCGCGCGGCACCAACCGCGCGGTGTATGAGCTGCTGGGGACGAATCCTGTTATGAAGGATGACAATCAGCTGTTTTCGGCAGCGCATGGCAATCTGGGAGTTGGCGCGGCGATTTCTGTAGCCAGCTTTGCCGCGGCGCGCAAGGCGATGCGCACCCAAAAGGATTTGGGTGGGAATGTCACGCTGAATATTGCGCCGGCATTCGTGCTGTGCAGCGCAGCGGATGAG
>CAJUJI010000015.1:0-13839 GCA_910586875.1 uncultured Anaerotruncus sp. | reverse complement strand
GCGGATGAGGTCGCAGTGCAAACGCTGCTGCATTCGCTGGCCGACCCGTCCGGCAACAATTCCGGTGTGGTGAATGTGTTCCGCAACAGTATGCAGCCGGTAATCGATGCAGAGCTGGATGTGGACAGCGGCGCGCAGCCGTATTATTTCGCGGCGAACCCCGCGCTGACCCCGACCATCGAGGTAGCGTACCTGAACGGCAATGAATCCCCGACGGTGGAGTCGCAGGTCGGGTTCGATACGTTGGGCATTACCTTCCGCGTATTCGGCGACCGTGCAGTAACCCTGCTGGGCTATCGGGGCCTTTACAAAAATCCAGGTGTAACAGGAGGGAAGGCATAATGGCAAGCTATGTGCAAAAGGGCGAGATTATCAATTACCGCAACATTAGCGATGAGAAAATCCCGTTTGGCGAGGTGGTTGTGCTGAGTGAGCGTGTGGGCGTGGCCTGCATGGATATCCCCGCGGGCGCGCTGGGGACGCTGGCACTTTCCGGCGTGTACGAAATGCCCGCCGAAAACACTACCGCTTTTACGGTGGGACAGACGCTCTATTGGGATGCCGCCGCAAAGGCGGTCACCGCAACCAAGGCCGAAAATGCAATTCTTGCGGGCATCGCGGTGGAGCCAAAGGAGCAGGCCGGTGCTACGGCGCTGGTGCGGTTATGACGCTAAAAGAGCAAGCCGCAGCCGACCTGGAGCTGTTTTTTGACCTGGATGAATTTGCCGAGCTGCATACGCTTGCAGGACGCAAGCTTACCGTGGTAATCGACAACGACCAACTGCAAAAGAACACACTGAAGGCGCCAGGCGGTACCTTTGATGGAGATTTGCTGCTGTATGCAAAAAGCGCTGACCTGAAGAGGCTGAAGCTGGAGCCGCAGCGGGTGGTTGTTTATGACGGTCTTCCCTATCTGGTATGTAGTAGCGCCGAACAGGATGGGGTGACACAGCTGATTTTGCAGACCCACCGCGGATTTTAAAGGAGGTTATTTTTATGGCAGAATTTGAGCAGCAGCCCATGGGGGAGCTTGGAGAGCCTGCGGCTGTTACAGTGCTGCGCACCGGCGAGGAGCTTCCAAATGTATTAAAGCTAAGCCAGCCATTGATGGCAAACGGCGCGCCGGTTGGGGCATTGGCGTATGATTTCAGCGCATTGACCGCAGCGGATTTGCATCGCGCGAGCAAGTATCTAAAAGGGCTGGGCATTCCGGTGAGTATTCCCGCATTGGATTATGAGTATCAGCTGGTCATCTTTTCTTATGCGGTTACAGCGAAGCAGCCGCAGATTGTGCTGCACGATTTGATGCGAATGGGCGCGGCCGACAGTATGCGTGCAACCGCGCTGGCGCGAGATTTTTTACTCGATTCCGACCCTGGACAGAGGGAACTGGGGGCGGTAATGGAATCGGGCGAATGATTGCGCAGCTGACCCTGCACACCGCCAACAGCGCCCGAGAGCTGGGCAATATGCCGCTGGAGGATTTCATTGGGCTATATGAGCTGGTGCTGCGGGAGCTGGAGGAATTGGGCCGGCGCAGAGAGCAGGTGACACATGAAGGGTAAGGAGCTAAGGGCGCTTATTACACTGGCGGGTCGTGTAGACCCCAGCTTGCAAAAAGCGATGCTCAAAGCCTCGCAGGAAAGCCAAAAGTCGGCCGGAAAAATAAAAGGGCATTGGGCGGCGCTGGGCAGCCGCTTAAAGACCGGCGCCTTGGGGCTTGTGAAAGGGATTGGAACGACCATCCTGGCCGGAACAGCTGCCGCGGTGGTCGCGTTTGGCTCGATGGGCGCCGCAGGGCTTGCCTATGCCAGCGACCTTACAGAGGTGCAAAATGTTGTTGATGTAACCTTTGCAAAAAACGCAGCGGTGATTGACACATTTGCGCAACGGTCGCTGGCGGCTTATGGGATTACTACCCTGGAGGCAAAGCGGTACACCTCCACCCTGGGCGCGATGCTGAAAAGCATGGGGGTGCTGCCAGAGGAAATGCTTATCATGTCCCAGAACCTTGCAGCGCTTGCAGGAGACATGGCAAGCTTTCACAATCTAAAGGCGGATGAAGCGTTTGACAAGCTTCGCTCAGGCATCACCGGTGAAACCGAGCCGCTAAAAGCGCTGGGCATCAACATGAGCGTCGCGAATATGCAGGCATATGCGTTGAGCCAGGGCATCACCACCGCTTACAGCAACATGAGCCAGGCTGAGCAGGCGCTTTTGCGGTATAACTATCTGATGGAAGTCACCGCGGATATGCAGGGGGACGCCGAACGAACGTCGGGCAGCTTTGCGCGCCAGCAACAGCTTTTAAAGGGCAATTTACAGCAGGTTTCCGGTGAGGTCATGTCCAACATGATGCCTGCACTGTCCGAATGTATGGTGCAGCTAAACGGAATGCTGGACAGCATGGACACCGAGCATGTTGGAGTTTTTGTTGGCGAGCTGGCGAACATGGCCGTTCAGTTTATGCCTCTGGTGGGGCAGCTCTTGCCGGTGTTTGGCAGTCTGCTGATGGCGCTGATGCCTCCCCTTTTGGAGTTGGGGCAGATGCTGATTCCGGTGGTGGCGTCGGTGGTACAGGCGTTGGTGCAGGCGTTTGGGCCGCTGATGCCGGTCCTCCTGAATTTGGTGCAGATGCTTCTGCCGCCGTTTGCAGCGCTGTTACGGGCGGTTGCACCGCTGGTTTCTACATTAGCAAACGTATTGAGCTTGGTGCTTGCGCCAGCGTTTGGGGTAATTGCAAGCGCGATAACTCCCCTTTGCGATTTAATCGCTTCCTTTGCAGGGCCGATTTCCGAACTCGCAGGGAAAATTGCCGGCATCTGGAGCAAAATTTACGCGGATGGTACCCAGCAGCATATTGCTTATCTGCGTGAGGTGAATCATCTGGAGGCTCCGGAGGCTATGCCCGCCTATGCAAACGGCGGAATTGCAACCCGCCCCTCCATCTTTGGCGAGGTGCCTGGGGTGCCTGAGATGGCAATCCCGCTGCGCCGTGGCAACGCACGCAGTTTGGCCTTGCTAAAGCAGGCTGCGCATTGGCTGGGAGTATGGCAGGAGCATGGCATGACAGAAGAAGCTCCGGTTGTGCACTGGCAAGCAGCACAACAGCCGCAGCGAGTTTATCCAGTGACGCAAACAGCAAAAGCGGCTGTGCACAAGGACGCGCCGCAAGAATCATCCGACACACCGCAAACGCTTCTGGAGCGTGCAGCGCGGCTGTTCCGAGCGGAAAATCATTACAGCGAGACCAGCCAACGCCAGCTTGTGTTTACCTATGCGCCGGTATTTCAGGGGGATGTGCCAGAATCGGTGGTGGAAAAGGTCAAGCAAAGCGCCGCCCAAATGCGGCGGATGGTGGAGGAAGTTTTGGCAGACAAAGGGAGGTTGGCATGGGATTAGACGGCTTTTATTACACAACCATGCAAGGGGACACCTTTGACATACTGGCACTCGATGCGTATCATGACGAATTTTTAGCGCCAGTGCTGATTGCCGCCAACCCCGCCTATGCGCAGACGTTGGTGTTTGCCGCAGGGGTGCCGCTTTGGATTCCAAAGCGGCAAACATCTCCCGCAGAGTCATTGCCACCATGGAAAAGAGGAGTGAAGGAGAATGCAGCTATTCTATGAAGGGGCGGAGATTCAAAAGGATGTGGAGCTTATTTCCCTGGTGGTACAGGATAGTTGCGGCGACCAGCAGGACGCAATCGACCTGGTATTTGCCGACAGCCATGGCCAATGGAGCGGCTGGAATCCCCGCAAGGGGGACCGGCTGGAGGTGGTGCAGGACGGTTATCGTTCGGGGGTGCTCTGGGTAGACCGCATTCGTCAGGAGCAAGGGCTGTTTTCGTTGGGGGCGATCAGCCTGCCGCCGGCAGCGCGGACAGCACACACCTGCGTTTGGGAGAATATCACCTTGCAGGCGCTCGCAGCGGAAAAGGCCGCTGCCTATGGGCTGGGACTGCAATGCTTCGGCGTGCAGCCTTTCCCCTATGCGCGGGTGGACCAGATTGCGAAAAAAGACTTTGCGTTTTTGCAGGCGCGCGCACGGCTGGAAGGCTGCACCATGAAAATCGATGGCGGACAGGTGATTCTATACCAGGATGCTTTCCTGGAAAATCAGCCTGTGGTGAAGCGTCTGACCCCTGCACAGTTTTTGGAGGAGCCGGTATTTTTTGACCGCGCGGACAACACCTATACAAGCTGTATTGTGCGCTGGGGCCAGGTGAGCGGAAGCTTTGCGGACCCTGCCTGTATTGGGGCGCAGCTTACGGTGGAGGACGTCCCTGTTCATTCCCAGAGGGAAGCCCAACGGTTTGCACAGGGGCTGCTGCGCAGCTACAACAAGCGCGAAGCATCCGGCGAGGTCATCACCGCACTGGATGTAAGCATTACCGGCGGGAATGTCATCGAGATTGGCGGCATGGGACACAGTGACGGGCGCTGGTTTGTGGAGCTGGCACAGCACAATTTGGCCGAACAGCAGAGCAATTTCCGACTACACCGCTGCCTAGAGAGGTACTAAGGATGCTGGTACAGGGAAAGGTTACGGCAGCGGCAGATGGGCAGTATCAGGTGCAGGTTCAAGGGCAGCTCTCCGCCAAAATTCCTGCGCTGCGCTCGGCTTACCGGTTAAAGATTCATTTTGAAGCAAAAACCTGGGAGGAAATCCCGCCACAGGTTGGAGACAAGGTGCTCTGCTATTTTCCCGACGCAGGGTATTTGGATGGGTACATTTTGGGGCTGCTGGAGGGATAAAGGATGCAGGTGGGGAAATTTGGTACAAAGCTCTTTGAGGTTTCCGCATCGCGGGTTTACACCTTTGACAACCTGAACATCTCCGGAAGCCTGCGCACCGAAAGTGGAGATGCGGCCAGCAAAAAGCCTCCGACCACTGTAAAGGGCGCGGGGCTTCTAAAGCTATCGCTCACACTCAAGCTGCAAGCAGCTTTTGGGGTGGATGTGCGCCAGGAGGTGGAGGACTGGCTCGCGCTGCTCGATGCAGGAAAGGCGTACCCTTTTATTTTGTGCGGGCGCGCCGTAAGCGTCAACAGCTTTCTGCTGGTCAGCGTAAAGCAGCAAAAGCCGCTGATTGTGGGGATTGGCCGGCAGGCAGTTTTGACTTCCTGCGAGCTGGCGCTGGAGTTTACCGAGTATCTGCCCCCAGGAATCCAGCTGGGCAGCGGCACGAATGCGGGTACGGCAGGCAGCAGCGGACTGCACGCGGCCAACCCCTACGAAATGCCTGATTCTTTGGAAAAGGCAATGCGCAAGCGGGAGAATCCTGGGATGAGCGGATACTAGAATGGAAAGGAGGGCAACTTTTGGCTGAAAAGGAAGAGCTCTATTTTGAAAATAACAGCATCATCGCCTGTACGCGGGTGACGGCTGCCTATTTCGGGGTGAGCGCACAGACGCTTTCCAATTGGAAAAATGCAGGGTGTCCGCGGTACAAATACGGTTTTTATGATATTAAGGCGGTCACCGCCTGGCGAACCCAGCAGGAAGCCGACAAGCAAGCGGCAAATTCTTTAGACGAGCCGGGGCAGCTTTCCCCCGCGCAGCAAAAGACGCTGGTTGACACAAAGCTCAAGGAAGCACAGCTGGAAGCGGCGCAGCTGCGCAACCAGATAGCACGCGGCGACTATCTGCCCAAAAACGAGGTGGTGCAGCAGCTGAGTCAGCTGTTGGCAGCGCTGAGGGCTTCACTGCGCGGTTTGGGGCGCGAAGTTGGTATGCTGGCCGGTGCGCACATGCCGCCGGATGCGACGCGGCAGCTGGAGCAGCAAATTGCTGCACGAATTTCCGAGATGCTTGCACGTTTGGCGACTGGAGAGGTATTCCAGCATGGCTGAACAGCTTGCATCGTGGGTTTTGGAAGCACTGCGCATTTTAGCACCAGCCAGCCGCCAGACAGTGAGCCAGTGGGCGGACGGCAACCGTGTGTTAGAATTTGGCGAATCCAGCCGGCCTGGACCGTGGCGAACCGACTTCGTGCCATACCTGCGGGCGATTATGGACGCCTTCAACGATCCTGAGGTGGAGGAAATTGTCTTTGTAAAACCTACTCAGGTCGGCGGCACCGAGGCGCTACTGAATATCATCGGCTATATCATCTGCAACGATCCCGCGCCGATGATGGCGGTTTATCCGCAAAAGGAGTTGGGCGAATCTATCAGCGAAAACCGCATTCAGCGGATGCTGCGCCAGTGTCCGGCATTGGCCGCGCGTTGGCTGCCGGATGGCAAACGTATGGAGCTGCATTTTGCGGATGGCGCGCAGCTGAATATCGTGGGGGCGAACTCCCCCAGCGATTTGGCGAGCCGTGCGATTAAGTACCTGTTTCTGGACGAGGAGGACAAGTTTCCGGCGCGTGCTGGGAAGGAATCTTCCCCTACCGCGCTGGCGAAGGAACGCCAGCGCAGCTATACCGGCAGCCATAAGCTGCTGCGCACCTCGACTCCGACCGTTGAGGACGGCCCGATCTGGCGCGCCTGGCTGGCAGCAGACACACAGATGGAATGTTTTGTTACCTGTCCGTACTGCGGCTCACAGTGGACCTTTGCGTTTAGACAGCTGAATATCCCCGACCGGAAAAACCCAACCCGCGCAAAGCAGGAAAGCCTTTACGCCTGCAAGGAATGTGGCGCAATCATCACCGACGCCGACCGGCTGCGAATGCTGCAAGGCTGCGAATGGAAGCCGGTGCGCACCAACGAAAGCCGCCGGCGACTAGGCTTTCGGCTCAACGCGTTTTATTCCCCCTGGCTTTCATTTGGGGATATCGCCGCGGCGTGGTGTGAGAGCTACCAGCAGCCGGAGGAGCTGCAAAATTTTATCAATTCGGTGCTGGCCGAGCCGTTTTTGGATGTGGAGGGCCAGTTGGATGCTGAGTTCCTGCTGAACAAGCGGCAAAGCGTATTCCCCCGGAGCGAGGTTCCGCCGGACACCGTGCTGCTGACCGGGGGTGTGGATGTGCAGCGTGCGTGCTTTTACTGGACCATTCGCGCATGGCTGCCTAATATGGCGAGCTTCAACATCGCGCATGGGCAGGCGCTGAGCTGGGCAGAAATCGAATGGCTGATGAATGAAATTTACGCTGCAAGAAATGGGGCGCAGTATCAGGTACAGCTATGCTGCATCGACTCCGGCGACCAGACCGATGACGTTTACGACTTTTGCAGCATTAACCAGGAGTGGGCGGTGCCAGTCAAGGGCTCGAGCGCACGGATGAACGAGCGTTTTCGGGTGCGGCGCATCGAGCGCAGCGGACTTTCGCAGGGGATGCCGCTTGTCATCGTGGATACAGGCCATTACAAGGACCTGATTTACAGCCGCGTGTACCGCGATATCGAGCAGGGCGGCTGGTATCTGCACGCCGATTGCGACCCCGAATACGCCGAGCAAATCTGTTCGGAGCAGAAGATAATCGAGCGCAAGGGCGGACGCTTACAGCGGGTTTGGAAGCCGCGGGCAACCGGCAGGCCTAACCATTATTTTGACTGCGAGGTGTACGCCGCCTGCGCCGCGGATTTGATGGGCCTACGCGATTTGCACAGCGAGCTTGTGCGCAGGCAGAATCAGCCGGAACTGGTAGCCATTGGGAACGCTTATGCGCAGCCAGCCGGGCAGGAGCAGCCATCCAGAGCATTCGTGCGGCACAGCTTTCGCAGGCGGTAAATTTTCAGTATGGAGGTAGAATATGCGGGTAAAAACAGGGCGTTTGGACTGGTCCGCACGCGGCAGTGCACGGGTTGCACAGAACGTATGCAACCTCATTCACACCTGGCGCTACGAGGTCGCCTACCATCGAACGATGGGACTGCCAACCGCATTGATTGACAGCCCCTCCCCTGCTGCGTTGGCAGAGCTGGAGGTGGAGGTGCGCCAGCTACTCGCGCGGTATGAGCCGCGCGCACGGGTGCGGGAGATTGTCTGCGGGCTTACCCCAGATGGTCAATTAGAAATCGAGGTGGAGCTATTGTGATTTCCTTTATAGAAACTGACCCGCAGGCACTGCTTTCGCAGGCGCTGGCACGCTTTGAGCAGGTCGCGGGCGAAACGCTCTATCCTGGTGACGAACGCTATTTGTTCCTGGCGCAGCAGGTGCAGGCAGTGGTTGCCTGCCGCACACAGATAAACCATATTGCAAACCTCAATCTGCTCAAGAACGCGACCGGCGAGCTTTTGGAGGAATATGGGCAGCAATATGACGTTGCGCGGATTCCCGCAAAGTATGCCACTGTAAAAATGCGATTTTCCCTGGCAGCACCGCTGGACTATCCGTTGGAGATTCCAACCGGAACGCGGGTTACCCCAGATGGAATTTTGCAGTTTTTGGTGAATGCCTCGGGGGTGATTGCGCCTGGGGAATGCTCGGTCGAGCTAAGTGCGCTGGCCGAAAAGCCTGGGAGTGGCTACAACAATTTTCTGCCTGGGCAGATAACCGAACTGGTGGACCTGCTGCCAGGGATACAGGTGGAAAATCTGACGGCGAGTGCGGGCGGCACGGATGAAGAAGCCGACGAAAACTATCGGGAGCGCATCCGCCTGAGCTGGGAGGGGTTGTCCACCTGTGGCAGCAAGGAATCGTACGAATACTGGGCGCGAAGTGCCTGCGCAGAAATTGCGGATGTTGTAGCATTGAGCGAAACAGACGGCGAGGTGCAGCTGTATATTCTGCCACAAGGGGGTGGTGCTGCCAGTGAAATTTTGTTGGACGCGGTGCAAGCGGCTGTGAGCGCCGAAAAACGCCGTCCGCTAACCGATAAGGTGCAGGTTTACAGCGCGCAGGAACATCCCTATCAAATTCGTCTGACCTATTATCTGCGCAAAACAGATGCAGAGCCGGAGGCGGAGCGAAAAGCAGCGGTCACACAGGCGGTGGAGACCTATGCAGCAGAGTTGCGCCAGCATTTGGGTGGGCAAATCAATCCCGACGCGCTGCGTTTGGCGATTTTACAGGCGGGCGGCTGCCTGGTGGAGCTACAAGCGCCTGTCTATACCGTCTTGCAGCCACAGCAGGTTGCTGTTGCAGAGGAAATTACGCTGGAATATGGAGGGCTGCTCTGATGGAACTGCAAACATTAGATTTGCTGAAGCTGCAAACGGGATATATGCAGCAGGATTTGACCACCCAGGCTTTGTGCGCGGCGCTCGGTCCGCTCTGGCAGGAGCTGGGCACGCTTGCCTGGCGGGCGCTGATTTATCCGCGCATCGACCAACTGACCGGCGCGGCGTTGGACGCCGTTGCCTGGGGCTTTCATGTGGATGGGTATGATACCGCTGCCGACGATGCGGAAAAGCGGCGGCTCATCCGCAGCAGCTTTACCGTACATAAATACAAGGGAACCGTTTATGCAGTCCAGCAGCTGGTGCAAAGCGTATTTGGCGGTCAGGCAAGGGTGCAGGAATGGTTCGAATATGGCGGCAGTCCCTATCATTTTCGTGTTGAGGTAGACTGCGAGCAGAAGGGTGCGGACGCGCAGGCGATTGGGCGGGTGGAGCAGCTGGTGGAGGCGGGCAAAAATCTGCGCTCTAAGCTGGAGGAGATTCAGCTGTATCTGACACAAACGCTCTCCTTCGAGCTTGCGCTGGCAGCACAGACGAGCGAAACCATCACCATCACCGATTGCCGCGCATAGCTCCGCGATGGCAACAAAAGGAGGTTTTTTTATGTCCGAGCAATTTTATGCCTGTACAACCTGGGCCGGAGAGCTGGCGGTGCTCAATGCGAGCGCATCCGGCCAGCAGGATATTTGGGCGGAGCTTGCGGTTGGAGACGGAGGCGGTAGCTACTACGAGCCGCAAAAGGAGCAAGCCGCACTGGTGCACGAGGTCTGGCGTGGTGCCGCGCAGGTTGAGCTAGTGGAGGGCGACCCCAATCGAATTTTAGTGACCGGTTTTATCCCCAGCGACGCAGGCTCTTTTCTGATCCGTGAGGCGGGTGTTTTCAATCGCGCCGGCCAGCTTATGGCGGTAGCCAAGCTGCCGCTCTCCGCAAAGGTGGACGCTGGCAGCGGTGCGGCAAAGGATATTTCTGTTCGCTTCTATGTCCAGATTGCGGGTATCAGCGGCGCAGTGGTTACGGTGGAGCCGTCGCTGCAATATGTGAGCATGGCGCGCTTTCTGGAAACGGTTGCACAGCTTACCGCCTGGCAGCAACAGCAGGACGAGCGATTAGAAGGCTACGCCGCCCAGCTGGCAGCGCTGACCGCGGTACAAGCCGACCATGAAGCGCGTATCAGGGCGCTGGAAGATATGCTGCTCAATGATATCACCGCCAATCCCTGGCGCATCCGGTTTAACACGCTGGATGGGCTGACGGTAAGCGGTGTTTGGAACGTTTCCCAGCAGCGGCTGGAATGTTAGGAGGGGTGTTATGGCGGCTGTAAAGCTTAGTACAAAAGCAGTGGGCAGCATCGTAAAAATCAAAGAAAATGGGAAATTTGTGGATTACATTGTGATTCATCAGGGATTGCCCTCGAGTATGTATGATGCCAGCTGCAATGGTACATGGTTGCTGCGTAAAGAGATTGTAACAATTATGCAGTGGCATACATCAGATTATAATTCCTATGAAGGCAGTGCAATCCATAGTTATGTAAATAGTACCTTTTTGAATCAAATTGAAGCGACGATCAGAAACGCAATTAAGCAGATAAAAATCCCTTATCGTCCTGGTACTGGGGGGTTCAATGTCAGTAGTGGTGCAGATGGTCTATCTTGCAAACTTTTTTTGTTAGGGGCAAGAGAAATCGGCTGGACACTTGCGGGTGACGTAGATTGTCCATCCGATGGGGTAAAGCTCGCATATTTTGAGCTGGGACGCGAAACGTCGGCAAATAATAAACGAATTGCTTATTTTAATGGAAAAGCAGAAAGTTGGGGATGCCGAACCCCCAATCCCGATAGGGTAAAGGGGGTATGGTCTGCACGAGAAACAGGAGAATTTACTATTCAAGCAAAAGCTACCAATTCTGTTGGAGTCCGTCCCGCCTTTATTGCAGCGACATCTCTTTGGGTTTTTGATGATGGAACGGTTTCAAGCAACGCAGTGCCTTCTGCTCCTGGTTCGATTACTGTTCCCGACTCCGCCAAAGGCGGCAGTACGCTGAAAATTACCTGGACAGCAGCCAGTGACCCCGACGGCAATCTGTCCGGCTACCGGCTGGAGCGACAGGTAAACGGCGGCAGCTGGGCACAGATTTACCAGGGCACAGCGCTCACCTACACTGACACCATTACAAAGGGATGGACCTCGGTTGCATATCGGGTGCGCGCCTACGACAGCGGCGGTTTGACCAGCGGTTATAAAACCAGCGCAACGAGAACGGTATTCAACAACAACGCGCCAACCACCCCTGGCAGCATTACCGTGCCCGCACAGGTGCGCGGCGGCAAAAGCTGCAAGGTGGATTGGGCGGCTTCCACCGATGCAGACAGCAATCTCGCAGGCTATCGCTTGCAGCGTCAGGTGGACGGTGGCGCATGGACGCAGATTTATCAGGGCACAGCGCGCACCTATACCGACACAATCACCCGAGGATGGAAAACGGTAGTCTACCGCGTTTGCGCTTATGACAGCGAAAATGCTGCAAGTGGCTGGAAGACTGCGCCCAGTAGGGCAGTCGTAAACAACCTTGCGCCAACGATAAGCGGCGCGGATGGTGCGCTGGGCGCTAAAACGGCAGCGTTTACACAAACCTACACCTGCTCGGACGACGATGGAGACCGGATTTCTGTGACAGAAAAGCTGGACCAGACGATTATCCGTAGCTTTACCGCAACCGCGGGCGCTCAAAACACCTTAACCGTTGATGCAGCACGCTTCCAAAAGCTGCTCAACGGTAGCCATACCTTGACCGTAACGGCGACCGATGGTCAAGGCGGCAGCACAACCCGCACCTGGACCTTTACCAAATCGATTACGCGTCTTTCGGTGCAATTTCAGCAGCCACTTGCTGCGGATGCGCGGCCGGAGCGCTGTATTGTTCATGTGACAGGGGCGATTCCTCCGGACGCGGTTTATCTGGTAGAGGTATGCAACAACGGCAACGACGCACAGCCGGTTTGGGAGGACTGCACCAATTCTGTAAAAGCTGGTCGGAAGTTCACCTTTTTAAACACTTCAAAAACAGCTCAGAAATGGGGATTTAATGTCAGGGTAACGCTTGACCGCGCGGGAACGGTTGGAGATTGCTACATTTCAGCGGTAGGGGGAAATTTTGAATGAGTATTTACCATCGGGAGGACAGTCTTGCCGCGCTACGAGCGCAAAAGCAGGCGGCGCAGCAAACGCAGGAGGTGGCTGCCTGCGCCTTTACAGCTTTGGCGGAAAGCGGACAAATTAGTATTGACGCAGCAATACAGTACCAAGAGCAGTTCACAGATTGGCAGGCGGATGTTGCCTATACGGTTGGTCAACTGCGTCGGTATATGGGACAGCTTTACCGCTGCTTGCAGGCACATACTGCGCAAACGGATTGGACGCCGGATGCAGCCCTCAGCCTATGGGTATGTGTCAGCACCCCCGCGCAGGAGTGGCCTGCCTGGAGGCAGCCGCAGGGAACGCATGACGCTTACCCTAAAGGCGCAAAGGTTATGCATAATGAAAAGCGCTGGATATCCAATACCGCCAACAACGTTTGGGAACCAGGCGCACAGAATGTCACACAATGGGAAATGGCGGAAAAAGAAGGCGCATAGTAATTTTGTTTGCAAAAAAATGCAACAAAAACTGACTTTGCGCCCATAAGTGAAAAGTATTTTCATGTTTAGAAAGGGGATTGTGAAAATGAAAATCAATTGGAAGGTACGCCTTAAAAACCCACTTTGGTGGATCGGACTGCTAGGGGTCATCTGCACAGCAATGGGCGTTTCTCCGGAAATGTTTACCGATTGGAGTATTCTTTGGGAGAATCTGCTCGCGCTCCTCAAAAACCCGTTTTTGTTGGGGTCTGTAGTGGTGGCCATCATCGGTTACAACACCGATCCCACTACCAGTGGTATGGGTGACAGCGCTCGTGCACTAACCTATTCCGCTCCACATAAAGACAAAGGGGGGATTTGATGCAAAAAATTGCAAAGGTAATCGATATTTCATCCCATCAGGGGGAAATTGACTTCCAGCGAGTGAAAGCTGCGGGATACAGTGCGGTCATCATCAAGGCGGGGCAAGGCTTGCGCCAAATGGGGACCTTCCGCGACAAATATCTGCCTGCTGTGCTGGCTGCGGGGTTAGATTGGGGAGCCTATTGGTGGTCAGATTCGGTTAGTGGTACCGAGGCCCAGCAGGAGGCAAAAGCCTTTCTGAAGGCGTTGAAAGGACTCAAGCCAACCTATCCGGTGTACATGGACCAGGAATACAACTCACCTCCTGCAAAGCTGGGCCAAAGCGCACAGGCCCGCCAGCTGCGCACCGATATGGTGAAGGCGTTCCTGGATACCTTGCAGGACGCGGGATACTATGCGGGGCTGTACGCCTCCACGGATTGGCTGCAAAATTGGCTTTATCGCACCCAATTGGCAAGCTACGATAAGTGGGTGGCACAATATGCAAGCCGCTGCACCTATCAGGGCAGCTACGGCATGTGGCAGCATCATGGGGACGTGCCTGGCTTTGTAGGACGTGTGGATGGCATTTCCGTGCCGGTGGACCTCAATGATTGCTACAAGGACTATCCCAGCATCATAAAAGCGAACCAACTCAACGGTTGGACAGCGTTGGACAGGCTGCCAGAGATCGATTACAAAGCAAAATACCAGCAACTTTTGAAAGGGCTGCAAGCGTTACTGGAACAGCATAAGGGGGCTTGAGGATGTGCTATAACAAAGA
>CAJUJI010000014.1 GCA_910586875.1 uncultured Anaerotruncus sp. | reverse complement strand
GCCCCTGGACCCCGCCACCTTTGAAAAGGTGGACGAAACTTTTAGTTTTGGGGGTTTCTTTGATTTGGGGGTTGGGTTCCTTGGGGTGGGGGTCTTAGATGATGAGTGAGGAGATATGGTAGACCACCAACGCAGCCAGCCATGCGATGCCGGTTTGATAACACGCCATCAGCAGCGCATGACGCGTGCTCAGCTCCCGCCGGACCGCTGCGACTGCCGCAACACAGGGGGTATACAGCAGGGTAAAGGTCAGATAGGCGCAGGCGGCAGCCGGGGTGAAGATCGCGTTTAGCGCAGAGGGCAAGCTTGCAGTATTTGCGCCGGTCAGCACAGCCAAGGTGCTGACAACCGCCTCCTTTGCGGAAAAGCCGGTGATCAATGCGGTTGCGGCGCGCCAGTCGTAGAAGCCCAGCGGTGCAAACAGCGGCGCAATCCAGCGTCCGATGCTGGCCAGCATACTCGCGGAGCCGTCGGATACAACATTAAAGCGGGTATCAAAGGTTTGCAGGAACCAGATGAAAATGGTGGCAAGGAAGATCACTGTAAAGGCACGTGTAAGAAAATCACGGGCCTTATCCCACAGCAGCAGGCAGACGCTTTTCACGCTGGGCAGCCGGTAATTGGGCAGCTCCATCACAAACGGGACCGGCTTGCCATGAAAGGCGGTATTTTTCAGCAGGAGTCCGCTGAGCACACCAATCGACATGCCGCCTATGTAAAGGATGATCATGGTGAGCGCAGGGGAGTTGGGAAAAAAGGCGAGGGTGAACATCGAATAGATCGGCAGCTTTGCGCTGCATGACATAAACGGGGTAAGCAGGATGGTCATTTTCCGGTCGCGCTCGGAAGAGAGGGTGCGGGTTGCCATGATAGCAGGCACCGAGCAGCCGAACCCGATCAGCATGGGGACAAACGAGCGCCCAGAAAGTCCGATTTTGCGCAGCAGCTTGTCCATGACGAACGCAACCCGCGCCATATAGCCGCTGTCCTCGAGGATGGAAAGGAAGAAGAACAGGGTGATGATGGTGGGCAGAAAGGAGAGGACCGACCCCACCCCTGCAAAGATGCCGTCGATTATCAGCGAGTGCATGACAGGATTGATTTGATAGGCGGTTAAGCCGGAATCCACAGCAGCGGTCAGATGATCGATGACCAGCGAAAGTAGATCGCTTAAAAATGCGCCGACCAGCCCGAAGGTCAGCCAGAAGATGAGCAGCATAATCAGCAGGAAGATCGGGATAGCGAGGTATTTATGGGTCAACACGCTGTCCATGCGCAGGCTGCGCAGATGCTCGCGGCTTTGGTGCGGCTTTACAACGGTGTTTGCGCACAGCTCTTCGATGAAGGTATAGCGCATGTCGGCAAGCGCAGCCTCCCGATCGGTGCCAAGCTCCTGCTCCATCTCGGTGACGCTGTGCTCCACCATGTCCTTTTCGTTTTCCGAAAGGCGCAGCTGCTCGAGCATGGGCGTGTCGCCCTCCACCAATTTGGTGGCTGCAAAGCGTGACGGAACATGGATGCGCTCGGCATGGTCCTCCACCAGATGTGCAATCGCGTGGATGGCGCGATGTACCGCGCCCGAGCAGAAGTCAAACCGCTGCGGGCGGCTGGTCGAATGCGTGCAGTGGATGGCGGTTTCAATCAGCTCGTCAATGCCCTCGTTTTTTGCCGCAGAGATGGGCACAACCGGTATCCCAAGCTCTTGTTGCATCTCCTGAATTTTGATGGTGCCGCCGTTGTTGCGCACCTCATCCATCATATTCAGCGCGAGCACCATCGGCAGGTTCAGCTCGATAAGCTGGAGGGTCAGATATAGGTTTCGTTCGATGTTGGTTGCATCCACAATATTGATGATGCCATCAGGGTGTGATTTGAGCAGAAAATCACGGGTGACAATCTCCTCGTTGGAGTAGGGGGACAGCGAGTAGATGCCTGGCAGATCCACCACTGTTGTGTCCTGATGTCCGCGAATATGGCCGTCCTTGCGCTCCACCGTGACGCCCGGAAAGTTCCCAACGTGCTGGTTGGAGCCGGTCAACTGGTTGAACAGGGTGGTCTTGCCGCAATTTTGGTTTCCGGCTAGTGCAAAGATCATCCGGTGACCTCCTCAATTTCAATTTCCCGCGCGTCCTCCAGCCGCAAGGTCAGCTCATAGCCGCGCAGATGCAGTTCAATGGGGTCGCCCATCGGAGCGACCTTGCGCACCATAACGCGCGTTTTCGGGGTCAACCCCATATCGAGCAGATGCCGGCGCAGCGCGCCCGTGCCACCCACGGCAATAATTGTACCGCTTTTGCCAATCGGCAGTTTATCAAGGGTCATATGCACCTCATCCTTTCGCTACCACCTGTGATGCGGCACTGTGAGCATCCGCCCCCATAACGCAGCATAGGTGCAAACAAAGTTAGCGTTGGCTTACTTACATAGTACCGCCTTTTGGGGACTTTGTCAAGATACCACCCCTTACTTAAATAGGAAATTTGTGTCAGATAAAATATTTCCACAAAAATGTAATTCGCTGCATTGACTTTATAGGGCAAAATGCGATATGATAGAATAAGATATTTGGAAGCAGTTGCCTTGCCAGCATGTTTGCTGTCGGTGGAATACGAAATTACGGCTATCCGGCTACAAAAGGTCTTGCTGGCGATAATACAGAGGGTGCACAAAGCTGCACGAAAGGAAGGAAGAACACAGTGGAATATAGATTAGTTACGGATAGCTGTTGTGAGTTGATACCGGAGTTAAGGGAGGATTTGAAAGCGGAATCGGTGCCGATGACGCTGGAGATAGACGGCGAAACCTTCATCGATGATGAATCGATCGATCTGCCGCGTTTTCTGGCTGCAATACGGGCGAGCAAGAATGTTGCAAAATCCGCCTGCCCTTCGCCGGAGATGTTTGCAGAAAAATTCCGGCTGAGCAAGGAATGCTTTGGACTGACCATCACCTCAAAGCTCAGCGGCTCCTACAATAGCGCACAGATCGCGAGCAAGCTGGTGATCAACGAGGACCCCACCCGGCGGGTGCATATATTTGATTCGCTGTCTGCTTCGGCGGGGGAAATTGCAGTCGGGCTGAAAATTCGGGAATGCGTGCAGGCGGGCTTGGATTTTGACGGCATTGTGACCAAGGTGAGCGCGTTTATCCAGGAGATGAAGACCTTTTTTATCCTGGAGAATCTGGATACGCTGATTAAATCCGGCCGCATGAGCCGGATTGTGGGCTATGTGGCGTCGGCGATGTCGCTGCGTCCGATTATGACCGCTGAGCAGGGCACCATCAAGCTCCAGGAGAAGGCGCGCGGCTCGGTGCGGGCGTTCACACGGCTGGTGGAGATTATCGGGGAGAACTGCACCGATTTTGCCGAGCGCACGCTGGTCATCACCCATTGTAACAACGAACGGCAGGCAAACTTCCTGCGCGCAGAGGCGCAGAAGCGGTACAGCTTTAAAGCGATTCATGTGGTGCCAACCGCCGGCCTGAGCTCGATGTATGCCAATGAGGGCGGCGTAATTATCGCGTTTTGATCCGCTGCTGCAATAGAATCATCAAGGGATTCGCCGCTTTTCAAAAGGCCGGCGAATCTTTTTTGATAGGTTGCAAAAATTTTTCCAATACGTTACAATAAGAAAACAAGGAAGGATGTTGTAACGGTTGGAAAATGTACAAAAAGCACTGGAACGAATTTTACTACAGGTACAAAAGCCGGCGCGCTATACTGGCGGTGAGCTTGGCAGTATCATCAAGGACCCACAAAAGGTGGAGCTGCGCTTTGCCTTTTGTTTTCCGGACGTTTATGAGGTGGGGATGTCCCATCTGGGGATGAAAATTCTCTATGCGCTGCAAAATGCGCGGGAGGACTGCTGGTGCGAGCGGGTGTTCGCGCCGGATCAGGATATGGAACAGCTGATGCGGGCGCACAAAATCCCGCTTTACGGCCTGGAGAGCTTCGACCCCATTGCAGCATTTGATTTGATCGGCTTCACCTTGCAGTACGAGCTGAGCTTTACAGCGGTGCTCAACATGCTGGATCTTGCGGGGTTGGAGGTGCGCGCCTGCGACCGCAAAGCGCTTGCGCCGATTGTGGTAGCGGGCGGACCGTGCGCGTGCAATCCGGAGCCGCTTGCGGATTTCGTAGACCTGTTTTTGCTCGGGGAAGGGGAGGAGCTGAATTTAGAGCTGCTCGACCTTTATAAAGCGTGTAAACGCGAGGGCACCACCAAACAGGAGTTCCTGAAGCGCGCCGCGCAGATTCAGGGGGTCTATGTGCCGTCGCTTTATCAGGTGCACTACCATGCAAACGGAACGGTTGCGTCGGTGCAGGCGGCCGACGGCGCGCCAGCGCGGGTGCAAAAGCGCATTGTGAAGGAGCTGGACCAGGTATTTTATCCCGAGAACTTTGTGGTGCCGTTCACCCAGACGGTCCATGACCGCGCGATGGTCGAGGTGCTGCGCGGCTGTATCCGCGGCTGCCGGTTTTGTCAGGCGGGCTTTCTCTACCGTCCGTTTCGGGAGAAGCAGCCGGACACCATCGACCGCAACGCCCGCACTCTTTGCGAGAACACCGGCTACGACGAGGTTTCGCTGACCTCTCTGTCCACCAGCGACCTCTCCCAATTGGAGCCGCTGCTCAATCAAATGCTCAGCTGGACCGAGCGGGATGCGGTCAATATTGCGCTGCCCTCCCTGCGGGTGGACAACTTTTCAAAGGAGCTGGCGCAGCGCGTGGCGGCGGTGCGCAAATCCTCCCTGACCTTTGCGCCGGAGGCCGGTACCCAGCGGCTTCGGGATGTGATTAACAAGAATGTGACCGAACAGGAGGTACTGCGCACCTGCCGGACCGCCTTCGAGGGCGGCTACACCAATGTGAAGCTGTATTTTATGCTGGGCCTGCCGACCGAAACCGACGAGGACGTTGCAGGGATTGTTCATCTTGCGCAGAAGGTGGTCGAGGAATTTTACCACCTGCCGGACAAGCCAAAGGGAAAAGGGGTCAATGTCACCGTATCGGTGGCCTGCTTTGTGCCGAAGCCGTTCACCCCGTTCGAGTTTGAACCACAGGATACGATGGAGCAGCTGCGCCACAAGCAGCAAATTCTGTTGGATACGGTAAAATCCAAAAAGATTACGATAAAATATCACGACAGCCCCACCAGCTTTTTAGAGGCTGCTTTGGCGCGTGGCGACCGGCGCATGGGCCCGATGTTGGAATATGCCTGGCGCAGCGGCTCCAAGCTGGATGGTTGGAGCGACTATTTCAGTATGGAGCGCTGGGAGGAGGCGGCGCAGGTCTGCGGAATCGACCTCGCGTTTTATGCCAACCGCACCCGCTCCTATGAAGAGATCATGCCCTGGGATCATCTGGATTACGGGGTAAGCAAGGCGTTTTTGGTGCGGGAAAACCAGCTTGCCCACGCCGATACCGTTACCCCGCATTGCCGCAAAAGCTGTGCTGGCTGCGGCGCAAACCGTTTGTTGGGAGGTGCCTGCTTTGGCTGAGCTATACCAGATGACCATACGCGCCTTTTTTCAAAAGAAAAATCGCGCAAAATATATCTCCCACCTGGATTTGATGCGCTGCATCTCCCGCGCGCTCAAGCGCTCCAGGCTACCGGTTTGGCATACGCTGGGCTTTAACCCGCATATTTATACTACCTTTGCGCTGCCGCTGGCGCTGGGGTACGAGAGCGAATGTGAGTCGGTGGATTTTCGCTTGACCGAAATGCTGCCGATGCAGGAGGTCACCCGCCGGCTGGACGATGCGTTGCCGCCGGATATTCACGTTTACCGGACGCAGCCGGTGTGCCTCAAACCGGAGGCGATCTGCTGGGCGGACTACGAGCTGGCGCTGGAATTTGACCGGCAGAGCGCCGAACAGGGACTGGCCGCCTTCCAAAGCTGGTGCGCGCGTCCAGAGATATTGGTGGTGAAGAAAACCAAAAAGGGGGAGCGCACGATGGACATCAAGCCCCATTTTTCGGTGTGGAATCTGCGAGCGGATGCGGCGCGGCTTTGCATGACCATGCGCACCGCGGCGGGAATCAGCCTCAATATCAACCCGACGCTAATTTTGGATACTTTTGCAGCCCAAAGCGGCTTTGTGCCGGATGCTGTTTCGGTGTTGCGCACCGCTGTTCTGACCGGTGAGCTCGAGGACTTTTCCTAAAGTGAGGCGCCAATTAAAAATTTCTCGAAAAATGAAAAAAACACTTGCAATTTTTGGAGGAATGCGATATAATAATAAACGTCGCTGAAAGATGGCGCGTTTATGGAGAAGTCGCCTAGCCCGGTTTATGGCGCACGACTGGAACTCGTGTATGGGTTAATAGCTCATCGAGGGTTCGAATCCCTCCTTCTCCGTAAGAAAATCCCTGCAAACGAGTGATTCCGTTTGCAGGGATTTTTATTGCTTGAAAGCAATCTCTCGATTGCTTTCAAAATATGAGCCTTGACAGGCGCTTACTTCATCGAGTTCTCGTAAGCCTCGATCATCTTTTTCACCATCTGGCCGCCGATAGAGCCAGCCTGCTTGGAGGTCAGGTCCCCATTATAGCCCTGCTTCAGATTTACGCCAACCTCATTGGCAGCCTCCATCTTAAAGCGGTTCATAGCTTCTTTTGCCTCAGGAACAACGTGCTTGTTAGAACTAGACATAATGTGATACACTCCTTAAATCTCGTGATAATGTTTTGCGTTTGCAATACTAGTATCGACCTCGGCTTTTGGATTATCACAGTAAAATCTTGTTCAAAAAACCAATATTTTGTCAGATTCTTTCCAGCTCGCTTGCAGCTTCCGCGCTATTTTATCGGTGTGGATAAAAAGAAAAAGCCCGGTGAAGGGCTTTTCTTTTTATGCTTCCTCTAAAACGCGCAGCAAAACCTGTTTTGGCTGGATGCCGACAAACCGCCGGATTTCCTTGCCGTCCCGAAACAGCAGCAGCGTCGGATACGCCTGGATGTCGTGCGCGTTTGCAATCTCCGGCTCAGCGTCGATGTCCACCTTTCCAACCAACGCTTTTCCCTCTACCTCGGATGCAAGCTGCTCCAATACCGGCGCAAACATTGTGCAAGGGCCGCACCAGGTCGCGAAAAAGTCCACCAGAGCAAGTCCTGTTCCATGGGTGACCTGTGCATCAAAGGTTTGTTTGTTAAAATGAACCATTGCCATCTTTCCAGTCCTCCTAACCGTTTGTGTAATTGATTACTTCTATTATATACCAAAAAAGTATAAAATCAAGGGTTTTTAAAAATTTTTATGCAGCGATGGGATATGCCAGCGTGAAAGCCTCACAAGTGGATTGTGCTCTCCCAGCAAGCAGAGCGCCGCCGCAGCAGAGAGCAGCTCAAAGGGTTCCACCCCGCCGCCGAATGTCACCGGCAGCTCAAACGGCTCGGTGACGCTGCCATCCAAAGCGCAGATCTGTCGCCGCAGTGCAATCACAGCGCTGTCTGCGGTCAGGGAGGAAAGGGTGAAGGTATCCAGCGAGGAAAGCCCGCAGGTGAGCGCAGGCAAACGATGCGCAGCTGCGGCTGCTTTGGCATTGCGGCTGGCGCTGTCCACGATGGCAACCGCATGGTTGCAGTGCAGCTGTGCAGGAAACCAACCGCCTTGCAGAACAAGCGCGAGCTGATCGGTGCAAAGGTCCTGTGGCTGGTGGTGATGCAGCAGCAAAATCCCCGGGAATTCTCCCACAATTTTTGCTGTAGCGGTTTCGATGGACAACAGCGCGACCCCGCTGCTTTGTAGATGCTGGCTGAATGGATTTTCCTTTTGTGCTGCCACAACCATAAGAAACGCCTGCCTTTTCGGTTTTATCGCTCGGTGCAGAGGTTTGCGCTTGTGGTTAGTGTGTCCATAGCCCGCAAGAAAATCCAAATTGGCGCACCGCTTGACAAACCATCCGTTTTCCCGTATACTAAAATTGGATATAAATAGTATACATTAAAGAGGTCCATTGCTATGCACATTACATTAGAAGCGGATTATGCCGTACGCATTGTAAATTGTTTGGCCAAAAATGGCGGTCGGATGGACGCCAAAAAGTTGGCCGCCTGCACAGGAGTCACCCTGCGCTTTTCGCTGAAAATTCTGCGCAAGCTGGTTGCAGAGGGGATTGTCCGCTCCTTTAAGGGCACCAGCGGCGGCTATGAGCTTGCAAAGCCGCCAGAGGAAATTTCGCTGGGGCAGGTGATTGAGGTGGTAGAGGGTCCGATCACCATTAGCCGCTGTGTCGGCGTCAAGGATTTTCCCTGCACCCGCACAAGCGATACCGACACCGCCTGCCGGTTCCACGAGACCTATTCCGAGCTCGCACGGATGGTGCGGGAACGCCTTTATTCGGAGCATTTTTAATTTGCGAAATCAACAGCCCAGCCTAAATAGGCTGGGCTGTTTTTGCTTAGTAGTCGATGATGACAAATTCGCCGAGATTGTCCGGATGGTCTGCTGTTTTCTGAAAGTCAGCAGGGAAGTAGCTGCCGTAATGCTCCCGTTTTGGGTCGACGCATATTTTATAAAAGTTGCCCGAAAAGGTTTTTCCAGGCCGCGGCTCAAAGCTGCTGAAATATTCCCCCAAAAGCTGGTTAGAAACCAGAATATTTCCGCCCCAATAAACTCCCTGTAAATCTTCACCGGTAAAAGCGTGCAGCACCGATAGCTCTGAAACATCCTTTGCCCAAACGCGGCACACGGAATAGTTGCCGTCCGCGCGCAGTATCACACTCAGCGGATTGGGACAGTCAGGGAAACGCAGCTCCACCCGCATCAGGCTCAGCGGCAGCGGGGTTGCCTCAAACGCGAGCAGCTGCAAATGCAGTCCATCCCCTGCAAAGCAGATGCGTGCCTGAGAATACGGCTTATAGTCCCGCGGCTCCAGTGGAAAATTGGTGATTTTTGCAACATGCAGCGCTTCAAAATCCGGCGCGCCGGAAAATAGCTTTACCTTAAATGCCATCAAAATTCCTCTTTTCTTTTGTGCTGGCGAGTCTGTCGGCCCTTCGTTTATTTTGGGTAGGTTCCCATTGGATGATACAAAATATAGCTGTGAATCGACCGGCTTTCCAGCGCCTCTATCTGTTCGGCGAGGTCGCTTGCTGCATAAACCTTGTTGTGCAGATAGCTGCCGGTCGCAGTATAGCCCTGCACCATGCCGGCGAGCTCCTTGCCTGCCAGCGCGGGCTTGAGGGTATCCAGCAGCATTTCGATGGTTTGTCCTGGCTGTAAAATCGGCCGCTCCACCGTAAACGGCTGCGCCGCATCCGCGCCCAGCGTGAATCCATCCCCGAACTGTGAGGGCATGGTACCCAATACGAGATTGTCTGTCAGCGTCAGCGGGTTGACGTCGCCGTAATAATCGTTGTAAACGCCCAATGCGGCCAGGCCGGTCACATACACCCGCACGCTGGCGCCCAAAGAGGCAGCGCGCTCCTGCGCCTGCTCGATAAAGCTGCTGAGGGCCTCCGGTTTGCTCATGTTGACGTTGCCATAACCAGCATATTCCAAACCGTAGCCGCTGGGGAAGCAGACATGATCCAACAGAATCTGCTCCACGCCGAATGAAATGGCCTCAGACATCAGCGCGTAAAGATAGCTGCGCGCCGGACGTGCATACGGGTTCAGCCACGGCTTGCCGCCCATTTCCTGGGAATTGTCCAGCCAGAGCACATCGGTATCCAGATAGCGGACGCCGGCTCCCTCCAATTTCGCGCCGATAGGGTCGCGGAAGGCGTTCAGCCGCCCGATGGGGGTGTAACCGGCCTCTTTGAGCTGCTTGCACAGCCGCTCCAGATCATATGCGCCGGCTGCCTGTGCCTCTGCCGTCTCCACCTGAAGCAGCTCTGACTGATAGAGCACCTGTCCATTGATATCCTTCAGGTCGAATAGAATTGCATTGATGTCCATTCCCTCCAGCTCCGCGAGCGCCCGCTCTAGGCCTGCGGAGTTGGTCAGCGCACTGACCGGCAGATAGGCCGCATGGAAGGGCGCCTGTGCAGGCAGCGGCTTTTCAGCCTCCGACTGGGAGGAGGATTCCTCCTGTTCAGGTTGACTTTCCGAAACGGAAGCGCTGACCGGCAGCGGCTTTTCCAGCCCGTTTAAAAATTCAATCACCGGCGCATAGGCGCTCCACCCCACAAAGGCGAGCAAACTGATGACCGCCAGGGTTCCGATGCCGCGCAGCAGCAGGGCGCCGCGAGAGCGCCGGTAGATATGCCGGTAGCGTTTAACCTTGACCCCTTTACCTTTCATAGCCGTTCACCTCCCGAAACATCATGTGGGCAGCTGATGTCCAATCAGCCCGTAAATTGCGAGTGACAGAATGCCGATATACAGAATGGTAATCGGCAGTCCACGAAACGACCGCGGAATATCGCTCAACGCAATCCGGCGGTTGCCCTCATGAATGAGCAGCAGCGCCAGCGTGTAGCCGATTCCCGAGCCGACCGCATAAACCAGTGTAAAAGCAAAGCTGTAATTGCTCACATAGGTGATCAGCACGGTTCCCAAAACCGCACAGTTAAAGGTGGCCGCAGCAAACAGCTCGCGAATATAATAATGTACCACCGGCAAAAACCGTCTGGTGACCAGCCAACTGACCAGATAGACCAGGCAAATCATCAAAATCGCAAGCAGGTAACGGGCGATCGTTTGATTTTCCAAAGCGATAAAATGCTCGCACAGCAGCGCCAATGGATAGGTCAGCAGCGCCGAAAAAAACGCCACATAGGTCAGCGAGCCGCCGAACAGAAAGATCTTCTCCGGCGAAGAAAGCTGCGTTGTTTCCCGCCCGATCCCCATTGCTCTGGCAAAGACGGTATTCTGCATCAATGCCGCAGTCAGCAGGATAAACAGAAAGTTGCGCACGAGTTCCATAAACGCCTCCTAATCAGCTGGTTTCTTCTGAAAACGGGTTTTCATGCCGGTAGAGCAGCTGGTAAGCGAGCCGCCGCAAAAAGCGGAAGCAGGCGGACAGCAGCGCCACCAGAATAAAGCCGGAATAAGCAAGCTGCAAGCCATAGATGCGAAACGGCAGCTTGAGCGGCACCCCCCAGATGGTATTGGTGCCGAACGCCTCCCGCAGCGCAGCGACCAGCAGCGCCGCCAGCGCAAACCCGATCGAATAGGTCACGCCATCGATCAGCGCAAGCAGCGGGTTGGCCTGATCGCCCGCATGATGGCTGCAAAGCGAAAGGGTCATGGTATTCACCGACACCAATGCGGTATAAATTCCCAGCGAGTCGGTTACCTCGGGCGAGATCAGCCCGAGCACCGGCACACTGGTCAGCACCAGGATCATTGTAAACAATGCGTAAAACGGCGGGGCGGCCCAATCGGGCATCCGCTGCCCGAGCACCGAGGCGAACAGGACCGCCGGCAGGGTTGCGCAGGCAACCAGCAGTGAAATTGCCGCCGCATTTTTCAGATTGGTGGTCGCAATAATCACAAGCGGCAGTGCCATCCCGCCCACAAAAACCGGATTGCGCCCAAAAATTCCGTTGAGCAGGCGGCTACGCCTTCTGTGCTTTTTGAGCTGTTCTAGCTTCAAGCTTCTTCCTCCTTATCATGCGGTGTAACGCCTCGTTATAGCGGTCGATGATGGGCACCAGTGCATTGGAGAGCAGCAGTGCAAACGGCAGCGTGGACTCCAGCTCGCCAAAATAGCGGAACACCATCGTAACAATTCCGGTCAGTACGCCATAGATGGCCATTGAAGAATCTCGTTTTGGACTGGTCACCGGATCGGAAATCATAAAGACTGCACCATACAGCAGCAGCCCCGAGAGCAGCTCATACAGCACCGAGCGCAGCCCCACATGCAGCACCCGCGGGAACAGCAGCGCACACGCCGCACAGCTTGCCAAAAACGGCAGCGGCAGCTGCCAGCGCACCGTCCTGCGGTACAGCAGATAGAGCAGACAGGCCACAACCACCAAGGTATTGGTGGCGCCCATCGGCCCAGGGTAGTTGCCCAGCAGCAGCTCGGTAAGGTTATTGCTGGGCAGTCCGCCCGAGCGCAATACAAACATCGGATTGCGCACCAGCACCGCAGAGACCTCCCCAAACAGCGGCAGCGGGGTGAAGGGCTGCGGATAATGGAACACCTGGCTGGGCCAGCAGATGGACACAAACGCGAACCCCGCTGCCGCAGGATTAAACAGGTTATGTCCTGTGCCGCCGAATGGATGCTTGACCACCGCAATTGCAAAAACCGAGGCGGTGACAGCCACATAATAGGGGACGCTGGCGGGCATTGCCAACGCGATAATCAGGCCGGTCACAATCGGGGAGAGGTCGCGCAGATTGGGCTGACGGGCGCGCAGCAGTGTACATATCCCATCGCTCAGGCTGGCTGCCAGCGCCGAAAATGCGCACAGCAGCACCGCGCGCAGCCCGTAATACAGGTAGGCCAGCACGCACAGCACCAGCAGCAGCAAAATAACATCGCTCATCAGCGTGCGGTTATCCTCATGATAGCGGATGTGCGGCGCTGCATGTCGGTTCAGCTTCATTTGCGGCTCCCTCCTGTCATAGCCTTTTGGTGTGCGGCGCGCTGCTGCGCCAGACTGCGTCCGGTGAGCGCTTCATTGGCGCGCTGCGCCGCCCGCCGTGCAAGCTGAGACTCCCGCTGCGCCTGCGCCAGCACAAGGTCCGCCTGCAAATGCGCCGCCGAATCCTCAGCGCGTATCTGGGCGAGCTTTTGGTTATATTCCGCGGCGATCTCCTGCTGGCGCCGTTCATACCGCTGCTGCTCCTGCACATGGGCGGCGTCCGCCTGCGCCTTGCGCTGACGGCAGGAGCGTTGCTCCTGCTGTAGATAGCCGGTAATTTTCTCTTTACATTGGGCCAGCGCAACCTCCAACGCCTGTTTGGTTTGGGCAAAATGTGCTTTCTCCGCCTCGAGTGCGTCAAGCGCCTTGCGGTGCAGCAGCGATTGCTGCAAGCGGGTTTGCTTGACCGCCTCAAACGCCTGCTGGTGGTTCTTCTGGATTTGCAGCGCCAACAGCGCAAGCTGCTTTTGGGTCTCCTTTGCGGTGGCGTCCTCCTGCGCCTGCGATTGTGCAATTCCTGCCTGGCCCTGCTGGGCGAGCGTTGCCGCCTGCTGGCGGGCCGCCGCAACCTGGTTTTCAGCCTGATGCACCAATAGCGCCGCCTGCTGCTGCACCTGCAAGACCTCCTGCTGCGCCCTTTTTTCCTCATCCTGCAACCACTGCGCCGCCTGACGCTGCTGCTGTCCGGCCAATGCGACCGCCTGCCGCAGCTCCTCCAGCTGCTCCGGGGTGGATTTTCCGCCGTCCTGCTCGGCGCGCAGCAATTTTTCCTGTGTGCGGGTCAGTGCGCGGTTGGCCTCACTGATGCGCTTTTCGCCGTCCTTGCGCACCCGCGCGACGTTGTTTTCTGCGTCGCGCAGCAGCTTTTCGCCGTCCTTGCGCACAGCGTCCACCGCCTTCTGCGCATCGGCAATCTGCCGTTCGCCATCCTTTTGCAGCTGCTGCGCATCCTTTTGCGCACCGGTGGTTTGCCGCTGCGCTTCCTTTTCCAGCTGCTGCCCCTGGCGGCGGGCTTCCTCGAGCTGGCGTTCTCCATCGCGTGCAACCTGGTCCGCCTGTGCCTGAGCCGCCGCAATCGCCTGCTCGCCCTCCTGCGCCACCTGATCGGCCGCCTGCTGCGCCTGCTCGATCAGCTGCCGTCCCTGTTCCAGTGCCTTTTCGCCCTTCTCCTCGGCCAGCGAATAGCTGTGCTGTCCGTCTGCAAGCGCCTGCTCCAGCTCCTTATCCGCGGCGGCAAGCTCCTGCTGGTGCGCCTGGTCAGCAGCCTCCATCTCGCTTTTTGCCGTGGCGAGCGCAGCGTCCCGCTCCCGCAGGGCAGCGGCCTCCTGCTGCGCCAGTTCGCGCGCAAGCTGCTTTTGGGTGCGCAGATAAACCCGCTGTGCGCCCTGCAAGCGCCAGTCGCTCATATAGCTTTCAAAATCCGCCTCGTCCCGCGCCAGGACCTTCTGCTCCGCGTTGTTAATCGACAGCAGCATTGGGCGCAGCTGTCGTTTGGCGCGCATGATGGTGTCGGAGAGATCCAGCTTCGCCGGACACATATAGCTGCATGTGCCGCATCCGATGCACATTTGCGCATCAAGCGAGCGGAACATGTCGTACCGTCTGCGTTGGATGCTGCGGAACAGATAAAACGGGTTGAGCCCCTGCGGGCAGACATGTACGCACCGCGAACAGCCGATACAGGTGAAATCCAGCGCCTTGGGATTTCTGCGAAAGGCGAGGATTGCGCGGGTGGTGGGGGTCACCAAGGTTTTATCGGTGTCGATTACGCTGATGCCGGTCATCGAGCCGCCGATGATCACCCGCGCGGGGTCGTCGATCAGGCCGCAGCGTTCCAGCGCCTGGCCCACCGTAATGCCCAGCGACGCCTCCAAATTGATGGGATTGCCGATGCAGTCCCCGGCCACGGTGATAAATGCGGTGGTCTGTGGCTTATTATATAGAATCGCGCGCGCCAGGTGCAGCAGCGCACAAACGCCCACCACCAGAACATCCTGGTTGGCGGCGTACGCCTGAGAAGCGCGCCGGTCGGCGGGATAGCGGCCGCGAATCCGCCGCACGCGAAAATCTGCAATTTTTTTAGGGATGTGAATTTCCAGATCGGTCAGATTTTTATAAACTGCAAATTCCACATCCTCTGCGCGGGCGGCGCGCTGCGCAAAACGCAGCCCGTCTGCGGCCAGCTGTTGGTTTTTCAGCAGCGGGTTGAGCTGACTGGAAATATACGGCTCATCGTCGATTGCATCCGCGACCAGCAGCCGCGGCGGCAGCCCATGATAGTCCAGCTTATCCGCCAGCGCATGACCATCCCGCTCGTCGATAATGCGGGCATCCCGCGCGATCTGTACAATTTCCTCCGGGGTGAGTGCGTCGGGATTGGTCACCGGGGCGCGGTCCATCAGTACGCTGATTTTGTCCGCACTCAAAAACTCCCGCAGGTTGCGGGAGAGCGCAGGCTCTTTATGCTGTTGCAGCAAAATCCCTCGATATAAAAATCCTGCCATGAGCAGCCTCCGTTCATTGAATTGGGGTTCGGTGCATAAAATAAGAAAAAACAAGAGAGGTGAGCTTGATTGAGATGGAGTCAGCCGGATTCCTGGCAGCTGCAAATTGCCCTGAGCCCAGCTGAGCTGCACCGGCTTGAGCTGGAGCAGCTGGGCGAGCGCCCGCCAAAGCTGCAGCTCTTTTTGCAGCTGTTGTTGGAGCAGTCCGGCTTTACATCAGGCACACAGCTTGCAGTGCAGCTCTATCCTCGTGAAGACGGCGGCTGTGTGCTTTTTATGCGTCCGCTACAGCCGCCGATGGTGCCACAGCTGCCGCTGATTTGGAAGCTGGACGATATCGACCAGCTGATCACCGGCACGGTGCACACCTTCGGGCGCAGCGCACACCGCCTGCGCCGCAGCGACCTGTATCGAATGCAGGATGGCTGGCGGCTGGCGCTCTGGCCGTTTTGCGCGGAAGACCCGCTGATTGCGCCGCTGTGGGATGAATATGCCATCCGCTGCCAGGGCGGGGAGCTGGCAGCCGCATGGCTGGCCGAGCATGGTAAGCGGGTGGCCAGTGGGGACGCGTTGGGGCTGGTGTACGCCTACTTCGGCTGAGCACAGCGCAAGCCTTCGCCCGCCCCCTTGCAATCGGAACGCGTCAGCAACCCCAACATTTCCATAGCGTACGCTTATCCCGCCCGCTCGCGACCTTCTTTAAACCGCAACCGTATCGGTCAGCGCATTTTTACGCAACATCGCCACCGCCTGGGTGTAGTCCGGCTTTCCAAAGAGTGCGCTGCCTGCTACAAACACATTTGCGCCTGCCTGCGCCGCTTGACCAATTGTATCATTGTCAATACCGCCGTCTACCTCAATATCCATCTTCAGCCCCAGCCGGTCGCATTCTGCGCGCAGTGCAGCAACCTTTGGACAGATATCCGCCATAAACCGCTGGCCGCCAAAGCCGGGCTCCACCGTCATGGCGAGCACCATATCCAGCTGTTCCAGATAGGGAAACGCCGCCTGTGCCGGTGTCGCGGGCTTGAGCGCGAGCCCCACCCGTTTGCCTTTGGCCTTGATGACATCGATCACCGCCTGCACAGGACTGTCGCTCTCCACATGGAATACGATGATATCCGCGCCCTTGTCTGCAAACTGCGGCGCGTAGGTGAGCGGGTCGCTTACCATTAAATGTACATCCAACACAGCGTCCGTTGCGCGGCGCAGGCTGGCCAGCACCGGCAGGCCGATGCTCAGATTGGGCACAAAATGCCCATCCATCACATCAAAGTGGATGAGCTCGGCGCCTGCCTGCTGCATAGCAGCGACCTCTGCACCCAGCCTTGCGAAATCGCAGGACAGCAGCGAAGGCGCAATTTGAATTTTCCGGCTCATAAAAGCTACCTCCCCAAACACAGAATTAGTCTTGTATAGTATAGCGTAAAACCCTGTTAATTGCAAGAAAAACCCCGTGTTATTCATGGTTTGTTCATGCGCCATAAATTTTCTGGCAGATTTCTTCAAAATACCCTTGACATTTCCAGCGGAATTTGCTAAAATAAGTTCCGTCGCTAAAGGCTCTTTCGCGGGTGTAGTTCAATGGTAGAATGTCAGCCTTCCAAGCTGAACACGTGGGTTCGATTCCCATCACCCGCTCCATTCGAGACCCCCACACGCCCCTTGCTCGCGCCAATAGCTCAGCCGGATAGAGCAACCGCCTTCTAAGCGGTAGGTCGGGGGTTCGAGTCCCTCTTGGCGCGCCATATATGGTGGGTATAGCGTAGTTGGTTAACGCGTCAGTTTGTGGCACTGAAGACCGTGGGTTCGAATCCCACTATCCACCCTTTTCCCGTCCGTCCGCAGACGGGCGGGATTTCTATACTGAGCTATCGTCAAGCGGTAAGACACAGCACTTTGACTGCTGCATTCGCTGGTTCGAATCCAGCTAGCTCAGCCAGAAAGTCCCTGCAAATTCTCTAACAGGAATTTGCAGGGACTTTTTTTATAGAATTACACAATCCTCAACCAGATATAGCAGCTTCAGCTCCACCAGCGCATCCACCAAAATCCCTTGTTCGCTGTACTCCTGAGAGAAAACCTTTCCTTGCTTTAAAATCTCGTGGAGCAGGCCGCTCTTCTCATAAGGAATGCACAATTGCAGCCTTTTATGCGTTGGTGCCAGTGCCTGTGCAGTTTTTTCCAGCAGCGCATCAAAGCCAAATTTTGTTTTTGCCGAGATCAATGCGGTCTGCGGGTTGATGGGCAGCGGCGTCGCAGCAACCAGGTCGCATTTATTCAGCACGGTGAGCATCGGCGTATTTTGTATGCCCAGCTCCTCCATCAGCTTTTTGGTGACCGCAAGCTGCTCCTCCACTTCATTCGAGGAGATGTCGCACACATTCCAAAGCAGGTCAGCGTTTGCGGCCTCCTCCAAGGTCGATTTGAACGCCTCTACCAGCTGGTGCGGCAGACGGCGCACCAAACCTACCGTATCAATCAGCATCACCGACCGGCCGTCCGGCAGCGACAGCGCCCGTGCGGTCGGGTCCAGGGTTGCAAACAGCTTGTCCTCGGCCAGCACGCCGGCATCGGTCAGAGCATTTAAGAGGGTGCTTTTTCCAACATTGGTGTACCCCACAATTGCAACGGTGGTCACCCCGTCCTTTTTGCGCCGCGCACGCAGCAGCCCCCGCCGCTTTTCCAGCTCGCTAAGCTGCTCTTGCAGCGAGGAAATCCGGCGCCGGATATGCCGCCGGTCGGTTTCCAGCTTGGTTTCACCAGGACCGCGGGTGCCAATACCGCCGCCCAAACGGGACATTGCGGTTCCCATCCCCGCCAGCCGCGGCAGACGGTACCGCAGCTGCGCAAGCTCCACCTGTAGCTTGCCTTCTGCGCTGACCGCCCGCTGTGCAAAGATGTCCAAAATTACGGTGGTACGGTCGATTACCGGCAGCTCACACGCCTTTTCTAAATTGCGAATTTGCGCAGGGGAGAGCTCGTGATCAAAAATGACCAATTCAGCCCCGCCACCCTTGCAAAATTCGGCCAGCTCTTCCAACCGGCCGGCGCCGATCACCGTTGCAGCCTCGAACGCTGTGCGCTTTTGGACCATCCGCGCAACCGTCTCGGCGCCAGCGGTCGCCGCCAGCTCTTCCAGCTCGTCCAGCGAGCGCTCTACATCAAATTCACCAAGATCAGCGGCTACCAATACCGCGCGCTGTCGCAGTTGCTGTGTCGTATCAATCATACAGCCTCTCTTTCCTTTTTCTTCCCACGATTCTTCCATAAAACGGGGTGAAAAATACCAGATTCTTTTCCTTGCAGATTTGCTCTTGATAGGATACACTCAAAGAAGGAATTTATGAACGAATGATTACCATAATTATAAGAATTGGATGTGACAAAGATGAGGTTTTTCCTGGTATCCCACCCTGCGCTGCAACCGGTTTTGGAGCGCCTTGTGCCCCAAACTGCCCACCAAATTGACCTTTGTTTCCCCGAAACATCTGCGCAGCTGCCCGAGCTGCTCAGGCAGGCACAGGGCTATGATGCAATTCTGCTGCCGGATGGCGCCAGCGTGTTAAACGAGCAGGCGCTTGCCGCCACGGATGTGCCGCTTGTACTGCCGCGGGTACATAATTGCGCTGCACTGCTGCTGGGGGGAGCCGACGCTTACCGCGCCCTTTTTACCCAGTATAACGGCGCGGTTTGCTTTGCCGTGGCAGAGGCGCTGGAAACGCTGCATTTCAGCCCTGCGGCGGATTGCAATTGTTTGTGCTATCTTGCAGATACCGCGTTGGGAGTGGCAGACGGCAGCATTCAAGCGCGGCTGACCGCGCGAGTAAACGGTTGGGACTATTTTAACAGGGAAATCAATTACCATCTGTTAGAGCAGCTGCTTTGCGGAAATTGGGAGGAGGAGCAGCTGTTGGTGGTGCCGCGCGGCATGGCGGTCAGCCCCACCTGTTCGCGGGAGCTGCTCGCACTGCAATCCTAGCCTGCCATTTTTCAGCAAAAGTTTTACTCGATTTTTTTCAAAAAATCGTGGAGGTCAAGGGGGCAAAGCCCCTTGTTGCACGCCTAGAAGCAAAGCTTCTAGGCGTGCGAAACGCGTCTTTTTCGTCCAAGCGGATTTTTGGGGGGTGAATTGCGCACGCAATGCGTGCGGCAAGAGGGGTGCTTTTTGCAAGAAAAAAAGCGCCCCTAATTTACCTGCCTGATGCCATTAGCGGCGGCAAATTACGTAAAGTCATTGCCCTCCTGCTATTGTGAAACCTGTCCCGCCTTCAGTACCTTTAGCACCTCTTCCACATCTACCGGATATTCCTTTTTAAAGGTTTCCTGCTCCAAATAGCTGTGCAGCTGGCGCAATTTTACCACCCCATCCGAGCGCACAAAAGAAACGGTGCTCCGATGCGTGTTAGCCAAAACTGCCACATACGAAACCGGCAGGTGAATCCCCGCCTTTTTCAGCAGCGTGTTCACCCTGCCCACACAGGCGGCAGCCTGTATCCGCGGATTCGGGATAGACCAGGTGCCGCGTCCGCGAATTCGCACCAGCCATTTTTCCGCGTCTGCCTTGCCGGAATACTCCCCTGAATAGCACAGGTCATAAACCAGCACCACACCAAAGCTGCTGATCAGCAGATGGTCCGCCCAGCCGGAAAGCCCGTTGTCCACCAGCTTCACATCGTCCAGCGTCCTGGCGTTGCACAGCAGCGCAAACCGGTGCAGTGAACGCGCTACCTTGTTATGCTCCCATTTCTCACCAATCTTCACCCGATATCGAACATACAGCCAGCCGCCCAGCCCCAGTATCGCCATTACCAAACCCATTGGCAGCAGCACAGCCAACAAATTGCCCATCTTCCGGCGCCTCCCTTTGCGAATCTGCGGGTCTGGCTCAGCGCATTTACCGCAGCTTTTCACCGCATTTCGTTCAAATACCTCGATTATAGCAAATTTCCTTTTGGAATGCAACCGGCAGATAAAACTGCAAGCAGCGCTTGACTAATGCCGGAAATTCGTTATACTGAATAGGAAGAAACTATGCAAAGGAGGCGGCTGCCATTGTTAAAGAGAAGATGGATTTATCTGGTGCTGGCATGTTGCATCCTGTTTGTGGGCTGCGGCAATGCAGCCCATATGGTGGTTGAAGTGGAGGGTGATGTGCAGGATAGCGCGGTAGAGCTGATGCTTGCACAGCCGCAGGAGGCTTTGGACGAAATTTACCATTCGGTTACGGTAAAGGATGTCAAGGACGCAGATGATGATGTGCTGGAAAACAAGTTCCGGATGCACCTGGAACGCTTGGATGACTATTACGTCAGATATGCAAGCGGACGTTATGGCGTGGCGAATGTATTTATCCTGGAACCGACCGAGGGAATGATTGATCTGGTGCGTGAGAAACTGTTTGAGATCAAAACCAACCTGATCAACGAGTTCCAAAGCTATGATATTTATAATTCCTATCAAATTGCGCAGGATGCACAGATTTTTGAGCAAGGGGACTATGTGATCATGCTGATGCTCGATGACAACGATGCGGCTCGTGAAATCATCGATCAGTATATCCCGAAATAGGCCTCGTTTAGAGATGCAGCAGAGGGGTGCCTTTCAAGCACCCCTCGTTGTTTTATGCCCTGCTGCGCCTCATCTTGTCAGCAGCAACAGCAACCCATACAGCACCGGCTGATGAAACATATAAATCCAGATGGTGTGCTGTCCCACCGCCGCCAGCCACGGAAAGCGGCTTTTATATGCCGCCTGCGGCAGCCGCCCTTCATTGGCATAGCTGCCCAGGTAGGAGCCCGCGAGGAATAGAAACAGCCAGGGAATCAGCGGAAAATAATCTGAGGAGTAAAAACCTGCGGCAGGAAAGCCCAACCAAAACAAGCCGCTGTGGGCATAAAGGGCATCCGGCAGTGCGGTGACAAACGGCGGGACGCCGATTTCCCGATAAGGCACCCGTACAACGAGCAGGAAGATTGCACCAAACAACGGAGCTCCCCAGTCGGTGGGGATGCGGTCGAGCAGGGGGCGCAGCAGTCCAAACAGAAACATCGCTGAGCCCAGCAGATGCAGTACCCCGAAACGCACAATCTGGGAGGGCAGCACAAAGAAGGTTATGCTGGTAAGCACCATTCCCAATGCAAAGGTGAGTGCGCCGCGTTTGAGGTTGTTGCGGGAAAAACGGCAGCACATCCCCGACAGGATAATGAAGGAACCTGCAATAAATACCTGCAAAAAATGCGCCCAGCGAGAATAGAATAGCGGAAAATCGATGCCGAAAATTTCTACCATATCATATACGCCATGATAGAACACCATCAGTAGAATCACCAGGCCGCGCCATTCGTCGGCAAGCAGCACGCGGCGGGTTGTCTTTTGTGCCAAATGAAGCCCTCCTTGGATCAGATGGGAATTGCTGCTTTCGCCCTGCAAACGGCAGCGGAAAAATCAAGCAAGCCTCCCCGAAGCTTTTTCTATTATAGCACAGCAGGATGGTTTCTTACAGCCCTCTGTCAAAAATTGACCAACCGCACGATTGCCCTTGCGCAGATTTCTGTCAGTTCTGAATATTGACGGTTTTTGCAAATATGAATATAATGAAACCTAGGCCCTGCAATTCAGGGTTATTTTTTATTGATTACAGGAGGCTATCAGATGGCTAGAGTGTACAATTTCTCGGCGGGGCCGTCAATGCTGCCACAGGACGTGCTAAAGACAGCCGCATCGGAGATGCTCGACTACCACGGCTGCGGACAGTCGGTTATGGAGATGAGCCACCGCTCTGGGGAATATCAGGCAATCATCGACAGCTGCGAGGCGCTGCTGCGCGAGGTCATGGGTATCCCCACAAATTATAAGGTGCTGTTTTTACAAGGCGGCGCTTCCAGCCAGTTTGCGATGATACCGCTGAACCTGATGAACGGCAGCGGCAAGGCGGACTTTGTCATTACCGGCCAATGGGCGACCAAAGCTTACCAGGAGGCTGTGCGCTATGGACAGGCACAGGTGGTAGCTTCCTCCAAGGACAAAGCCTTCTCTTATATTCCAAAGCTGGACCCCGCCAGCTTCACACCGGATGCAGATTATTTTCACATCTGTATGAACAACACCATTTATGGCACCGTCTATCATCAGCTCCCCCAGACAGGCAACGTTCCGCTGGTGGCGGACATCTCCTCCTGCATTCTCTCGCAGCCGATAGAGGTCTCGCGTTTTGGGATGCTTTATGCGGGCGCACAGAAAAATATGGGGCCGGCCGGTTTGACGGTTGTCATCATTCGGGAGGACCTGCTGGGCCGCGCGAGAGAATCCACCCCGACCATGTTTAACTATATGACCCATGTGGAAAACGGCTCGATGTTCAACACCCCGCCGACCTACGCAATTTACATCTGCAAGCTGGTGCTTGAGTGGCTGCGGGACAAGATCGGTGGGCTGGAGCAGATGCAGAAAATCAATGAGCATAAGGCGAAGCTGCTGTATGATTTCCTGGATCAGTCGAAACTGTTCCGCGGCACCGTCGTGCCAGAGGACCGCTCGATCATGAACATTCCGTTTGTGACCGGCGATGACGCATTGGATAAAGAATTTATCACGCAGGCGAAGGAAAAGGGCTTTGTAAACCTCAAGGGGTATCGTTTGGTCGGTGGAATGCGCGCCTCGATTTACAATGCGATGCCCACCGAAGGGGTAGAAAAGCTGGTGGAACTGATGGCGCAGTTTGAGGCTGCCCATCGCTGACAGGAGGAGGATTCATGTTTACCATAAAAACACTCAATAAAATCAGCCCCTATGGACTGGATGTGTTCGACCGCAGCAAATACCGCTGCGACGCAGACGCCGAACAGCCGGATGCAATTCTAGTGCGTTCCGCCTCGATGCACGAGATGGAGTTTGACCCCTCTCTGCGGGCGATCGCACGGGCAGGCGCAGGTGTAAACAACATCCCGATTGAGAAATGCAGCGAACAGGGGATTGTTGTATTCAATACGCCGGGCGCCAACGCGAATGCAGTAAAGGAAATGGTGATCTGCGGGCTGCTGCTGTCGGCGCGCAAGGTGTTCCCTGCAATGGAGTGGGTGCAAACCCTCAAAGGGCAGGGGGATCAGGTTACCCCACAGGTGGAAAAGGGCAAGGGCAAGTTTGTCGGCCCCGAGCTGCTCGGCAAAAAGCTGGGCGTAATAGGGCTGGGTGCAATCGGCGTCAAGGTCGCCAATTTTGCGCGGCATTTCGGTATGGAGGTCTACGGTTATGACCCCTATGTATCGGTAGAAACCGCCTGGAGCATCTCGCGGGATATCAAGCACGCGACCAGCCTGCGGGAAATCTACGAAAACTGCGATTTTATCACGCTGCATGTCCCTGCGACCTCCGAGACAAAGGGCATGATCAACTCGGAATCCATCCAGCTGATGAAGCACGGCGTTCGGATTTTGAATTTTGCCCGCGGCGAGCTGGTCAACACTGAGGACCTCATTGCAGGGCTGGATGAAAAGCAAATTCGCTGCTATGTGACCGATTTTCCCTGCGATGAAATGCTGGGGCATCCCGGCGTGCTGGCGCTGCCGCATCTGGCCGCCTCCACCCCCGAAAGCGAAGACAATTGTGCAAAGATGGCGGCGATGCAGCTGACCGATTTTCTGGAGAACGGCAATATTCAAAATTCGGTCAATCTGCCGTCGGTGTCGATGGCGCGCAGCGGCGAGGTGCGTATCACCATCCTGCACCGCAACATTCCTGCCATGCTCACCCAGATTGCGACGGTGCTCTCCGACTGCGGCATCAACATCGAAAACCTGACCAACAAATCCAAGAAGGATTTCGCTTATACCATGCTGGACGTCAGCGGCACGGTCAGCGCCGACGCTATAAAATCCCTGCGCGGGATTGACGGGGTCATTCGCGTGAATCTTTATCATTGATGCACCTACAGCCCCAGCCTTTTGGTTGGTGCTGTTTTCATATGTGCGAACCCTAATTTTAGAAAAAATGTTTTTGTTCTTGTGAAATGCCCTGGATGGTGATATAATAAATCTACAACCAAATATCCTAGCCATGTTGGAAAGAGAGGGGTCGTTCATGAGTTTGCAAATTTTGGGCGTCAGTATCAGCATCCAGCCGCTTATATGGCTTTTGCTGGCGGTCCTTTTTGTGATTGCCGAGGGGGTGACTACCCAACTGGTAGCAATCTGGCTGGCACTTGGCGCATTTGCTGCTTCGATTGCTGCGATGGCAAAGGTGTCGGTCAGTGCACAGCTCATCTGGTTTGTTGCTGTGTCAATCGTCACCATTGTTTTGACCAGGCCATTCCTCAAGCGGATGCTGCCCAGTCAGAAACATAGCACCAATGCCGATTCGGTGATCGGTAAAATTGCGTTGGTCCAAAGCGAGGTCAGCTCTTCTAGCGGCCGCGTGCAGGTCGAAGGAATGAATTGGTCGGCGCGTTCGCAGGACGGCGTTGAGATTGCTGTGGGCAGCCGTGTTAAGGTGCTGGCCATCGAGGGAGTAAAGCTCATCGTAGAGCCGGAACAGGTGATAGCGGCCTGTGCTGATACATCCACCACAACCCAACCATAAGGAGGTCTTTTATTATGTCAAATCTGGCGTTTCTCGGTTTCTTAATCCCGATTATCCTACTTTGTGTGATTGTGATTGCGATTTTCCTTGCGAACTTCAAGGTGGTTCCGCAGTCCAATGTCTATATCATCGAACGTCTGGGGCGGTATTATACCACCTGGGAAAGCGGCTGGCATGTCAAGGTGCCGTTTCTCGACCGGATTGAAAAACGGATCTCGCTCAAAGAGCAGGTCATCGATTTCGCGCCTCAACCGGTTATCACAAAGGATAATGTTACCATGCAGATTGACACGGTTGTGTTCTATCAGGTCACAGATGCAAAGCTGTTCGCCTATGGCGTGGACCGTCCGATCTCCGCAATCGAAAACCTGACCGCGACCACCATGCGTAACATCATCGGTGAGCTGGAATTGGACAGCACGTTAAATTCGCGCGATGTTATCAACACCAAAATTACCGCTACCTTGGATGAGGAGACCGACCGCTGGGGCATCAAGGTCATCCGTGTCGAGCTTAAAAACATCCTGCCACCGCGTGAGACACAGGAAGCGATGGAAAAGCAGATGCGTGCAGAGCGCGAAAAGCGTGAGGCCATCCGCCGGGCAGAGGGTGAAAAGGAGAGCCAAATCCTGGTTGCAGAGGGTGAAAAGGAATCTGCAATTCTGCGGGCGGAAGCAGAGCGGCAAAGCGCGATCCTACGGGCAGAGGCGGAAAAGCAGAGCGCCATCCTGCGGGCAGAGGGTGTGCGCGAGCAGAAAATCCGTGAGGCACAGGGTGAAGCGGAGGCAATCCAGCTGGTGCAGCGCGCCTATGCAGATTCTTTGCGGATGCTCAGCGAAGCGGATCCCAGCGCGAAAGCCTTGCAGCTCAAGGGGCTGGAAGCGTTCCAGAAGGCTGCTGACGGCAAGGCCACAAAGATTATCATTCCAAGCGAGCTGCAATCGCTGGCAGGCTTGCTGACGGCGATTAAGGAAATCCCCAGCGACCGCTAAACGCGACCGCTGCAAAGCGGCGTTTCTGAGCAGGAGAGGGGCAGCACCCTCTAATCTCATAAAAGAAAAAGCCCCAAGAGGGCTTTTTTCTTTTATGTAAACGCATCCCTAGCCAGCGTGCTCTCCAACAAAGGTCCCAAAATTACCTGCAAAGGTGATTCTAAAACAGGATGTCCAAAGCGGTGCGATTGATATAAGACGCATTGCGTGACATTGACGGTAAAAATTCACAAATCGAGAGAAATTTTTCGTAAAGAATTACCGAAAAGCAAACTGGTAAATAAATCATACATATGTTATAATGATAACATACCTCCCGCCGCAATGCGGCACCCTGCAATGATTCTACCAGCTGTAAATTTTTATAATTTTACTGAAAATAAGCAGAAAGGGATGCCAAATGCATAAGATCAATCACAACAGTGACATTGCCATGTACAAGCAGCTCACCAATATTATCATCTCCCAAATTAAAGAAGGGGAGCTCTCCCCAGGGGACCGCCTGCCTTCTGAGGCGGAATTGGTGCGCAAATATAACATCAGTAGGGTTACTGTTCGCGCTGCGCTAAAAAATTTGGAGGAGGATGGGATTCTAGTCCGCTCGCAAGGAAAGGGGACCTTTGTTGCTTCCCCGAAATCCTGTTATAAGGCTGACGACCATATCGGTTTTACACGTTCCTGCCGGCTGGCAGGTAAGCATCCCAAAACGTCACTTTTGAAAAGTGAAATGGTGTATCCATCTGATAACACAAAACAATTTCTTCGCTTAGGGGACGAGGAGCAGGTGATCATGACCGAACGCCTGCATTTTGTCGATGAGCGGCCGATTTCCATTGAGACCAACTACTATCCCAAAAAGCTGGAGTTCATCCTCAAGGAGGATCTGGAGGGCTCGCTGTTTGAAATGCTGGAGCAAAAGTTCCACATCTTCATCGAGCACAGCACCCGAACCTTGGAGGTTTGTTATTCGACGCCTTACGAGGCGAAGCTGCTGGAAATTAAACGTGGGACACCGCTGCTTTTATTCAAGGACCGGTTGGTAGACGCGGCTGGAAATCCGCTGCTGTTTTCCAAACAGGTTTATTGCACCGAGAACATGGAGTTTTACCTTTACTGATATTTTGCACAAAAGAAAAAGCCCCAAAGGGGCTTTTTCTTTTCGTATGATGCTTAGCCTAAAACGGCAGGCAAGAACTCCGACAACGCCGGAAGCGCTAGCGTAAGCAACGCCATCACGGTTACAGTGCCGATTACATACAAGGTATCCGGAAACGCTTCGTCCACCCGCATTCCCAACACACGGCAGGAGGTAAACAGGTTTACCGAAAGCGGTGGTGTCAGCGATCCAACCATCAGGTTCATCAGCATCGCCACGCCAAAGTGCACAGGTCCCAACCCCAGCGAGGTTGCAATGGGCAGTAGAATCGGCGTGATCAAAATGATGATGCAGATGGTTTCCATAAAGGTACCCAGGAACAGCAGCAGCAGGAACATAAACAGCAGAATCAAAATTTTGCTGTCGGTAAGTGCAAGCAGCCAGTTTGCAAATAGGGTGGGCACCTTCTGGGTGGACATAATCCATCCAAACGGGGTTGCGCAGGACATAATCAGCAGGATAACGCCGCTGGTTACAACGCTGTCAGCTGCCACCCGAAAGAAATCTTTAAAGGTCAGCTCCTTGTAAACAAACACTGCGAGGATGAAAGAATAGATCACCGCGACCACCGCCGCTTCCGTAGCGGTGCAGATGCCGGAGAACACGCCGCCGAGCACGCACACAGGCATCAGCATTGGCAGCAGCGCATCAATGGTAATCTGAATGCGCTCCTTTGCGGTGTAGTGGTAGACCTCCTTGGACTCCTTCTGCTGGCGGCGCGCTGCAAAGAAGCAGTTCAAACCGATCAGCGCGGCAATGGTCAGAAGTCCTGGCAAAACACCGGCCAGGAACATATCGCCAATCGAAACGCTGGCCGACTGCGCATAAACCACCATGACAATACTAGGCGGGATGATACACGCCATTGTGCCGCCAGATGCGATCAGTCCGGCGGTCAGACCCTTTGGATAGCCCTGCTCGAGCATCTCCGGCCCGATGATTTTACCGATTGCAGCAGCACTTGCGACACCGGAGCCGGAAACCGCTCCAAAGAAGCCGCAGGCTGCCATTGCAGTTGCGCCCAGTCCGCCAGGGATGCGGCGCAGCAGCATGTTTGCAAATTTCATAAGACGCGGCGTACTTCCATACATCATCAGCGAGCCTGCAAAAATAAACATTGGCATCGCCAGCATGTTAAACGAACGCGCGCCGCTCGCCATACGCTGAAGCACAATCTCCAGCGGCGGGTTACCGTTGATCAACAGCAAGCTCATGCAGCTGATGCCGATGGAGAAGGCCACCGGAACACCGATCACCAAACAAACCGCCAGCACCGCGAATAAACAGATTAAACCCGTGCTCATTTGTTCATCTCCTCCTCCATCGCATCCATATTCTTCCCGAACAAACGTTGGGAGTCCATATACAGCCGCACCAGATAGAACAGAATCATGAGTACGCTGCCCAACAGAATTGCAAAGTAGTTGATTGCCATTGGCAGCTTGAGCGCCGGTGTAAAGATTGTCATGTTCTTCTCCATCAGGCCGGTTGCAAGCTGGCAAACCACCGCGAGGAATCCGATACAGATTAGGTCATCGAGCATCTCGAACACATAAGTACCCTTCTTTGGCAGCAGCCGGATAAAGAAGTCGATTCGGGTATTGCTATTGTTGATGGTAGCCATTGCAGCGCCCAAAAAGGTCACAAATACCATCGCCATACCAGCCACCTCCTCTACCCAGGTAAAGGAGTGGTCAAAGAAGTTCCGGTTGATTACCTGCATCGTTACAATCACTGTCAGCGCGCAGATCATCACACAGCTGATAATCCGCAGCAGCAGCTTGATTTTATCCAGGACTTTGAGCAGCATACAGTCACTTCCTTCCTTTTCTATTTGTAATTATTTCTTATTGAAGGAAGTTGCCAGGTCAATCCAATACTGACCCTTTTCAAAGCTGCTTGCATAGTTTTCCCAAACGGGTTTCATCTTCTCCTGGAATGCAGCAACGTTTACTTCATTGATTTCGATGTCGCCGGAATCCTTGAGAAGCTGCATGTACTTCGCCTCGTCGTTCTCCTCCAGATCGACTGCACGGGCATTCTCAGCCTCTTCAAGCAGGATGGTCTGGTACTCTGCGGGCAGAGACTCGAACCAAGCTTTGTTGCAAGCCAGCGGTGCCGCATCATACATATGGCCGGTCAGCGAGAGGTATTTTTGAACGTCCTGGAGCGAGGAGGTGTAGATGTTTGCCAGCGGGTTCTCCTGTCCGTCGATGGTGCCGTTTTGCAGGCCGGTGTAAACATCCGAGAAGGCCATGATGATAACCGACGCATCCAGTGCATCATACATTGCAACCTTCATGCTGTTTTCGTTGGTGCGGAACTTGATGCCCTTGGTATCCTCCGGCTCAACAATCGGACGGGTGTTGTTGGTCATGTGGCGGTAGCCAGACTCCCAGATAGAAAGCACCTTACAGCCGGTTGGCTCAAGCAGCTGCTCTGCGAACTCTTTACCAAACTGGCCGCCCCAAGCAGCACGTGCACTCTCTAAGCTGTCGAACAAGAACGGCAGCAGCGCAACGTTTACCTCTGGATTCATTGCATCCCAGTTTGCAGCACCCATCTGCATACAAGCTTCAACGGTGCCGGTGGTCACCTGCTCGAGCAGGTCGGACTCGCCGCCCAGCGCGGAGTCGGTGTAAATTTCCACCTGAATGCCGCCGTTGGTGCGCTCCTCAACCGCCTTTTCAAACGCTTGCAGCGCGATGGTAGACGGGTTGGTTGCGGACATCGCAGAACCGATATTCATGGTGTAGGTCTGCTCCGGAGCAGCGCTTTCGCTGGACGCAGGTGCAGAAGAAGCGGCAGATGCGCTGGAAGCAGGAGCAGCGGACGAGGCTGGCGCTGAGCTGCCGCCGCAAGCCGCCAGACCCAGGCACATGCTGGATGCCAGAAGCATGGTAACAAAC
>CAJUJI010000013.1 GCA_910586875.1 uncultured Anaerotruncus sp. | reverse complement strand
TCACAAATTTGAGAAAATACATATTTTTTGCAAAAATATTTTCACAAATGCGCAAATTTGCGGTATGATAGAGAGGGAGGTGATTTTATGGGAGAGTTACCAATTGGCGAACAAATTCGAAACTATAGGAAAATACGCAAACTAAACCAAAAACAATTGGCAGATTTAGCATCCTGCAGCATGAATTACATCAGCATGTTGGAAAGGGGGTTATACTATCCAAATGTAAGGATTTTGATACAAATTGCGCGGGCGTTGGATGTTCCGATTGCCAGATTGGTAGAGGAGACAGGCATTTCGTTCTTGCCCGAATCGGCGTATCAACGAGTTTGGTTACTGGAAGATTTCCAGGAGGATTTCAACCGTTTGGAGCCACGCAAACAAATGCTGTTAATAGAGATATTGCGATATTATTGTCAGATAGATTCAACCGATTAACATTAAAAAAGCCCTGCAAAATCAGATGCTTGCAGGGCTTTTCACATGTATAATTTTTGTTTTCAACAGATGCTTTGGGGATTTTTACAAAGTTTTGACCATCCACTCATGCAGGCAAAACTCATCCATATGTCTTTTTCCGGTTGGCACAAAGCCACAACGCTCATAAAATGGGACCGCATACAGCTGCGCAGAAAGCAGAAACTGTGACATTCCCTGAGCGTGTGCGGCTTGTTCTAATTGCTCCATCACAACCTTGCCCAGTCCCAGCTTACGGTACTGCTTTGCTACGCAGATGCGCCCAATGTGACAGGTGCCATTTTCCTCTTGATAAAAGCGCCCAGTTGCCGCAGGCTGCTCTGCAATATAAATTACGATATGGGTACTTTCGGGGTCGTGTGCATCGCTGTCTGGACTGGCGAAGCCTTGCTCCTTGGAAAAGACCTGCTCGCGCAGCCAGAATGCGTCGGTTAGATCTTCAGTTCCCGAAATCAGTTTTATTTTCGTTTCCATGTTGATTCCCCCAATGGTGATGCGTTTTTCCTTTGGGGAATAGTATATCAGATCAGACGCCAAAAAGCAATTTTAAGATGACCATAGTAAGCACACCCGGCACACCAAGAATGCTAGCAACCGCTACAGTAAATAGGTTGACCGCCAACAATACACCGGAAAAGGCGCCTAGCCACGCGGTTCCAAGCAAAGCAAGGTTTCCGGTGACAACAGTATAAATTAGGGTGCGGAAAAAATGACCGGAGCGCACTAAGGCGGTAAAGACCAGAAATCCGACAACTCCGCCAGCGGTAAGAAGAATGGTTGAGAACATCGCAAACACCTCCATAGCATAACTGTATGCGTGTCCGGCGGTAAAAATGCTGGCAGGTTAACTATATATAAAAACGCTGCATTGGTCTTTTAGACAATGCAGCGTTTGGTAGAAAGGGGATCTATAAGCCGAGTTCTGTCGTGGACAACGATCTTTCTGGGCTGCGCGTTGCCGCAGCAGCTCTAGCCATCTGTTGGGACACGGCGGGCCGCCGAAATCGCCCCGGTCGATGTTGCTTCGGATAGGGTTTACATGGCAGTGCGGTCTCCCGCGCCCCGGTGAGCTCTTACCTCGCCTTTCCATCCTTACCGCTGTTCGCCAGAAAAACTTCTGGTAATACAGCGGCGGTATCTTTCTGTTGCACTTTCCCTTGAGTCGCCTCAGCCTGCCGTTAGCAGGTACCCTGCCCTGTGAAGCTCGGACTTTCCTCACGCTGTTAGACGCGCCGCTGTCCAATCCTCTTTCCAGCATCTATTGTATCGCAAAGCGCACATTTCGTCAAGCGGCTGTGCAGATTGCCCAAAAAGAAAAAACGCAGGATTCAAAAATTTTTCTTGCAAAAACCCGCTAAGATTATTATAATAAGAGCATAGCTTTGTGCTGCTAAAGCGCTGGCGTTAAATCTGAGGGTTATGCCGAAAATGTGTGACCCCCGAAATAAAAACGGGAGGTTTTTGTAATGGAATTTAAAAGCAGTTATTTGCAGGGAATCTATGAGACAGTATGCAAGCGCAACCCCAATGAACCAGAATTTTTGCAGGCGGTTAAGGAAGTACTCGAATCTTTGGAGCCAGTCGTAGCAAAACGCCAGGATTTAGTTGATGCAGGGATTATTGAGCGGATGGTTGAGCCGGAGCGGTTTGTACAGTTCCGTGTGCCTTGGGTGGACGATGCTGGCAAGGTGCAGGTGAACCGTGGCTTCCGTGTGCAGTTTAATTCTGCAATTGGTCCTTATAAGGGCGGTCTGCGGTTTCATCCATCGGTTTGCGCATCGGTAATCAAATTTCTGGGCTTTGAACAGACCTTTAAAAACTCTCTGACAGGGCTGCCGATGGGTGGCGGCAAGGGCGGCTGTGATTTTGACCCCAAAGGCAAATCCGAGGGAGAGGTCATGCGTTTTTGTCAGAGCTTTATGACCGAGCTGATGAAACATATTGGACCGGATACCGATGTACCGGCTGGTGATATGGGTGTCGGTGCGCGTGAGATCGGCTATATGTATGGCCAATTCCACCGCTTGAGCAACACCAATTCCTGTGTACTGACCGGCAAACGTGTTGGAGCAGGTGGCTCGCTGGCACGCACAGAGGCAACCGGTTACGGCCTGCTCTATTTTGTTGAGGAGATGCTCAAGACCCTCAAAAACGATAGTGTCAAAGGCAAGACAATCATTGTATCCGGCTCTGGAAATGTTGCAATTTATGCGGTTGAGAAGGCGCATGAGTTGGGCGGCAAGGTTGTTGCAATGTACGATTCCAACGGCTATGTTTATGACAAGGACGGTATCAAGCTGGATGTCATCAAGCAGATCAAAGAGGTGGAGCGTGCGCGTATCTCCGAATATGCAAAACGTGTTCCTGGCGCCGAATATCACGAGGGATGCAAGGGTATTTGGGGCATCAAGTGCGACATTGCGCTGCCTTGCGCAACCCAAAACGAGATCAGCGCAGAGGATGCACAGAAATTGGTTGATAATGGCGTTCTAGTGGTTGCAGAGGGCGCAAATATGCCCAGCACTCCGGAAGCGATTGAGATTTTCCAGAAGAACGGCGTGCTGTTTGCACCGGCAAAGGCGTCCAATGCGGGCGGCGTAGCGGTGAGTGGATTGGAAATGTGCCAGAACTCGATGCGTTATAATTGGAGCTTTGAGGAGGTAGACGCAAAGCTTAAAACGATTATGCAGGAGATCTTCCACAACTCCTTTAATGCGTCGCGTGAATTTGGCGACGAAGGCAACCTGGTTATGGGTGCGAATATCGCAGGCTTCCTCAAGGTTGCAGAAGCGATGAAATGGCATGGTGTCGCTTATTAAGCGCGTGCCTTGCTAAAATTGCTGCACAGCGTCTGCGGGCGCTGTGCAGCTTTGTTTAGAATCCACAAACTTATTGTAGAGTTTTGACATCGCTAGGTTCCGGTGCTAAAATAAAATTTGTTGATAAAATCGTAGTAATGATGAGGAGTGTTGCAACTATGGAAATCAAGGTGACCTTAACCGACCACCCCCGCCAGAAGCCCGATGAAAGCAAATTGGGTTTCGGCAAGCTGTTTACAGACCACATGTTTTTGATGGATTATACTGCGGACAAGGGTTGGCATGATCCACGCATTGTGCCATATGGCCCCATTCCGATGGACCCGTCAGCCTCCTGCTTCCATTATGCGCAGGAAATTTTTGAGGGGATGAAGGCGTATCGCACAGAAGACGGGAAGATACAGTTCTTCCGTCCAGAGGAGAATTTTAAGCGGCTGAACAGCTCTTGTGAACGGCTGGTCATTCCGAAGCTGGATGAAGCGCTGTTGTTGGAGGGCCTGAAAAAACTCGTCACGATTGAAAAGGATTGGGTACCTTCTGCGCCAGGAACCTCCTTGTATATCCGTCCGTTCATCATCGCAAATCAAGAGGTGCTGGGCGTACATCCGTCCGCTAACTATATCTATTGTGTGATTCTTTCGCCCTCCGGCGCCTATTATGCAGGTGGCATCAATCCTGTGCGCATCTATGTGGAAACAAAATATGTTCGCGCATCACAGGGCGGTATGGGTGCTTACAAAACCGGCGGTAACTATGCGGCGTCGCTGATTGCACAGGAGGAGGCCGAGCGGCAGGGCTTCTCGCAGGTGCTCTGGCTGGATGGTGTTGAGCGCCGGTTTGTTGAGGAAGTCGGTTCCATGAATGTGTTCTTCAAAATCGATGGCGAGATTGTAACGCCGGAGCTGGACGGCAGTATTTTGCCGGGTATCACCCGTAAATCGGTGATTGATCTGCTCAAGAACTGGGGAATGCCGGTTTCTGAACGGAAGCTGGATATCCATGAGCTGGAACAGGCAGCATGTGAGGGTCGGCTGGAGGAAGCGTGGGGCACCGGTACTGCCGCGGTTATCTCTCCGATTGGCGAGCTCAAATGTGGGGATACCACCACGATTATCAACGAGAATAAAATTGGTCCGGTCAGTCAGAGGCTATATGATACCCTGACGGATATCCAGTGGGGACGGGTGGAGGATCGCTTTGGTTGGATCACCCCCTGCTGCTAAACGGATGGTTTATGGGCTGAGATGTGAAGCGTAGAGCACACGCGGTGACAACGCGTTAGCGTTGGACGCCATGCGTGTGCAGGAGCCAGCCCCGCGGATCGCGGGGCTGGCTCTCCTTTTTGCAGTGCGGCCTGTGGTCTGGCAACAAAATAGAAAATAGAATCTAAAAATGGTGAGAAAACCTGAGAAAACAAGAGGTTTTATGCGGCAGATTGGCTAATTTCAAAAAATTTGCGGAAAAGTGCCGGAAAATCACAAAAAACAGATTGACATTTTACAAATATCTGTTATATTGGTATTTGCAGTTTTTGCATCTGCACAAAAAATCGGTAACCAATTTATCGCCTAATAACGGGCAGCGCTGGTGTCAACGGTGCTGCTGCGATTAGGATTGTCACGCGGCAGTGCTGCACAGGCCCGTTTGAGAGGTCCGGCGCATAGGAGGAGCTGCTGTGGGCAATCGAATACCTTTTGCGGGTTAAGCGATATGAGATTGCCGGGGGCCGTAAAGACGGCCTAATTCCGCAAAGGGGGATGCATAAATGAAAGAAAGTAATATTGTAAGTCTGAGAGATATTTCGGTTGACTTTGATGGGGACCCCATTCTGGTCGGGTTGGACCTTGATATCCAAGACAAAGAATTCGTCACCCTGCTGGGGCCGTCCGGTTGTGGCAAAACTACAACGTTGCGGACAATCGGTGGTTTTGTTACACCAAAGGCAGGGGACGTTTTTTTTGATGGAAAGCGCATCAATGGACTGCCGCCACATAAACGCAATGTTAATACGGTGTTTCAGCGGTATGCGTTGTTTCCACATCTGAATGTATTTGAAAATATCGAGTTTGGACTGAAAATTAAAAAGCTGCCCGAAAATGAGCGCAAAACACGCGTTTCAGAGATGCTCGAGCTGGTGAACCTCCAGGGTTACGACCGCCGCAATATCGACCAGCTTTCAGGTGGGCAGCAGCAGCGTGTTGCAATTGCGCGTGCGCTGGTGAATCATCCGCGGGTGTTGCTGCTGGACGAGCCGCTGGGCGCGCTCGATCTCAAGCTGCGCAAGGAGATGCAGATTGAACTAAAACGCATCCAAAAAGCGCTGGAAATTACCTTCATTTATGTCACCCACGACCAGGAGGAAGCGCTTACCATGTCGGATACGGTGGTAGTCATGAAGGATGGCGATATTCTCCAGGTGGGTACCCCACAGGATATTTATAATGAGCCGAAAACAGCCTTTGTTGCCGACTTTATCGGAGAAAGCAACATCATTGACGGCGTGATGCACCAGGACTGCTTGGTAGAGTTTCTGGGCAAAAAGTTTGATTGTGTGGACAAGGGTTTTGAAAAGCTTGAACGGGTGGATGTTGTAATCCGGCCGGAGGATATCAAGATTGTTGACCCTAAAACCGCGCCTGTTACCGGTGTGGTAGAATCGGTTATTTTTAAAGGTGTTCATTATGAGATGGTGGTGGATGCACACAGCTACCATTGGATTATTCACTCCACCCGCTGCGAGCAGCCGGGCGCGTTCATTGGATTGGAGGTTGATCCCTTCGACATCCATATCATGCGCAAGGAGGTGGAGTGATTGCGCTCGAGAGCTACTACCGTTACAGCCATCCCTTATCTGCTTTGGATGGGCATTTTCATCCTTGTTCCGTTGGGGCTGGTTGCCTATTATGCAATTACCACCCCAGAGGGCCGCTTTACCATCGACTATATTTCGCAGGTGGGCGAGTATACACCGGTTTTGGTGCGCTCCATCTGGCTTGCGGCCATCTCTACGGTGATTTGCCTGATCATCGCATATCCGCTGGCGTTTGTGATCTCCCGCCGCAGCAGCAACAAGCAGCGTACAATGGTGATGCTGGTGATGCTGCCGATGTGGATGAATTTTTTGCTGCGTACCTATGCCTGGATGACGATTTTGGAGAAGAATGGTTTGATCAACCGTTTTCTTTCGCACTTTGGCATTGGACCGCTGAATATGATCAACACCCCAGGCGCGGTTGTATTGGGCATGGTTTACAACTATCTTCCTTATATGATTCTGCCGCTCTATTCGGTGATGGTGAAAATTCCGAACAGCCTGATTGAAGCGGCGCAGGATTTGGGCTGCAATAATACAAGGGTGCTGCTCAAGGTGCTGATCCCAATGACCATGCCGGGCATCTCGACAGGAATTATCCAGGTATTTGTACCATCCATCTCCACCTTTGTCATTTCTCGTATGCTGGGCGGTGGCGGAAACCTGCTGATCGGTGATTTGATCGATTTGCAGTTTTTGGGCAATGCCTACAACCCGAACCTTGGTGCAGCAATTTCGTTGGTGCTGATGGTGCTGATTCTGCTGTGCATGAGTATTACCAACCAGTTCGGAGATGAGGACAAGGGGGATATGCTAAAGTGAAATGGCTGACAAAATCCTATGTAGGGCTTGTAATGGCTTTTTTGTATGCGCCAATTCTGGTGCTGATTGTGTTCTCCTTTAACCAATCCAAATCGCGTGGCGCATGGACCGGCTTTACACTGGGCTGGTACCAAAAGCTGTTTACCAATGAGGTGATTTTAAACTCACTGATGAACACACTGATTATCGCGGTGGTTTCTTCGGTAATTGCAACCGTTTTGGGCACGCTTGCAGCAATTGGTATTGTCAATATGAAGCGTTGGACACGACTGGTGGTCATGAACATCACCTATATGCCGGTGGTTAATCCGGAAATTGTGACCGGTGTTTCGCTGATGCTGCTGTTTGTGTGGATTCGCACAGCCGGTGTGCAGATTGAGTTTGGGTTTATGACCCTCATTCTGGCGCATATTACCTTTAATGTGCCTTATGTGATCTTAAATGTTATGCCAAAGCTGCGTCAGATGGACCGGTTTGTTTATGAGGCGGCGCTGGATTTGGGATGCAGCCCAATACAAGCGTTTTTTAAGGTGGTCATTCCGGAGATTTTGCCGGGGATTCTCTCGGGCTTTTTGATGTCATTTACCTATTCATTGGACGATTTTATTATCAGTTACTTTGTATCAGGTGCGACCTCTCAAACACTTCCGATCACTATTTTCTCGATGACCCGCCGCAAGGTGAGCCCGGAAATTAACGCGCTGTCTACGATTATTTTTGTGGTGGTGCTGTCGGTGCTGCTGCTGGTTAATCTCAACGACTCGCGCAAGGAACATGAAAATCGGATGAAAGCGAGGGCGCGCGCATGAAAAAATGGCTGTCGCTTTTGCTCGCTGCTGCGTTGACAGTGAGCCTGTCCGTTCCGGCCTTTGCTGCGGTAGAGGTGGAGGACCCCAGCTATTACACCCGTTTTCAAGGGCAGGGAAAATCCATCAATGTGCATAACTGGGGCGAGTATATTGCGGATGGCTCGGATGGCTTCATCAATGTGATTCAGGAGTTCGAGCAGTTGACCGGTATTAAGGTGAATTATACCACCTTTTCCACCAATGAGGAGGTTTACGCCCGTCTGCGCAATGGCAGTGCAAGCTATGATATTTTAATTCCCAGCGATTATATGATTGCACGGATGATTCGAGAGGGAATGCTGGAAAAACTCGACTTTGCGAATCTGCCCAGCTACAAAAATATTGATGAAAGCTTTCATAACCCAACCTTTGATCCCACCAATGAATATTCTGTTCCCTACACATGGGGGACGGTGGTGGTCATTTATAACCAGACGATGGTGGACGAGGAGGATTTGGGCAGCTGGGATCTGCTTTGGAACCAGAAATATTTGGGAGAAATTCTGATGTTTGCAAATCCGCGGGATGATTTTGGAATTGCGCTCAAACGGTTGGGTTACCCGATGAATCCGGAAAATAAGCAGCAGCTTTCCGAGGCGCTAGAAAGTCTGAAGGAACAGAAAATGCTGGTTCAAGCATATGTCATGGATGAAATTTTTGATAAAATGATTGGCGGAGAGGCGGCAATTGCACCCTACTACGCAGGCGATGCCCTCACCATGATGGCGGATAATGAAGATCTGGGCTGCTTTGTGCCGGAGGAGGGGACCAATCGCTTTGTAGATGCGGTTGTGATACCGACCTGCTCGCGGGAGAAGGAATGCGCGGAAATGTTCATTAACTTTCTGCTAGAGCCGGAGGTGGCGGCGTCGAACATTGAATATATCGGATATAGTTCGCCGAATACCGCTGCGCTCGCGATTCTGCCGGAGGAGGTCACAAGCAATCCGGTTGCATATCCTCCGGAAGAGGTAATCGCAAAAACGGAATTTTGGATGGACCTTTCGACAGAGATGAACCTTGCGGTGGACCAGGCATGGACCGAGCTGCTTTCTTCGGATGAGCAATACAGCAGATGGCTAATTCCGATGATGATGTTGGCTGCAATTGCTGCATCGATAGGGATTAACCTGAGTAGAGCTTACCGGCGGCGCAGGGATCGCGGGTTTTCGGGCAATTATAAACGAAACACATAATGCTTTTGTGCCGCCGTTAAGCGGCAGGTGATAGCAGAGGATTTCTGGGAGGGAAAGACATGCAGATTGATTTGATCGGCGTGGGGATGGGTAATCCCAACCTGCTTACCGGGCAGGCACGCGAGGCGGTCGCCGCCAGCGACCGCCTGATCGGTGCGCAGAGAATGCTCGATTGCTTTCCCGATTACACCAAAGAAAAAATCTGTGCGGCTGTTCCCGATAAAATTTCCCAGGCAATTACAAAATGCGGGAAGGACGAGCGGATTGCAATTCTGCTTTCCGGTGACTGCGGTTTTTACAGCGCTGCCAGAGGGCTGGAATGGCTTTCAGAGGGTGCTGCGGTGCGGCATATTCCCGGCATCAGCAGCCTGCAATATTTCTGCGCACAGCTGGGAACCGGCTGGGAGGACGTTTATCCGCTTAGTCTGCATGGGCGTGATGCGGATTTAATTGGGATCGTTTCCAATCATCCGCGCACCTTCCTGCTGACCGGCGGAAAATGGACGGTCAAAGCGATTTGTGAGCGCTTGTGTGAGCATGGGTTTGGAAACCTGCTGGTGCAGGTGGGGGAGCGCCTTTCCTATCCAGAGGAGCAGATCACCAGGGGGGAGGCGCGTGTCCTCTGCCACAGGGAGTTTGACTCGCTTGCGGTGATGCTCATTCACAATGGGTCGATTCGCGGGAAAACACAGCCTGCAACCTGTGGGCTGCCGGATGAATGGTTTTTACGCACACAGGTCCCTATGACCAAAAGTGAGGTGCGGGCGGTCAGCCTTTCCAAGCTGTGGCTTCGTCAGGGGATGACCGTCTGGGATGTCGGCGCAGGAACAGGCTCGGTAGCAATCGAGGCGGCGCGGATGCTTTCGGGTAGCGGGCTTGTGTGCGCGGTTGAGAAGGAAAAAGAGGCGCTTGCACTGATCGAACAAAACCGGCTTCGGTTTAACCTGCACAATCTAAACATTATTGCAGGGCGCGCTCCGGCTGCGCTGCGGGAGCTGCCAATCCCAGACGCAGTCTTTGTGGGGGGCAGCTCCGGCGGAATTTCTGCCATCCTGCGTGATGCGCTGGAGCGTAATCCAAAGGTGCGGCTGGTGGTGAACGCAATTACGCTGGAAACGGTGGGTGCAACGCTCGATTGCTTTAACGAGGCGGCACTGCCAAATCAGGAGGCTGTCCAGCTTTCGGTAGCAAGGGCAAAGCTGGTGGGTGCAAACCATATGATGATGGGACAGAACCCCATTTATATTTTAAGTGCGGGAGGGAAGGCTGGCTATGGAATCCGCGACCTATGAGCTCCCGCGTGTGCTGATTACAGCGCCGGCTAGCGGCAGTGGAAAAACAACCGTGACCTGTGCAATTCTGCGGGCGCTGGTACAGGAGGGGCAACGAATTGCGGCCTTTAAATGCGGGCCGGACTACATTGATCCGATGTTCCACCGTGAAATTGTGGGTGCACAGTCTGCCGGAAATCTCGATCTATTTTTTACCCGCGCTAAAAAGCTGCGGCAGATGTTGGCACAGGGAGCACAGGGTGTGCAGATGGCGATTGTAGAAGGCGCAATGGGCTATTACGATGGGCTGGGAGGCGTCAGCGAGCGCGCTTCTGCCTATGAGGTCGCATTTGAAACGCAGACACCAGCAATATTGGTGCTTGACTGTAAGGGGATGTCGGTTTCAGCGGCAGCAGTGGTGCAGGGGATGACGCATTATCGCCCATCGATTCAGCCGCTTCAACCAAACGCCACCATACAAGGGGTGATCCTAAACCGCCTGTCTCCGGCACTTTATCCAACAGTAAAAGGAATGATAGAAAAGGAAGCGTGGAACGGCTTTTGTGCACCAAAGGTGCTGGGATTTCTGCCGCCGCTTAAAGATGCGTCGCTTGAAAGCCGCCATTTAGGGCTGGTTCCTGCGGGCGAGGTGCAACAGCTGGAGCAAAAGTTAGACCAACTTGCACAGGCAGCGCGACAGTTTATCGATTTGGAAGGGCTCAAGCAGCTGGCAAAGACGGCGCCGCCCCTCGAATTTGACCTACCTAAACGGCCGCGCAGATTGACAGGAGATCCAAAGGTTGCGGTTGCATATGATGAGGCGTTTTGTTTTTATTATCAAGAGACGCTGCACCTGTTGGAACAGATGGGTGCGCAATTGGTGTATTTTAGCCCCATACGGGAGGAACAGCTTCCACCGGCAGATGCACTGCTGTTAGGCGGGGGCTTTCCCGAGCTATATGCGGCACAGCTGGCAGAAAATTGCTTGATGCGCCAGCAGATCAAAACAGCGCTGGAAGCGGGGATGCCAGCGATTGCGGAATGTGGTGGCTTTTTGTATCTACATGAGCGGCTCAAAGGAATGGATGGGGTGGCTTATCCAATGGTGGGGGCGATTGCTGGGGAGGCATTTCAGACAGAAAAGCTTCAACGATTTGGCTACTGCACTTTAACAGCCAAGGAGGATAACCTGCTAGGTAAGGCAGGTGCGCAGCTTCCGGCACATGAGTTTCACCATTGGGACAGTGAAAATTGCGGTGCAAGCTTTGTCGCTGAAAAGCCGCTGCGTCAAACAAGCTGGGAGTGTGTGCATGGAAACGAGCGGCTTTACGCAGGTTTTCCACATCTGTATTTGGCGGCGAGGCCACAGGCGGCGTTTTCGTTTTTGCGGGCAGCGCTGGCCTACCGCGCAAAGAAGGATGCGTTTGGTTGCGCCCTGTAAAAGTCCAATGGATTTTTACAGGGCGCAATGGTCAAAGGAAAACATTGGGATATAGAGGGGGAGACAGCATGAGACTAGAACAAGCGCTTGAACAGATTGTTCCGGCAGATCAGGTGGCACAGGCGGCCGCAAAGCGCCGTTGGGACAGCATTGCAAAGCCGCTGGGCAGTCTGGGGCTGTTGGAGGAGGCAATCATTCGCATCGCAGGCATCACAGGGGACAGCCGCGTTTGTTTGGACCAGCGCTGTGTTGTCATCTGCTGTGCAGATAATGGGGTAGTTGCCGAAGGTGTGACCCAAACCGGCAGCGAGGTGACCGCAGTGGTGACCGAAAATTTCTGCAAGGGAGAAACCAGCGTCGCAGTGATGGCACAGGTGGCACATTGCGATCTTCTTCCGGTGGATCTTGGGGTGGCGCGCGCGGTACAAGGCGACGGATTGGTGGTGCACAAGCTGGGTTATGGAACCGGAAACATTGCGCGTGAACCGGCAATGACCCGAGAACAGGCGCTGGAGGGGATCGAGTTCGGGCTAAATCTGGCCGGTTCGCTTTGCGCACAGGGCTACCAAATTTTGGCGACCGGTGAGATGGGCATTGGCAATACCACCACCAGCAGTGCAGTGGCGGCGGTCCTGCTTGGCTGTGCGCCTGTGCAGGTGACCGGACGTGGCGCAGGACTGGACAGTGCAGGTTTATCGCGCAAGCTCGCGGCAATTGAGCAGGCGCTTGCACTGCATCAGCCGGACCCGACAGACCCGCTGGATGTTCTTGCAAAGGTGGGCGGTTTTGATCTGGCGGGGCTGTGTGGGGTTTTTCTGGGCGCGGCGGTGGCGCGGCGGCCGGTGCTGGTGGATGGCTTTATTTCCGCGGTGGCGGCGCTGCTAGCAGTGAGGCTGTGTCCGGCAGCAGCGGATTATCTGTTGGCCTCCCACTGCTCCAAAGAGCCGGCGGGCAGTCGTCTGTTAGAGGAATTGGGCATTCGGCCGATGATTACCGCGGATATGTGCCTAGGGGAGGGCACTGGCGCAGTGGCGGCGTTGCCGCTGTTGGATATGGCACTGGCGGTTTACAATCGGATGAGCACCTTTGCGGAGATTGCAATTGAAGCATATCAGCCGCAGGAATAAATTGGCGCAAAAGCAGGGGAGAAACAATGCTAAGTTTGGTGATTGGCAGCGCAGCGAGCGGAAAATCAGAATTTGCAGAGCGGCTGGCCTGTGCAGGTGAGCAGCCGCGCATTTATCTTGCAACTATGCAGCCGTTGGATAGCGAGTGTCGCGAACGGATTGAAAAACACCGTCAGGCACGTGCGGGCCGTGGTTTTGAAACGGTGGAATGTTATACAGGGCTGTCCCAGTTAAAACTGCCAAAGACAGGCACTGTTTTGTTGGAGTGCCTGTCCAATCTTTGCGCCAATGAGTTGTATAGCCCCCAGGGCGCAGGGCAGGCGGCTGCACAGGAAATTTTGGCGGGGATTCAGCAGCTTTGCAGACAGGCGGCGCAGGTGATCGTTGTTTCTAACGAGGTGTTTGCGGATGGGATCGCTTATCCGCCACAAACACAGCAGTATTTGCGTTTGCTCGGACAGCTGAACTGCGCATTGGCGGCCCAGGCAGAGCGGGTGGTTGAGGTGGTTTATTCCATCCCTGTTTTTCAAAAGGGAGGGCCGGTATGAAGCGATTGTGGAATGCCTGTGGCATCGCGTTTTCGATGTATTCGGCGATTCCAATGCCGCAGGTTGCCTGGACGCCAGAGAACATGCGCTATGCTTTTTGCTTTTTCCCATTGGTCGGGGCGGTGATCGGTGGTGTGGTCTATGGTTGGCTGTGGCTTTGCCAAGCACTGGAAATCGGAGCTGTTTTGACAGCGGCAGTCGCAACGGCGCTGCCGGTGCTGCTGTCGGGCGGTATCCATCTGGACGGCTTCTGCGATACGGTTGATGCGCTTGCTTCCCATGCGCCTACCGCACGCAAACTGGAAATTTTGAGTGATCCGCACACCGGCGCCTTTGCTGTGATGGGCTGCTGTCTATATCTACTGCTCACCTTTGCGCTTTGGCACGAGCTGCCGCACCAGCCGTGGCTGTCTGCAATTGTATCGGTGGGCTTTGCACTCTCCCGCGCACTGAGCGGGCTTGCGGTGGTGAGCTTTCGCTGTGCGAAAACCAGTGGGCTTGCGGCTGCCTTTGCAAATGCTGTACAGCAAAAATGGCAGGTCAGCTTTGTGCTGTTCTGTTGGATTTGGGCACTCGCATTCGGGATGCTGCGGCTGTCGTTGGTAGCGGGAGGGACTTGCTTACTGGCGGTATTGGTGGTATTCTGCTATTATAAACGATGCGCCAACATTCATTTTGGTGGAATTACAGGAGATTTGGCGGGCTATTTTTTGCAGCTAGGTGAGCTGGGGATGTTGGCTGCGGCGGTATTGGCGGGGAGGTTTCTGGAATGAGAATGGTGATTGGCGGGTGCTGCCAGGGAAAGTTAGAGCTGGTATTGCGTCAAACCGGCTATAGAATGCCGGCAGTTTGTGATGGCGCGACCTGTCCGCTAGAGGTACCGCAGCAGCCGGTTTTGAATCATCTGCAGCTGTTGCTGCGCCGTCTGTTAAAGAACGGACAGGACCCCGTCGCATTTGCACAGGCACTTGCTGCACAAAATCCAGAGATCATTTTGATTACCGACGAGATCGGCGGCGGCATTGTGCCAATCGACCGGTTTGAGCGGGAATGGCGGGAGGCGGTGGGACGCGCCTGCTGCCTGTTGGCAGAGCGTAGCGGGCGGGTAGATCGTGTGTTTGCGGGCTTACCCTGTGTGATAAAACGGGCCGCCAATTTGGAGATTCTGATGATTCGCCATGCGAAAACGGCCGGCAATCTGGAGGGGCGCTATATCGGTCAAACAGATGAGCCGTTGGCCGTTCCCGAGGATGTAAAAGCAGGAATGTTTCCGGTTGCGGACCGGATATATACCAGTCCGCTGATGCGCTGCCGCCAGACCGCAGCGTTGCTTTACCCTGATCAGGAGGCGGTTGTGGTAGAAACGCTGAAAGAGTGCTATTTTGGTAATTTCGAGGGAAAGAGCTATCAGGAGCTAAAGGATTTACCGGAATATCAGGCATGGATTGCGGCAGCAGGGAAACAGGCTCCGCCAAATGGCGAACGGCAGCAGCTGTTTAAAGCGCGGTGCTGCTATGGGTTTGCAAAAGCGGTGCAGGATTGCCTGACGGACGGCATCCAACGGGCCGCATTTGTGCTGCATGGTGGGAGTATGATGGCGGTGCTGGAGCATTTTGCCGCTAGTGAAACGCCGCGCAGCTTTTACCAGTGGCAGGCAGACAATCTTTGCGGTTGGGCAGCGCAGACTAGCTTGCATGGCTGGGTGGAACGGCGCACCCTATGGGATCTGCACCGTATTGGAGGGGAGGCGGATACATGAAGCTTGCGTTTGCGGTGGCGCTGGGCTTTTGCCTGGATTTGCTGCTGGGTGACCCGTATTGGCTGCCACATCCGGTGCGTTGGATTGGGCGGCTGATTACCTTTTTAGAGCGGTGGCTACGTTCAATGCTGCCTCAAACGCCCGCTGATGAACGCTTGGGCGGACTTTTGTTGGTGCTGCTGGCAGCAGGTGTGCCCACCGCATGTATGATTCTGCTGATGGGGCTGGCAAACTGGCTGCATCCAGCGGCTGCATTTTTGTTGGAGGTTTGGGTGAGCTATCAGCTGATCGCTGCTAAGTCGCTGCGGGAGGAAAGCATGAAGGTTCTAAAGGCGCTGCAACAGGGGGAGCTTGAGCAGGCGCGCAGGGCGGTTGGGCAGATTGTCGGACGGGATACCGACCAGCTTTCGCCGGTACAGGTGGCAAAAGCAGCGGTTGAGACAGTGGCGGAAAATACATCGGATGGCGTGGTCGCACCGCTGTTTTATCTGATGTTGGGCGGTGCCCCGCTAGGAATTTTTTATAAGGCGGTCAATACGCTGGATTCGATGGTTGGCTATCGGAATGTGCGTTACCGCGATTTCGGATATGCTTCGGCAAAGCTAGACGACCTGCTCAATTGGCTGCCAGCCCGCATCAGTGCGCTGCTGATGGTGGGAGCGGCCGCATTGCTGCGTTTGGATTGGCGGCGCGCATGGCAGGTTTGGCGGCGCGACCGACGTAAACATCCCAGCCCGAACAGCGCACAAACCGAGTCGGCCTGTGCGGGCGCGTTAGGGGTGCAGCTATTGGGTGGCGCTTTTTACGGTGGCGTCTGGGTAGAAAAGGAAACGATAGGCGATGACCTGCGAGTAGTAAGCGGCGGGGATATCCGATTGACGAACCGATTGATGTATCTGACCGCACTGCTAGCTGTATTGCTGTTCGCACTGGCGCGGACGGTTATCTTGTGGCGATAGGAGGGGCCAAAATGGAACTGACGCATGGCGGGGATCTATTTGGGTGTCCGGCGGATACGATTGATTTTTCGGCGAATACCAACCTGCTGGGGATGCCGGAACGGGTGAAACAGGCGCTCTCTGAAACGGTAGCGCTTTGGGGGCAGTATCCAGATCCGCTGTGCAGGGTGTTGCGGGCGGAGCTGTCTGCGCGGGAGCTGTTGCCGCGTGAGTGGATTCATTGCGGTAACGGCGCTGCTGACTTGATTTTCCGGCTGGTATTTGCACTGCGGCCGAAACGCGCGTTGCTGCTTGCCCCCACCTTTTCTGAATATGAGCAGGCGCTGCGTGCGGTGGGATGTGAGATTGGCTTTCACCCCCTTTATGAGAAGGACGAGTTTGCTGTGACAGATAAGCTCCTCAACCAGCTCAGCCCTGCGCTTAACCTTTTGGTGCTTTGTAACCCCAATAATCCGACCGGCCAACCAATCGACCAAACCTTGCTTTTGCGCATTGTGAAGAGATGCGAGGCGTGTGGGATTTATCTGTTGGTGGATGAATGCTTTCTGCCATTTTTGGAGGATGGTGTGCAGCGTACCTTAAAAGAGCATTTAGAGCAGGCTAAGCATCTGCTGATTTTGCAGGCGTTTACCAAGCTGTACGCGATGGCGGGGCTGCGGCTGGGGTACCTGCTTTGTGCGGATAGCGGGCTGTTGGAGCGGGTTGCCGCTTGTGGGCAGGCGTGGAATGTCAGTATGCCCGCCCAGATTGCGGGGGTGGCAGCGCTTGCGGATTTGGCGTATTTGGAGGAGACCGCCTGGCGCGTGGGCAGTGGGCGCGCCTGGCTGACCGAGCGGTTAAAATGTCTGGGGGTACAGGTGATCGGCTCGAAGGCTAATTTTGTATTTTTTAAATGCAACCAGCATCGCGATTTGCGGGAGCGGCTGCTGGAAAAGGGAATTTTGATCCGTTCCTGCGCGAATTTCCGCGGGTTGGACGCGCGCTTTTATCGGGTGGCGGTCCGGGATGAACAAAAAAATGAACGGTTGATAGAAGCGCTGAGGGCGGTTCTGTAAAATGCTCTGTGCCGCAGCGCACAAAAAATTTCGCCGGTCTTGTGAAAGGCCGCAGGGGGTGAGAGGGCAAAGCCCCGGGAGGTGTAATATGGCAAAATCAATCATGCTGCAAGGCACCACATCCAATGCGGGCAAAAGCCTTTTGACAGCAGCGCTTTGCCGCATTTTCCGTCAGGACGGGTATTCGGTTGCGCCGTTTAAATCGCAAAATATGGCGCTTAACTCCTTTATTACCAAGGAGGGTTTGGAGATGGGACGCGCGCAGGTGATGCAGGCGCAGGCCGCAGGCATTGAGCCTTCGGTGTTGATGAATCCTATTTTGCTCAAGCCTTCCAGTGAGACTGGTTCGCAGGTGATTGTGAATGGAGAGGTGCTCGGCAATTTGAGCGCACGCGAATATTTTCGCATGAAACAGACCTTGGTACCGCAAATCCAGCGGGCGTATCAGACTCTAGCATCCCAATATGACATTGTGGTTCTGGAAGGTGCGGGGAGTCCGGCGGAAATCAATCTGAAAACAAATGACATTGTCAATATGGGGATGGCGCGTCTTGCGGGTGCACCGGTGCTGCTGACGGGGGATATTGACCGCGGCGGCGTGTTTGCGGCGCTTGCTGGAACGCTGATGCTTTTGGAGCCGGAGGAACGCGCGATGACCAAGGGGCTAATCATCAACAAGTTTCGCGGAGATCGGGAAATTTTGCAGCCAGGCATTACACAAATTGAGCAGATTACCGGCGTGCCGGTGGTCGGGGTGGTGCCCTATCTTACGGTGGATATTGATGATGAGGATAGTCTTTCTGAGCGGCTGCGTACCGATGTAGCCCCCATGGGTATCATCGATATTGCGGTAATTCGTTTGCCGCGGCTGTCCAACTTTACCGATTTTAACCCACTGGAGGCGATAGAAGGCGTTTCTTTGCGGTATGTGCAGCATGTGTCTCAGCTAAAAACGCCGGACCTGATAATTCTGCCAGGCACCAAAAACACCATGGAGGATTTGCTCTGGCTGCGCCAGTGCGGACTGGAGGCGGAAATCCATAAATATGCTGCAAAAGGTGGTGCGGTGTTGGGTATCTGCGGCGGCTACCAAATGTTAGGCGAATCACTGTGTGATCCAGACAGGGTGGAGTATGGCGGAGAATTGTCCGGTATAGGTCTGCTGCCTGTTTCTACCACCTTCTGTGCACAAAAATCGCGCACACGGGTTACAGGGCATTTTGGAGAGGTGCGTGGGGTGCTTTCTGAGCTGTCCGGCGTGCCATTGGAGGGTTACGAAATTCATATGGGCCGCACGGTGTCCAGTCATCCGCTTGCAGATATCCAGAACCAGCAAACCGCAGAATGGGGATTGGATGGCTGCCAATCAGGGAATGTATATGGTAGCTATCTGCATGGATTATTTGACCAGGAAGCGGCAGCAAAAGCATTGATCGTTTCCCTTTGTAGGGCGAAGGGGGTAGATTGGTCACAGGTACAGGCGATAGATCTTGCCGCCTATCGCGAACAGCAATATGACCGGCTGGCACAAGGGGTGCGGGAAACCATCGACTTGCAGCAAATTTACAGAATTTTGGAGGCAGGGTTATGAGTGGGCTAATCCATATCTACTGTGGGGACGGAAAAGGGAAGACCACCGCAGCAATCGGGCTGGCAGTGCGTGCGGCTGGCGCCGGAAAGCGGGTGTTATTGCTTCAATTTCTCAAGGGACAGCCGACCGGTGAGCTAGCTTCCTTGGCGATGCTGCCACAAGTTACCGTTTTACGCGGAAAGATGGGGGGAAAATTCACCTTTCAGATGGGGGAAAGGGAGTTGCAGCAGACCTACGATCTGCAAACCAAAAACCTTTTGACGGCGGTAGAAACCGCACGTGCAGGAGATTGTGACCTGCTGATTTTGGATGAACTATTTGGCGCGCTTTCTACCGAAACAGTGGACGAAGATTTATTGCGCAATTTCATCATTCATAAGCCAGCGGCATTAGAGCTGGTATTAACAGGGCGCAATCCGCCGGATTGGCTGCTGAAAGCGGCTGATTATGTGTCTGAGATTTGCAAACGCAAGCATCCTTATGATAAGGGGATACAGGCGCGCCAGGGAATTGAATTTTGAGGAGGGGAACAATGAAAATTACTTTAGAGGCTGTGCTGCCTGCGGAAATTGAGCGCAGAAGTATGGAATTGATAGAGCAAGAGCTTGCCACGCAGAAAATTGTGTTGCAGCCAGAGCTTGCGCCGGTAATCAAGCGGGCTATTCATACCTCTGCGGATTTTGACTATGCGCGAAATCTGGTTTTTTCACCAGGTGTAGTACAAAAAGGACGTGCGGCAATTCAAAACGGTGCCTGCATCGTGACGGATACTCAGATGACCAAGGCGGGCATTAACAAAAAATTGCTGGCCCATTTTGGCGGAGAGGTTTTCTGTTTTATGGCGGATGAAGATGTAGCACAGGCGGCTCAGGCGCAGGGGAGTACCCGCGCTGCCGTCAGTATGGACAAATCTCTCACCCTTAACCGGCCGCTGATTTTTGCAATCGGAAATGCACCAACGGCGTTGGTGCGGCTGTATGAGCTGATCTGTGAGGAAAAATTGAAGCCGGAGTTGGTCATCGGTGTGCCAGTGGGCTTTGTGAATGTGGTGGAGTCAAAGGAACTGCTGTTGCAAACGCAGGTGCCGCATATTGTGGCACGTGGGCGTAAAGGTGGCAGCAATATTGCTGCTGCAATTGTGAATGCGTTGCTTTACGGAATTGATAAATAACAAAAAGCCGCTGATTTTTCAGCGGCTTTTTGTTCGGCTATTCTACCAAGATGGATGTCTTTTGCTGTTCTATTACAGACCCGATTATGCAAGCAGCAGGGTAATGCTCCCAAAGCTGCTCCAAAAGAGGCTGCACGCGGGATGCGGCAACAGCGATAAGCAGTCCTCCGGATGTTTGCGGGTCGAATAGCAAGTCTTGCTGTACGCGGGAAACGGTGGGCAGAAATGAAACCTTATCTGCGAGGAATGCGCTGTTTTCGTAACCGCCCGCGGTAAGAATTCCCATTTCCGCGAACTGCTGCGCTGACGCAAACAGCGGTATTGTATGGGTCTGCAATCGGAAGCTAACACCGGAAGCCTGGGCCATTTCGCAGGCATGGCCCAGCAACCCAAAGCCGGTGACATCGGTGCAAGCATGAACAGGATAATCTGTAAATGCCTCTGCGGCGTACCGGTTGAGGGTGGACATGCTGGTGATGGCTGGTGCAAGCTGAGCAAGGGAGAGCAGGTCCGCTTTTGCAGCGGTTGTAAGCACACCAGTGCCGATTGGCTTAGTGAGTAGCAGTAGATCCCCCACCTGTGCACCTGCATTGGTGAGTATCTGTTGTGGATGTACCAATCCGCTGACACATAAGCCATATTTGGGCTCTGCGTCCTGGATGGTGTGTCCACCGGCTAGAACAGCTCCGGCCTCCGCCACCTTGTCGCTGCCGCCAGCTAGAATTGCCTGAATGGTTTCTGGCGGCAGGCAGGAGGGATAACAAAGCAAATTCATAGCAAGTGTGGGTTTTGCACCCATCGCATAAATGTCCGAAAGGGCATTGGCGGCGGCGATCTGTCCGAATTGATAGGGGTCGTCCACGACTGGCGGGAAAAAATCGACCGTTTGTACCAGCGCAAGGTCATCGCCGATACGATACACACAGGCATCATCGTTGGTGTCAAAGCCAACCAATAGATTGGGATCATGCAAATGGGGTAAATTGCACAAAACTTGTGCAAGGGCACCAGGCCCAACCTTTGCAGCTCACCCAGCGGTGGCGGTCATCTGCGTCAAACGCTTTTTGAGCAGGTCTGCCATGTATCACACCTCCTTTTTTAACTTTTGCTCGCGCTGCGGCGCGGGGAATGATTTAGTTACGTTATGTGGATAAGAGAGGCGCCCTCGGCTTGATGCCGAGGGCGCTTTTGATTCAGCCTGCCTGCCCGCGTTCGCTGTAGTGATGTGCGTCCTCTAGCATCATATCCTTGACCTTCATCAGACGGATTTGTGTAGACCGCTCATTCTCATCCAGCTTCATTGTGATATACTTGATGCTTTCCTGTGTTTCAGGAATCATAACATGCTCCAGTGCGTTTACCCGACGGCGGGTTTTCTCAATTTCGGCCGCCATCAGCTGGCAGGACTTTTCAATTTCCGCTAGCCGTAGCAGGTCCGGCAACACATCCGACAGCGATTTTACAGCGCTGTCCAAGTCGCTTGAGGTGAACGCGAAACCATAGGAATAAATATTATTCGCATCAGCAGAACGGGTTTTGTAGGTGAATACAGGAATATCGACGCTCATCACGTTGCGCTCGCCCGCTTCCAGATAAACCTCCTGGGTGGGGGCCATCATCGCAACATTCAGCACCTCATCGGCCATGCCCGCGCGCGCAACAACAAAATTCTTGTTGGCAGCAGCGATACCGGCCTCCACCTTTTCACGCAACGCTTTGTTCTCGCGCACTAGGTCGAGAAACTGCCGCATCAGCTCGTCGCGCTTATCCTTGAGCAGTTTGTGCCCGCGGATTGCGGTAACCAGCTTGCGTTTCAGGCGGGTCAATTCCATACGGGTTGGGGTTACTTGCTGGCTTGCCAAGGAAAATCCCCCCTACTTTCCGTAATATTCATCAAGGAACTCATCCTTAATACGTTTCAGCTCGCTGCGTGGCAGAATGTTTAACAGCTTCCAGCCAATTGCAAGGGTTTCCTCAATGTCTCGGTTGGCTTCATAGCCCTGCGAGACATATTCCGCTTCAAACTCGTCGGCAAACTGTGCATACAGTTTATCGATGTCGGTCAAAGCCGCTTCACCCAGAATGACCATCAGCTCTTTTGCTTCCTTGCCGCGCGCATAAGCAGCAAACAGCTGGTTCATGGTGTTGGCGTGGTCCGCACGGGTCTTTCCTTTACCGATACCCTTATCCTTCAGACGGGACAGCGAAGGCAATACATCAATCGGCGGGGAGATGTTTTTACGATACAGCTCACGCGAAAGGATGATCTGACCTTCGGTGATGTAACCGGTCAGGTCGGGGATTGGGTGGGTCTTATCGCCTTCTGGCATGGTTAGAATCGGAATCATTGTGATGGAACCGTTCTTACCACGCTGACGGCCGGCGCGTTCGTACAGCGATGCAAGGTCGGTGTACATGTAGCCGGGGTAGCCACGGCGTCCAGGAACCTCTTTACGTGCGGCAGAGACCTCACGCAATGCATCCGCGTAGTTGGTGATATCGGTGAGGATAACCAGTACGTGCATGTTCTTTTCAAAGGCGAGATACTCCGCAGCGGTCAGCGCCATACGCGGGGTTGCAATACGCTCAACCGCAGGGTCATTTGCTAGGTTGATGAACAGTACCGTTCTATCAAGCGCACCGCTCTCGCGGAAGCTCTCAACAAAGAAGTTGGACTCCTCGAAGGTGATACCCATTGCAGCAAATACAACTGCGAACGGCTCGGTGGTGCCGCGCACCTTAGCCTGCCGCGCGATCTGCGCCGCAAGGTTGGCGTGCGGCAGACCGGATGCCGAGAAGATCGGCAGCTTTTGGCCACGAACCAGAGTATTCAGGCCGTCAATCGCGGAGACACCGGTCTGAATAAATTCCTGTGGATAGTTACGAGCCGCAGGATTCATCGGTAAGCCGTTGATATCCATACGCTTTTCTGGCAGAATCTCCGGACCATCATCAATCGGGCGGCCTAGACCGTCAAATACACGGGAAAGCATATCCTCAGATACGCCCAGCTCCATGCTGCGTCCCAAAAAGCGAACGCGGGAGTTGGACAGGTTGATACCGGTCGAGCTTTCAAACAGCTGCACGAGAGCGTCGCTGCCATTGACCTCCAGCACCTTGCAACGGCGCTTTTCACCGGACGCAAGCTCAATTTCGCCCAGCTCGTCATAGGTAACGCCTTCCACGCCGCGCACCAGCATAAGAGGACCCGCCACCTCTTGGATTGTACGATATTCCTTCGGCATTAGAACTCCTCCTTCTTCGCAGCGCCAGCAATCTCGGCCGCCAGCACCTCAAGAATTGCCTTGAACTCGGCTTCCAGATTTTCGTTGGTGGTATATTTGAAACGTCCAATCCGCTCACGAACCGGCAGTTTCACCAAATCATCGATGGTCACGCCGTTTTTGCCCAGCGCTGCCGCCGACTGATCGTAATACGCGAGCATCAAAAGCATCATCAGATGCTGCTTCTTCAGCGGGCTATAGGTGTCCACATCATGGAACGCATCCTGATGCAGGAAGTCCTCACGAATCGACCGTGCAGCCTCCAGCTTCAAGCGGTCGGGTGCAGACAGCGCATCCATACCAACCAGCTTAACGATTTCGTCCAGCTCAGCCTCCTCCTGTAACAGCAGCATCAGGCGAGCACGTAGCGAGCTCCAATCCGGCTCGACATTCTCGTTAAACCATTTCGACATAGAATCGACATACAGCGAGTAGCTGTTTAGCCAGTTGATTGCAGGGAAGTGACGCTGATAAGCGAGCTGGGAGTCCAGGCTCCAGAACACCTTGACAATACGCAGGGTTGCCTGTGAAACCGGCTCGGAGATATCACCACCAGGAGGCGAAACTGCGCCGATAACCGACAGCGAACCCTCGCGTCCGTCAGAACCAAGGGTGATAACACGACCGGCGCGCTCGTAGAACTGCGCTAGGCGGCTGCCCAGATATGCGGGGTAACCTTCCTCGCCAGGCATCTCTTCCAGACGGCCGGACATCTCACGCAGTGCTTCCGCCCAACGGGAGGTGGAGTCCGCCATCAGCGCGACCGAATAACCCATATCGCGGAAATATTCCGCAATTGTGATACCGGTATAGATGGACGCCTCACGCGCCGCAACCGGCATATCGGAGGTGTTTGCAATCAGTACGGTACGCTCCATCAGCGAACGGCCGCTCTTTGGGTCTTTCAGCTCAGGGAACTCATTCAGAACGTCGGTCATCTCGTTGCCGCGCTCGCCGCAACCGATATAGATAACAATATCAGCCTCCGCCCATTTTGCAAGCTGGTGCTGAACCACCGTTTTGCCGGAACCGAACGGGCCAGGGATTGCTGCTACACCGCCCTTTGCGATCGGGAAGAAGGTGTCAATTGTGCGTTGGCCGGTGACCAGAGGCATATCCGGCGACAGCTTCTGCTGATAGGGGCGGCCACGACGGACCGGCCATTTCTGCATCAGCGAAAGCTCCTGACGCACACCGTTTACCGTTTCGATTACGGCGACCGTCTGTTCAACCGTGTAATCCCCCTCGGTGATCTCGGCGATTTTGCCGATGACCCCATGCGGGACCATAATCTTATGCAGGACGATTGCGGTTTCCTGAACGGTACCAATGATATCGCCACCTACTACCTCATCACCAACCGCCTTGATGGGGGTGAAGTGCCATTTCTTCTCGCGGTCAAGGGAGGGAACCTCTACACCACGTGCCAGCGAATTGCCGATTTTTGCTAGGATAGCCTCCAGCGGACGCTGGATACCGTCGTAAATATTGGACATCAAGCCAGGCCCCAGCTCTACGCTCATCGGGACGCCGGTAGATTCCACCGGCTCGCCAGGTCCCAGGCCGGAGGTTTCCTCATAAACCTGGATAGAGGCCTGATCGCCGTGCATTTCGATAATCTCGCCGATTAGACGCTGTCCGGAAACACGCACAACGTCAAACATATTTGCGTCGCGCATTCCTTCCGCGATTACCAGAGGGCCGGCTACTTTTTTAATCGTGCCTTTGCTCATTCTCTATTTCACCTACATTTCGTTAGTTGCCGTTATTAAAGATGATATCGGAGCCAACTGCCTGCTCCACCGATTTTTTCACGTTCAGGATGCCCATGCCGGTATTGCCGGATACGCCAGGAATGGGGATAATTGCGGGCAGCCGTGCGCTGCGGTAATGCTCCAGCTCGGTTGCGAGCTGGGCTGCCAGCGCTTCCGTGATATAAATGACCGCGTACTCGCCCTCCGCTAATGTGCGTAGCTGGCGGGCGGCCTGTACCGGCTCGGTGACCGGAAAAACGTCCAGTCCCAGCGCCGCAAAGCCATAAATGCTGTCGCGGTCGCCGATAACAGCTACTCTATACATACATATCCCTTACCCTTTCCCGAATGGACTGCTCAGGCAGGTCGTTGAGCTTACCTGAAAGAATAATCCGAACGGTTTTGATTTCGTTCTCACGCCCCAGGATATAAGCGGCGAGCGGGCCAATGCCGAATGCCTCATACTGCTGTGGGCGGATCTCGTGGATGAGCAGGTTATCGCACCAGCGCTCAAACGCCGATGGCGATTGCCGCAGCGCGTCCACTGCTGCTGCGTAGTCGGTGGTGGCCAGATAGTCACAGATCGCGTCCTGGCCCTCGGTAGCGGCTTTCGCCAGCCGGCCGACGTTCAGCGTATCACAGGGGGCGAGTGCTGTTTTTAAAAAGTCCAGTGGCTTGCCGGTCCGACAGGCGCGCACAGCGATTTTGATATCCGCCGCGGCGACGGTCAGCTCCGCATAGCGTTGGAGCAGCTTACTTTTGGCAGTGGTGCCCGCCTGATGGATGGCATCGAGTGCGGCGCGGTCGATGATCACATCGCACATCTGGCCATCACGGGTGCGGGAAAGCACCGAATAGGCCTCTTCAGCAGGGGCGCGCATCGCGTCTGGCAGCAGACCGTACTCCTTTGAGCGCACCGCCTCCAGCAGCAGCTTTGGCGAAACGGTTCCCTGGCTGATGAACAGCCCGAAATCCTCGCTGCTGGTGCAGGCCAGTTTGACCGCTGCTTTCAGATTGTGGTAGTCGTTGGCGTACAGGAACACATCCAGCGCGCTCATATCCGGCACCAGCTCTGCAATCAGCGCCCAGGTTTTCTCCCGTTCCGCAGCAAGAAGCTGCTCGGCGGAAGGCTCGGCCTCGCCGTTGCCCCAGCCCTTATCCTGCAACAGATGGATGCACTCCTGATAGGATTTTGCACCCAACAGCTGTTCAATCGCCTGAGCGTTGAGCAGCAACAGCTCTTTGGCGCGGATGCGCGCGACCGCATAGGTATATAATTCAGACATTTGCTTCCAACCTCCTTTTACGGTTTTCGGCGCGCATTAAGCGAACAGCAGCGCCTGTACCCGATCCTGGAGGCTTTCCTGTGCGGCGTAGAACAACGCCTCAATCGAGCAGTTTTCTTCGATGCCGCCATAGACCAGCACAAAGCCGCCATCAATTTCGCGGGTTTGGTCGGATATCGTCAGCGGGCCCTTTGCAGCCTTGGAAAGCTGCGCCTCAAAGCCAGCTGGCAGGCGCTTTAGGTCAGAAGCAGAGAAGCAGATCTCGCCAGGCTGTGCCAGCGAAAATTTTGCAGCCATCTTGAGCAGAAGTGCAAAATAAGCGTCGTCCGAAAGCCCGTAAATTTCCTTGCGGGCGTTTTCGATGACCTCGCTGATCAGTTGCTGCTTTGCGCCCAGTACCGCGCGGCGCACGGTCAGTGCTGCCGCCGATTCCGCCGCTGCGTCACATGCCGCAACAGCCGCCGCCGAGCGTGCCTCAATCGCGGCAACCTCGCGCGCACCCTCTGCCTTTGCAGCCTCCAGCCGTTCCTGCGCCTGGGTTTGCGCTTGCGCGACCGCCTCATCCGCCTTTGCCTGTGCTTCGTCCTGAATCTGCCTGATGATTTTTTCTAGTCCTGTCATAGCAGAATCTCCTTACACGTTATTTTTAGATGGCCATAGCGGTAACGCCGGAGATCGCCAGCAGCGAAACCAGCAGCGCGAGGATTGCGTAGGTCTCAACCATCGCAGGGAAAATCATTGCTTTACCGAACTGGTCAGGACGCTTTGCAACCATGCTGATACAAGAAACAGAAGCTTTGCCCTGGTAAATTGCAGACATCAAACCAGCAATTGCCATCGGCAGGCAAGCGCAGAAGTACATAACGCCCTTTGCCAGCGAAATATCAACCGGAGTGCCGATAACGCCGGTCTGAGACAGGCACAAAAATGCGATCAGCAGTCCATAAATGCCCTGTGTACCAGGCAGAAGTTGAAGAATCAGCACCTTAGAGAATTTTGCGGGGTCCTCGGTGGTAACACCAGCAGCTGCCTGACCAGCGATACCAACACCGATTGCGGAGCCTGCGCCCGCCAGACAAGCGGCAAGCGCCGCACCCAATATAGCAAATGCCATTCCCAAATTAGCCATGATTCGTGTCCTCCTTGAATTTGTAATATTTTGTGTGAACAGCGAACGGCTGGAATTTACGCCGGCCGCCTTCATAAAACTTACCGAAAAACTCTACGAACTGCAAACGATTGCAGTGTACATAAGCGCCTAACAGCTCGATGCCGAAATTGAGGGTGTGCCCCACCAGGAAAACCAGCACGAACAGGATAATCCCCGGAATGCCATTGCCCCCCATAGCGCCCATCTGATTGATGACCGAGCCGACAACACCGGTCGCAAGACCGAGTGCCAGCAAACGGGAGTAAGAAAGAATATCGCTGAGATAACCAGTCACATTATAAAGCTCATAAAGCCCCTGTGCAAACCGGACGGCAGGATTTGCGCTGTCGCCGTTGGTCAGCACAATGCCGACCGCGCCGATTGCGGCAATCCAGCCAAAGATGCTGCCAACCGCGGCAGGCAGCTTAAACGAAAGCTGTAGCACGCTGACCAACATATCGGTTGAAAGTCCGAATAGAATCAGTCCGCCGACCAGCATATACCAGAAGATGACCTTGTAAAGCGCACTCTTAAAGTCGCCGTGTTTGAGGTGCTGGTAAAGCTGAATTCCAAGGCCGGTAAACAGATGGACCACGCCGATTGCCATAGAAAAGACCAATAGCTTCATTGGATTGTCAAGCGGTACAAACCAGAGCGCGGGAATGCTGACCTCTTGCCCCAGGAAGGTGCGGGAAACAACATTAACCACGTCACCAAAGTAGCTGCTGAAAATAATGCCCCAGGCGGCGGTTGAAATGCCGCAGAAAAAGAACATTTTAATCATATTGCGCAGCCCTGACTCCATGTTTTTACATTTGAGCAGCAACAGACCGGTGCCAAGCGCCAACAAAGCGCCATAGCCAAAGTCTGAGAACATCAGCCCAAACAGGAAGTAATAAAAGCACGCCATAATTGGAGTCGGATCAATTTCCCCCTGCAAAGGCAGGCCATAGGACTCCAATACGCTTTCTACCGGCGTTGCGAACGAGCTGTTTTGCAGCCGTGCAGGAACGTCGGCCTGTGCATCTGGATCGCTCAGCTCAACTGCCGCATCAAAGCTTGCGTTCAGCTCGCTTACCAATGCGGGAGCATCCTTTGCAGCGATGTAACCACGCAGCAGGAAGGTGCGGCGGGATTGGCTCAAATGGCCGATTGCCTCATACTTTTCCTGGCGCATGGTCTGGTAGTCCGCCAAAAATTGCAGCGCCTGTCGCTGGTCGGCCAGCTGCCCAATTGCCTGTTCGGCGTTTTGCACCGCTTGCCCAACCTGGGAAAGCTGCTGTTCCAGCTGTTTTTTTTGCTCGACCGGCGAAAGCTTGGATGGCGCAGCTGGACGGGTGAAGCCCATCGCGCGCAAGGCGTCCTCCGCTTTTTCGCTATCCTTACGCGGGACCAGTAGGAAAATACAGGTCATGTCGCTGCTGGTGCTGATGAGGTCGATATTGACCGCTTCCAGCTCCGGCGCGAGCTCGGCAAGCCGCTGATAGATTGCCTCCAGCGACAACTCCTCGGGAAACGAGCCGATAAAAGCAGCTGTGGTGCGGGTGCCAGAAAAGAGCAGCGGGACCTCCAACCCCATCCAGGGGGAAAGCGCATCCAGCTGTGCAAGCAGCTTTTGTTCCTCAGCCTTGCCTTCGGCAATCGCCTTTGCATGGCTGAGCAGCTGTCTTGCAGTTTCCAGCGTTTGTTCACATTCATCCGAACGACGGGCAAATTCCTCTTCGGAAAGCGCCTCGCGTCCAGCGAACATATCCATCATCGAGCCTTTTAAGGGCGCATACTGGCCCAGCACATCCAATGCTTGGTTGGCCAATGTAATTTTCCGCTCGGCGTCCGATTTTTCTTCGGCAGCGTCGGCGGGCTGGAAGATGCTGTCCTCTGGCGGCAGGTCGGCAATTTCGACAACGCCGCGCCGCTGGAGGGTTTCCAGAATTTGCTTCCGGCTCTTTTTCAGCGCGCATATGCTGATTTGTTGCATCTGCAACACTGCCATATAAGGGATACCTCCTTTATCGTGGGATCAATCGCCGTCTAAACCAGCTCGCTCAGGATGACCTCCTGTACTTTGGCTTTTTTCGCGGCAGCGGCAGCGCGCAAAGCAGAAATTTCCTGCTCAGCCTCGACCTGGGCTTGCTTTTGCCTGGCTTCACTGCGCTGTTGCGCCTGCTCGAGTGCAGCTTTTGCAGCAGCTTTTGCAGCTGTGGTCACCTGCTGGATATGGGCGGCAGCGTCGGTTTGCGCCTGCTCAAGAATGGTTTCCTGTTTGGCAGCAGCATCCTTTTCGATCTGTTCAGCCTTCAGCTCCGCTTCGCGGACAGCTTTAATTGTTTCCTGTTCCATACACATTCACCCCGTTTTCTGATGGCTGCACCCGGAGCCTTGAGCGCCGTTTGTGCAAAGTTGCCATTCCGGAACAATTTAAGTATATTTTACACCAAAAATCTGGAACAATCAAGGGCGATAAAATTCTAGCAAAATTTACTGATTACAGAAAAAATTGTTATTCTCTTAACAAATTTTAGGCAGTTTGCATATAAGTCTAAATAGGAAAGTAAAAAAATCTAATTTTTGGCTAAGAATTCCCTAAAAATGAAAAATAAACCGCAAACTCGCGGGGAAAGCGCAGCGAAAAATAGAAAATGTAGAAAATAACAAAAGAATTCAAACAAACTGCACATATTGCACTCTTTTTCCAATTGTGTTATAA
>CAJUJI010000012.1 GCA_910586875.1 uncultured Anaerotruncus sp. | reverse complement strand
GGAGGCTTTTTACATGGCAAACAGCAAAACGGCCGTCCCGTTCAAGGGGACGCCGGAGCAGGCGGAACAACTGCGCAAGGTGATTGAAGATCACCGCAAGCAGAAGGGCGCTTTGATGCCGGTGCTCCAAAAGGCACAGGACATTTATGGCTATCTGCCCATTGAGGTGCAGGAGATGATTTCGCTGGGGATGGATATTCCGCTGGAGGAAATCTACGGTGTCGCCACCTTCTACTCCCAGTTTACCCTCAACCCCAAGGGCGAAAATAAAATTTCTGTTTGTTTGGGAACCGCTTGTTATGTAAAAGGTTCCGGAGAAATTTTTGAGCGCATTTCCCAAAAGCTGGGAATCAGCAGCGGCGGCTGCACACAGGATGGAAAGTTCAGCTTGGATGCTTGCCGCTGCATCGGTGCATGTGGCCTTGCGCCGGTTATGACCATCAATGACGAGGTATATGGGCGTCTGACGGTGGAGGATGTCGATTCGATCCTGGAGCGGTACGGCGCATAAAAGCTATGATGCAGGAATTATCGCTGAACATCCTGGACATTGCGCAAAATTCCATTCGGGCGGGCGCGTCGCTGGTAGAAATTACGGTGGATGAACAGCCTGTACAGGACCAGCTCACAATTATCGTTCGCGACAACGGCTGTGGCATGAGTGCAAAGCAGGTTGAGCAGGTGATGGACCCGTTTTTTACCACCCGCACCACCCGCAAGGTCGGGCTGGGGGTTCCGTTTTTCAAGATGGCGGCCGAGCTGACCGGCGGCGGGCTGACAATTGATTCCACAGAGGGACAGGGCACCACTGTGACGGCTACCTTTGGGCTGGGCCACATTGACCGGATGCCGTTGGGGGACATGGCAAGCACCTATTGCACCCTAGTGCAGGGCAGCCCTGAGGTGGATTTTGTTTACCTGCATCGCCGCGGTGAGGCAGAGTTTACAGCAGATACACGCAGCTTTCGCGCGGCACTCGACGGGGTGCCGCTTGACCATCCCGAGGTGCTCCAATTCATAGCGGAGCTGATACGGGAAGAGATGACAGGGGAGGATTTACCATGAAAAGTTTAGCAGAGCTTCAGGCGCTTCGGGACAAGGTAAAAGCAGATATGGGCATCCGCCATGACACAAACAGCAACATCCGCGTGGTGGTTGGGATGGCGACCTGTGGCATTGCTGCGGGTGCGCGGCCGGTACTTCAGACCTTTAATGAAGAGGTCACCAAGCGGGGGCTGAAAAATGTGACCGTTGCTCAGACCGGCTGTATCGGCATCTGCCAATATGAACCGGTGGTGGAGGTAACCGTTCCGGGACGGGAGAAGGTCACTTATGTGAAAATGACGCCCGATAAAGCGGCGCAGGTGGTGGTAGACCATCTGGTGAACGGCACGGTGGTGGAGGAATTTACCATCGGTGCAGTGTCCAAATAAGAAGGGAGGAAACTAGGGTATGTACCGTTCTCATGTGCTGGTTTGCGGCGGCACCGGCTGTACTTCGTCCGGCTCGGAAAAAATTCTGCAAGCATTCGAGGAAGAACTGACGCTTGCAGGACTGACAAAAGAGATTCATGTGGTTAAAACCGGCTGTTTTGGGCTTTGTGCGCGCGGTCCGGTGGTGATCGTTTATCCAGAGGGCGCATTCTATTCCCATGTGCGGCCGGAGGATGTCAAGGAGATTGTACAGGAGCATCTGCTCAAGGGCAGAATTGTCACCCATCTGCTGTATACCGAAACGGTGGAGGAGGACAGCATCAAATCGCTTGACCAGACCAATTTCTATAAAAAGCAAAAGCGGGTTGCGCTGCGCAACTGCGGCGTAATCGATCCAGAGGACATCAATGAATATATCGCCTATGATGGGTACCAGGCATTGGGGAAGGCGCTCACCCAGATGACCCCCGATGATGTAATCGAGACGCTCAAGCAGTCCGGCTTGCGCGGTCGCGGCGGCGCGGGCTTCCCGACAGGTCTGAAATGGAGCTTTGCAAAGGCGTCGCAGGCGGATCAAAAGTATGTTTGCTGCAACGCTGACGAGGGCGACCCGGGCGCATTTATGGACCGCTCGGTATTGGAAGGCGACCCCCATGCGGTAATTGAGGCGATGGCAATTGCGGGCTATGCAATCGGCGCATCACAGGGTTACATTTACGTGCGCGCGGAGTATCCGATCGCGGTAAAGCGGCTGGAAATTGCAATCGATCAGGCGCGTGAGATGGGGCTGCTGGGCAAGGACATCCTGGGCAGCGGCTTTGACTTCGATTTGGAGCTGCGCTTGGGTGCAGGCGCATTCGTCTGCGGCGAGGAAACCGCGCTGATGACCTCGATTGAGGGGCACCGCGGCGAGCCGCGCCCGCGTCCGCCGTTCCCTGCGGTCAAGGGATTATTTGGTAAGCCTTCGGTGCTCAATAACGTGGAGACGCTCGCGAATATCCCACAGATCATCCTCAAGGGTGCGGACTGGTTCGCATCAATGGGCACCGAGAAGTCCAAGGGGACCAAGGTGTTTGCGTTAGGCGGTAAAATACATAATACCGGATTGGTAGAGGTGCCAATGGGTACCACCCTGCGCGAAATTGTAGAGGAAATTGGTGGCGGCATCCCGAATGGCAAAAAGTTTAAGGCGGCTCAGACCGGCGGCCCTTCGGGTGGATGTATTCCGGCATCGCTGATTGACACCGAAATCGACTATGACAATCTGGTGGCGATTGGCTCAATGATGGGCAGCGGCGGCCTGATTGTTATGGATGAAGACAACTGCATGGTGGATATTGCAAAGTTCTTCCTGGAATTTACAGTGGACGAAAGCTGCGGCAAGTGCGTGCCCTGCCGTATCGGTACCAAGCGGCTGTATGAAATGTTGGATAAGGTTACCCGCGGTGAAGGCACACTAGAGGATTTGGACCGGATGGAGAAGCTCTGCTACTACATCAAGGACAACGCGCTATGCGGACTGGGGCAAACTGCGCCAAATCCGGTGTTGTCCACCCTGCGTTACTTCCGCGGAGAATACGAGGCACATGTAATTGGCAAGCACTGTCCGGCAAAGGTTTGTAAGCAGCTGTTGCATTACCGCATTCTTGCGGACCGCTGTCGCGGCTGTACGCTGTGTATGCGTGGGTGTCCGGCGGGCGCTATCTCGGGCGAGGTCAAAAAGCCGCATCAGATTGATAATGAGAAATGCTTAAAATGTGGGGCTTGTCTGGAACAGTGCAAGTTCAGCGCGATTGTGATTGAATAAGGAGGGAGCGTGGCTATGATGGTGAATATTAAAATAAACGGCATCAATTACCAGGTGCCGGAAGGAATCAGCATCCTGGATGCAGCGCGCTCGGTGGGTATTGAAATCCCGACCTTGTGTTATCTGCGGGATACCAATGAAATCGGCGCCTGCCGGATTTGTGTGGTTGAGGTCAAGGGCGCTCGCTCGTTGGTTGCCGCTTGCGTCTATCCGGTTGCTGAGGGGCTGGAGGTCGTGACCAACTCCACCCGCATCTTTGAGTCGCGGCGCACCACCTTGGAGCTGATCCTCTCCACCCACAATAAACACTGCCTCTCCTGCCCGCGTTCAAGCAACTGCGAGCTGCAAAAGCTCTGTGTAGATTACGGGGTAGAGGATGTCAACGTATTCGAGGGCGCAGTCAACACCTATCCGGTGGACAATTCTGCGGTGCATATGTATCGGGATGACACCAAATGCGTGCTCTGCCGCCGCTGTACCGCAGTCTGTGCCAAATGGCAGGGGGTTGGGGTCATCGGCCCGAACGATCGCGGTTTCGCAACCCACATCGGCTGTGCGTTTGAGCAGGAGCTGGCGGATGTGACCTGCGTTTCCTGCGGACAATGTATCGTAGCTTGTCCGACCGGCGCGCTCTGCGAAAAGGATCACACCCAACAGGTTTGGGACGCCTTGCAGGATCCGAAAAAGTATGTGATTGTACAGCCTGCACCCTCCATTCGTGCAACGCTGGGCGAGTCGTTTGGCATGAAGCCAGGCACCGATGTGACCGGCAAGCTGGCTGCATCTCTGCGGCGGCTGGGCTTTGACAAGGTGTTTGACACCGATTTAGCGGCGGATATGACCATCGTGGAGGAAGCACACGAGTTTGTTGGACGCGTGACCAACGGCGGCGTGCTGCCGATGATCACCTCCTGCTCGCCTGGCTGGATTAAATATTGTGAGCACTATTTCCCCGACCAGCTCGAGCATCTTTCCAGCTGCAAATCTCCTATGCAGATGTTTGGCGCGACCGCCAAAACCTGGTATGCGCAGAAGATGGGAATTGATCCGAAGGATCTGGTTGTCGTGGCGGTTATGCCTTGTACTGCGAAAAAGTTCGAGATACAGCGGGACGACCAGGCAGCGGCGGGCGTGCCGGATGTGGATATTGCAATTACCACCCGCGAGCTTGCGCGGATGATTGACAAGGCGGGACTGCGGTTTGCTGACCTGCCGGACGAGGACTTTGATGATCCGATGGGCGAATCGACCGGCGCTGGGGTTATTTTTGGCGCGACCGGTGGTGTAATGGAGGCGGCACTGCGTACTGCTGCGGAATGGGTTGGCGGCAAGCCGCTTGAGCAGGTGGAATTTTCTGAGGTGCGCGGCACTGAGGGCATCAAGGAGGCCGCTTATCAGGTGGGCGACCTGACCGTTAAGGTTGCAGTGGTCTCAGGACTGGCGAACGCGAAAAAGGTGATGGAGAAGGTGCGGGCCGGTACCGCGGATTACCATTTCATCGAGATTATGGCTTGTCCGGGCGGCTGCGTAAACGGTGGTGGACAGCCGCTTCAGCCGGCATCGGTGCGCAACTTTACCGATCTGAAGGCGCTGCGTGCAAAGGTGCTGTATGATGCAGATGTAGGCAAGCCGCTGCGCAAGAGTCATGAAAACCCATCGCTGCTGAAAATTTATGAGGAGTTTTTTGGCGAGTTTGGTAGCCATAAAGCACATGAGGTGCTGCATACCTCATATGTGAAGCGTCCGAGATTCTAATCGCGGTGATCGGCAAAAAAGAAAGCTCTTTTGGGCTTTCTTTTTTTGTTAGCATCTGTGAGAATTTTTAGAGTGGTAATTTGGGATAGGGGCTTTTTTTCTTGCAAAAAGCCCCTCTTGCCGCCCGATCAGGCGGCAATTCACCCAAAAATGCGCTTCACCGAAAAAGCTGCGTTTCGATTGCTTCGCGACTTACGCCGCTGCGCAATCGACCAAAGGCTCTGCCTTTGGAATCCGCAGCCTTTGAAAAGGCTGGCGAAACTTTTTATACTCTGTTTTGTGGAAGCATCTGAAAAGGCTGGCGAAACTTTTTATAGATGCTACCTTTGAAATCGCAGAAATTGCTTTATATTTTTGCAACTTTCTGGTATACTAATAGCAATTCTTATCCTGCCAGCAATCAATTTATAGGTGGCAGAAGACTATGCAAACTGAAAGGATGTTGAGGTATGAAAATCGGTTTTATCGGACTGGGCATCATGGGTAAGCCAATGGCGAAAAATTTAATCAAGGCTGGACATGAGCTGTTGGTATTTGACGTGGTCGCTGCAAACGTACAGGATGTTGTGGCTGCGGGCGCAAAGGCTGCGGATTCTTCCAAAGCGGTTGCACAGGAATGCCCTGTTATCATTACCATGCTGCCGAACAGTCCTCATGTAAAAACGGTGGTGTGTGGAGAGAACGGTATCCTTGAGGGCGCAAAAGAGGGGACCATTCTGATTGACATGTCCTCGATTGCGCCGCTGTCCTCGCAAGAGGTGGAAAAGGCTTGTGCTGCAAAAGGTGTCAAGATGCTGGATGCGCCTGTTTCGGGCGGCGAACCAAAGGCAATTGACGGAACTCTATCCATTATGGTAGGCGGCAACAAGGCTGTTTTTGAGTCGATGAAGGAGATCCTGCTGACGATGGGTGCATCGGCGGTTTATTGCGGCGAGATCGGCGCGGGCAACACTACCAAGCTGGCAAATCAGATTGTAGTTGCTTGTAATATCGCAGCCTGTGCAGAGGCGTTCACCCTTGCAAAAAAAGCGGGGGTTGATCCGCAGATGGTTTTTGAAGCGATTAGAGGCGGATTGGCTGGCTCCACCGTTATGAACGCAAAGGTCCCAATGATGATTGAGGGCGATTTTAGACCTGGGTTTAGAATTGATCTGCATATCAAGGATTTGAACAACGTACTGGAAACCGGACATGGCGTTGGCTCGCCGCTGCCGCTGACCGCTGCTGTGATGGAGATGATGCAGACTTTACACGCGGATGGCAATGGACAGGATGACCACAGTGCATTGGCAAAATATTATGCAAAACTCTCCGGCGAGAAGATCGGCAAATAATTGCAGGATTAAAACTTTTCTGTCAAACCACTTGTAAAAGTGCGAGACAGGGTATATAATACCAATATGATGCAATGACGAAAACAGGGGTCCCCAAGACCGCGCAGAGAACCGGTGGCTGGTGTAAACCGGTGGGCGATGGGCTCCCTTTCCATTTTCTGAGCAGCCGGAGAAATGCCGGAGGTTCGCACCCTCTATCGTGCGTTCGAGTGGCTGGTATTCTGCCGGCAATTTGGGTGGCAACGCGGATTCCTTCCGTCCCATAGGCTATGGGATGGAAGGTTTTTTGCTGTGTAAAAAGGAGGAGCAATTATGCTGGACATCAAATTTTTAAGAAACAACCCCGACCTTGTAAAAGAGAACATCCGCAAAAAATTCCAGGAAGAAAAGCTGGTGCTGGTGGATGAGGTCATTGAAAAGGATCGCGCTTACCGCGATGCAAAAACCAAAGGCGATGCACTGCGCAACCAGCGCAAAACCATCAGCAAGGAGATTGGCGGGCTGATGGGCAAGGGCCTCAAGGAGGAGGCGGAGGCCGCAAAAGCTAAAGTTGCTGCCATCGCCCAGGAGCTGAGCGATCTGGAGGTGCTGGAACAGAAATTGGAGGCAGAAATCCGCGAGCGGATGCTGGTGATCCCCAACATTATCGACCCATCTGTGCCCATTGGCAAGGACGACAGCGAAAATGTTGAGGTCCAGCGCTATGGAGAGCCGGTGGTTCCTGCATTTGAGGTACCCTACCATATTGATATTATGGAGCGGCTGCATGGCGTTGATCTGGACAGCGCCCGAAAAACCAGTGGCAACGGCTTTTATTACCTGTGCGGCGACATTGCACGGCTACATTCGGCGATTCTTTCCTATGCGCGCGACTTTATGATCGACCGTGGATTCACCTACTACATTCCGCCATTCATGATTCGCAGCGATGTTGTAACCGGTGTTATGAGCTTTTCCGAGATGGAGAATATGATGTATAAAATCGAGGGGGAGGACCTCTATCTGATCGGCACCAGCGAGCATTCGATGATCGGTAAATTCATCGACACGATTCTGGACGAGCAACAGCTTCCACAAGCACTGACCAGCTATTCCCCCTGCTTCCGCAAGGAGGTTGGCGCGCATGGCATCGAGGAGCGCGGCGTTTACCGCATCCATCAGTTTGAAAAGCAGGAGATGGTTGTTGTCTGCAAGCCAGAGGAAAGTCCTGTTTGGTTTGAAAGGCTCTACCAGAATACCGTTGACTTTTTCCGCTCTATGGATATTCCTGTTCGTACATTAGAATGCTGCTCTGGTGATTTGGCTGACCTCAAGGTTAAGAGCATCGATGTAGAGGCTTGGTCGCCGCGCCAGCAGAAATATTTTGAGGTCGGCAGCTGCTCCAATCTTGGCGACGCACAGGCGCGCCGGCTGGGTATTCGGGTGCGCTGTGAGGGCAGCAACTATTTCCCGCACACACTCAACAATACGGTGGTCGCGCCACCTCGGATGCTGATTGCATTCCTAGAGAACAATCTGCAAGCGGATGGAAGCATTCGCATTCCGGAACCGCTGCGGATGTACATGGGTGGAAAAACCCAAATCGGCTGACTCTTTCGTTTTGCCGCCTGCAAAAGCAGGCGGCAAAATCATGTGTTTATGGTGGAAAGATAAGCTTGAAAAGCAGCAAAAAACCGGCAGAAGCCTGCCGGTTAGAGATGATCTATTCTGATTATTCTTGAGCGGAAGTGTCGTCTTGCTCTGGCTGCTCGTCCTGTGCGATGGGGGCTGCTTCGGGTTCCTCTGCTGGCTGCTCGTCCTCTGGAAATTCGTCCTCGTCAACCTGTGTTGCGTAATAATCCAGCTCGTCATCTGCATCGTCATCCTCGATGTCTTCGTCAAAATCGTCGTAGATGACACTGCTGCGGCGCTTGAAATAGGCTGCAAAAGCCACAATCGTACCCGCCAGCGCGACAAGGAGCGCTACCAGCGCAATAAAGGTGCCTTTTCCCATAATAAACCCTCCTGTGTTGGTATATTAAATGCAAATAACCCTGAAAAATCCATACGATTCTTTTGAGGTTGTTCGATTATATTATACCCCTTTTGCTCGAGAATGACAAGAGATTGTTTGACTTTTTTGTGAAAAATGTTCCTAGGAACCATCAAAAAAAGGGTGCATGGTTTAGTTGCCATGTACCCTTTTTCTGTATCCTTTGCAGTGTGTTTACAGGATGATGCTGCTTCCTGTCATCTCCTGCGGCTGCGGCAACCCCATGAGCTTGAGCATGGTAGGGGCGAGGTCCGCCAACCGGCCGCCGTTGCGCAGCGAACAACCCTTTTGACCTACCACCAGCAGCGGCACCGGGTTGGTGGTATGTGCGGTGAATACCGAACCGTCGGTCTCCAGCATCTTGTCGGCATTGCCATGATCGGCGGTGATCAGTGCGACGCCGCCCGCCTTTATAATCGCCTCTGTGACGCGTCCGACACAGGTGTCGACCGCTTCAACCGCCTTGACTGCGGCTTCAAAAGAGCCGGTATGTCCTACCATGTCGCAGTTGGCATAGTTGACGACTATCATATCATATTTGCCGCTCTCGATCCGCTTGACCAGCTCATCGGTGACCGGGTAGGCGCTCATTTCCGGCTGCATATCATAGGTGGCGACCTGTGGCGATGGGATCAGCGCGCGGTCCTCTCCGGGGTATGGCTCCTCAATGCCGGCGTTAAAGAAAAAGGTTACATGCGCATATTTTTCGGTTTCCGCAATCCGCAGCTGGGTCATGCCTTGGTTAGAGACGTACTCTCCAATGGTATTTTTCAGCGAGACCGGCTTGAAGGCAACCTCTACATTCGGCATGTTTGCATCATACTGGGTCATACAAACATAGAATACATCCTTCTTGCCGCCCTTGCGCACAAAACCGCTAAAGTCAGGGTCCACAAAGGTGCGTGTGATCTCTCGCACGCGGTCGGGACGAAAATCAAATGAGACGATCGAATCATGGTCGCAGACCGCAGCCTCCTTGATGCAGACGGTTGGCTCTACAAACTCATCGGTGATTTCTGCGCCGTAGGATTTCTCCAGCGCGTCAACGGCCGAGGTATTATAGGTACCCTCCCGATGAACAAGCAGGTTATAAGCGCGCTCGACACGCTCCCAGCGATTGTCACGGTCCATCGCATAATAACGCCCGATCAATGAGGCGACCTGTCCGGCGCCCATCGCGCACATCTCTTTCTCCATCTGGGCGATGAAGTCCCGCCCACTGGTCGGCGCGGTATCACGTCCATCTAAAAAGGCGTGGAGGTATATTTTATGCAGCCCAAACTGTTTGGCCATCCGGACCACACCCAGCAGGTGGGTGGAATGGCTGTGCACGCCGCCGTCTGAGCAAAGGCCGATCAGGTGCAGTGCAGAATTATATTTTTTGCAGTTTTCCATTGCGGCGGACAACGCGGGGTTTTGGAAAAAGTCGCCATCCTCTATCGATTTTGTAATGCGGGTTAGCTCCTGGTAGACGATGCGGCCTGCGCCAATATTGGTGTGTCCCACCTCGGAATTACCCATTTGGCCGTTCGGAAGGCCCACATCCATTCCGGACGCCGCCAGCTGGGTATGCGGCCAGCTGGCAAATAAACGGTCGAGATTCGGCTTTTTCGCGGTGGCAATCGCATTGCCGTAAGACGATGGGTTGCAGCCAAAGCCGTCCAGAACCATCAGTAGGATCGGTTTTTTCATCATGTTTCCTCCTAAGCTTCTCGGGGGATTATTTGGATGCAGCCTTGACAATCGTTGCAAAATCGGCTGCTTTCAGGGAAGCTCCACCGATTAGACCGCCGTCAACATCCTCCTGCGCTAGCAGCTCATCCGCATTGCCCGCGTTCATCGAGCCGCCGTACTGGATGGTCAGCGCATCTGCTGCCGCGGTGTTATACAGCTTTGCAACTACGGTGCGGATGTAGTGGTTGACCTCGTTGGCCTGCGCAGAGGTCGCTGTTTTGCCGGTGCCAATCGCCCAGACCGGCTCATAAGCAATGATGATCCGCTTTAGCTCCTGCTCGGATACACCTTGCAGTGCGACCTTGGTTTGCATTCCTACGATTTCCTCGGTAATACCGAACTCGCGCTGTGCTTCCAGCTCGCCTACGCAGAGGATCACCTTGAGGCCCGCATCCAGAGCAGCGCGCACCCGCTGGTTGACGGTCAAATCGGTTTCGCCAAAATACTGGCGGCGCTCGCTGTGTCCGATCACCACATAGCCTACACCCATCTCTGCGAGCATATCCGCGGAGATCTCTCCGGTGAATGCGCCAGATTTCGCCCAGTGGCAGTTTTCAGCGCCAACCTCAATGTTGGTGCCAGCGGTCAGCTCCAGTGCGGTCTCCAGGTTGGTGTACGGCACACAGATGACAACACCGCAGTCTGCATCCTTGACCAGCCCAATTAAGTCGGTGATCAGCGCTTTGGCCTCGGGACGGGTTTTGTTCATTTTCCAGTTTCCTGCGATAATCGCTTTGCGTAAGGTTTTATTCATGATGATTTCCTCCTGTCATAATCAAAGGCTTCGTTTGTCCGCTTAGATGCGGGAAAGGCTGCGGCAATGATGCAGCAAAAGCCAAGCCACTCCTCAAGCAGCTTGGCCTTTCCTGGTTTTATTGATCATTGAGTGCGGCAATACCCGGAAGGTCCTTGCCCTCCAAAAACTCCAGAGAGGCGCCGCCGCCGGTGGAGATGTGGGTCATCTTGTCGCCAAAGCCCAGCTTGGTGACCGCTGCTGCCGAATCACCGCCGCCGATGATGGAGACCGCTCCGCTTTCTGCAACCGCAGCTGCAACCTTCAGTGTGCCTTGTGCAAATTGATCAAACTCGAATACACCCATAGGGCCATTCCAGACAACTGTGCCTGCGCCTTTGATCGCGTTGCAGAACAGCTCCTCACTGACGGGGCCGATGTCCATACCCATCCAGCCATCCGGAATATCGTCGCTGTTGACCAGTTGTACTGCGCAGTTCGCATCAAATTTGTCCCCTGCACGATTGTCTACCGGCAGCAGCAGGTTGACGCCCTTTGCTTTCGCCTTTTCCAGCATCTCACGCGCGAGGTCCAGCTTATCCTCCTCGCACAGCGAGTTGCCAATCGAATGGCCCTGTGCCTTCATGAAGGTATAGGACATTCCGCCGCCGATAATCAGGGTATCGACCTTTTCCAGCAGATTGTTGATCACACCGATTTTATCGGAGACCTTCGCGCCGCCCAGGATCGCCACAAACGGACGCTTCGGATCGGCAAGCGCCTTACCCATCACGGTGATCTCCTTTTGGATCAAGAAGCCGCAGACAGCCGGCAGATATGCAGCAACGCCTGCTGTGGAGGAGTGCGCACGGTGGGCGGAGCCGAACGCGTCATTGACATAAATATCAGCCAGCGCGGCAAACGCTTTGGCCAGTGTTTCATCATTTTTGGTCTCGCCTGGCTCAAACCGAACGTTCTCAAGCATCAGAACCTCGCCGGGCCGCAGTGCCGCAGCCTTCGCTTTGGCATCCTCGCCCACAACATCCTTTGCCATTGCAACCGGTCGCTCTAGCACCTTGGAAAGACGCTCGGCTACCGGCGCCAGCGAAAATTCAGGCTTGAACTCACCTTTGGGACGGCCCAGGTGTGAGCAGAGAATCACTGCTGCACCATGCTGCAACAGGTAATTGATGGTGGTCAGTGCCGCCATAATACGTTTGTCAGAGGTAATTACGCCATCCTTCATTGGCACGTTAAAGTCACAGCGGACGAGTGCCTTTTTTCCAGATACGTCGATATCTTCAACCGACTTTTTGTTGTAAGAGGTCATTGCGTTGCACCCTTTCTATGCGTTTCTTTTCTCTTGTCGGAAAAATACTGTCTTTTAGTATGCTCCGTCAAATTATTATCAATTCATCCATATTTTATAGTATCTTCCCGCCTTTGGCAAGAGCTTCGTGAAAAGTCTTGCCTTTTTTTCGTACAATTTGAATAAAGTGCCAAAATTTATTCCCAACTATACAAAAAGCGTGACATTTTGCCAAAAGCAATTATGTGAGATTTTCAGTTCAGTGTGTTGTTTGCAAAGGATCAGGTCAGATAATCGCTTTCCCGTGCGCGGGTATTTAGCCGCTTTTCTCCGCGCACAATTACGCCAACGATCTTTGGTCCTGCATTGATTGCGATTGCTGCACCCACCTGTGCCCGCAGCTTTGGCTGATGGCCAAACCGCTTGGCGACCTCCTTTGCCATCTCGTCGCGATACTGCTCGACCGCGCCGTACACCACGACAACCGCTGCCTTCTTATCGGTGGTGCGCGCCAGTGCATGATCTACAATATGCGGGACGATATTTTTGTCACCCCGCACCTTCTCTACGGTGGTTGTTTTCCCGTCGATGATGGAGATGATCGGACGCAGACCTAGCACATCTCCTACAAAAGCAGCGGCGGCTGGTACACGGCCGGATTTTTTTACATACTCCAACGAATAGGCCGCAAAGTAAATTTCTGCGGTCGAATAATAGTCGTCCAGATAGCTGATAATCTCGCTGGCCGTTTTGCCCGCCTGGACCATTTTGGATGCTTCAATAATCGGATAACCATAGCCTACCGTATAGGTGCCGGAATCCAGGACGGTAATTTCCAGGGCACTATCCGGATGCGCTTCCCGAAATTGCCGCTTGGCGAGCACAGCAGCCTCGAACATGTTTGAGCCGCGGGAGGTGATGGTGGTGTTGATGATATGGGTATAGCCCTGTTCCATCGCATCCTCATACGCGCGCAGATAGGTGGTCGATAAAATATGGCTGGTGGTCGGGATCTCCTTTGCGGCGGCAAGGCGCTCGTAAAATTCTGGTATGGTGAAATCCACCCGCTCTAAATAGTCTTTGCCTTCAATTGCGATGGGGATAGGCAACATCGCAATTTTGCCTGCGGTGAGGTCTGCGTCAGGGATATCACTCGCGGTATCGGTCATCAGCAGAATCTTTTGGTCGTTTGTCGCTTTCTTTGCCATGGGCTACCTCCTGTATTGTTATCTATTAGGATGGAGCAATTTATATCGCTTATACAGCGCTTATATGAGATGCTCCTCGATTTCCTCAACCAACTGCTTGTAATCCGGTAGGGTATAGTCCTTGTCCCGAAAATCAAAGCTTCTAAAAAAGAGAACCCCCTCAAACATTCCGTGGTTTTCGCTTTCCACACAGAGCAGCACGGCCGCTCGGACAGAACGCCCTGTCTGCTCCAAATCCTTTAAAAAATCTTTGATTTGATCGGCGTATTCCTCTGCGGTCAGCTCCTGCACAAGCTCCAGGTCAACACGAATTTCAACATCATGCTGCGAGAGATAGTCTTTTAAAGAATCCTCCTGTGTCCAGGTGAGAATCGTGTTTGCACCGTTTAAACGGACCTTGTAGTTTTTTAGGTAGTCCTTTTGGGCGCAGAGCTCATAAAACGGCTGCTCCGCTGCCTCCTTGAAAATCCAGGCGGCCCATTCATCATCCACCGTGCCGCTTTGGGTCGCACGTGCCCACGCAGTCTGCTCTGGCGCACTGGCAGGCGCGACCTGTGCCACCAACACATCTCCGTAAAGGGGACCATACTGTGTGTAGGACTTTGACTGCACCAAAATAAACGGAAAGCCGTATTTTTTCTCCAGCTCTGCAAGCAGATACGTTTGTGCTTGCTGCTCGTTCTCGAATGTGTGCTCGCCCAGCGCGCCATGCTCCTTGAGCGCGTCCAGACCGCCGACAATTGCGCCGCCCACCACCTCCTGCGCTTTGTTCAGCGAGTCGCGGGTGATGTCAATTGCAACCTCTTGCGCTTTGCTGGCCGCCTCGTCTGCAAGATCCTTTGCCTTCTCAGAGAATTCCTGTGCTTTACCGGCGGTCTCGCCTGCAAGATCCTTTGCTTTCTCGGACAGCGCAGCACCGGAACAACCACAAAGCAAAAGGATTGCTGCAAGACCTGAGAGAATGACTCGTTTATCCATATAAATAGCCCTCCTCCATCAGCGGATCGTCTCCCAATCGTACTGGGTCAAACGGCCAAAATTTTGCAATGTGGGAAACTCCCATTGACGCAGCACCTCATAAACCCCGATTGCAACCGTATTCGACAGGTTTAAGCTGCGGGCACCCTCTATCATCGGCAGACGCACGCAGCTATCTGGATTTTCATAGAGGAGCTGCTCCGGCAGGCCCGCATCCTCGCGGCCGAACACAAGATATGCACCGTCTGGATAGGCGGGCGCGGTATAGATTTTGCGCGCTTTGGTGGTGAAGTAGTAGTAAGGGCCATTGGTACGCGCGAAAAATTCCGGCGTAGATGAATAGTGGGTGATGTCCAATAGATGCCAATAGTCCAGGCCCGCACGCTTGAGCTTGGCATCGGTAACGGTAAAGCCCAGCGGCCCAACCAGATGCAGACGCGCACCGGTTGCTGCGCAGGTGCGCGCAATGTTGCCGGTATTCTGGGGAATCTGCGGCTCAATCAGTACGATATTTAATGTGGGCATAGAAATTCTCCTATTGATAAGCTTCCTATTCTAACTGTACCACCCACAGGGAAACTCGTCAAGGAAAAATTTGTATTTCTGTTTGCCGCTGGTGCTACCAGTGGCAAATTTTTTTGTCACACTCTATGTGATGAAAAATTTTTTAAAGTGTGTGATCTGTTGCGGTCTGGCTGCAACAAATCCTTGTTTTGCCTGTATGGGTGAAGGGAGGTTTCTTATGAGGCAAAATGAGGACAAAAAACGCCGCGATCTATTTTGTATCCTCTCGGCGCGCGGGTACCCGCCGGAGGAGGCCATCCGGCGGGCGGGGTTCCCGTTTGAGGGGGATTGGACCAGGCAGGCGGCAGAGCTGCTGATGTTGGCGGCTGTGCGGCGAAGGATTGCAAAATATTGCCGTGAGCTGTCGTTCTGCGCGCCGGCGGTGCTGGCACGCGCCGGGCTGGAACGTCTGGCGCTCGGCGGTGTCGAGGAGGCCGGTTCTTTGCTGCGGGAGGATGGAGCTTTGCCGGAGGGCGCACCGCTGCTGCATGTTTCAGAGATAAAGCAGGGCAAAGGGGTGCTGGAGGTCAAATTCTTTGACCGGCTGCGTGCACTGACTGCGCTTGCAGAGCTGGGAGATGGCGGGGCAGCGGGCGCAAACGCACTGCTGGAGGCACTCAACCAATCTGCAAGGCAGCAGGAGCCTGGGGAGGTGGATGGATGACGCCGGTTCAGCGCTTTTCCCACAAGCAGCTGACCGCGATCAATTGGTGGTGTCCGCAAAGTCCTTATCACGGCTGTAACGCAATTATCTGTGATGGAGCGGTGCGCAGTGGCAAGACCTTGTGCCTTTCGCTTGGGTTTGTGCTGTGGGCAATGAGCTGCTTTCATGGGGAATCGTTCGCTTTCTGTGGGAAAACGGTAACCGCATTGCGTCGAAATATGATCGCACCGCTGCTGCCACGGCTGGAAGCACTGGGGATTCGATGTGAGGACCGCGCCTCTAAAGGCTACCTTGATTTGGAGTGGCGGGGGCAGACCGGCCGGTTTTATCTGTTCGGCGGGCGAGATGAGAGCAGTGCGGCGCTCATTCAGGGGGTTACGCTCGCGGGGGTGCTGCTGGATGAGGTTGCTTTGATGCCACGCTCGTTTGTGGAGCAGGCGCTTGCGCGCTGTTCGGTGGAGGGAGCGCGGTTCTGGTTTAGCTGCAACCCCGAAAATCCGCATCACTGGTTTTATACCGAATGGATCCAAAAGGCCAAAGAACGAGGCGCGCTTTACCTGCACTTTACTATGCGGGACAATCCTTCCCTTTCTCCTGCGGTGCTGCGCCGTTACGAGCAGATGTACAGCGGAAGCTTTTATCAGCGGTTTGTGCGCGGTGAATGGGTGGCGGCTCAGGGCGCGGTTTACCCGATGTTTTCCGAGCAAGCGCATGTGGTCGAGCAGGCGCCCGTTTGCAGTCGGTTTTTCATCTCTTGCGATTATGGGACGGTCAATCCCACCTCGATGGGGCTTTGGGGGGAGAGTGACGGCATTTGGTACCGGCTGGCGGAGTATTATTATGCGTCACGCCGCAGTGGTGTAGTGAAAACCGATGAGGAATATTATCAGGCGTTGGAAGCGCTGGCAAAAGATTATCCGATCGAGGCGGTCGTGGTGGACCCCTCTGCGGCCTCCTTCCTCGCCTGCATTCGCAGACACGGCCGTTTTCAGACCATCGCAGCCGAAAATCAGGTGGCGGATGGCATCCGGACGGTGGGGGATTTGCTGCGGCAGGGAAAACTGCGGTTTTGCAGCACTTGCAGGGATATTATCCGTGAATTTGGGCTTTACCACTGGGACGAGCGCGCCGGCCGCGATGAGCCGGTGAAGGCAGACGACCATGCAATGGATGATCTGCGCTATTTTGTGATGACGGTGGTGCGCCCTCGCGCGGCACACGGATTCTTCGCTGTCAGTGTCGGACGCGAAGCATAAAAGAAAGGAGGAGTTTTTTTGCAGCTATTGAAACGCCTTCGGCGGTCAGGCGGCGCAGTGAGCGTTCAGACCGCCAGGGAGCCGATTGGACGTTGGGAAGGAATCAGCCCGCTATACACCCGTGAATGTATGGTATACGACGGGTTGCGCCGGAATATTCCAGTGATCGATGCAGCGCTGGACAAGATCGGGCGGCTGGTGGGCGGCTGCGCGCCGCGGTGCAGCAATCCGGCTGCGCAGAAGGAGCTGGAACGGTTTTTTGCACAGGTGAAGGTGGGGGCGATGTCCCAGGGGATGGACAGCTTTTTGCGTTGTTATCTGGACAGTTTGCTAACCTATGGAAACGCGGTTGGAGAGATTGTGCTGACATCTGAGGGGGACGAAATCGCGGGGCTTTACAATGCGGATGTGCGGCAATTGGTCTTTCGGGAAGGGGATTCCCCATTCGAGACGGTATTGTGCACCGTCAAAAATGGCATTGAGCCGCAGCCGGCACCTTACCCGCAGCTATTGGTGTTTTCCGCGCTGAACCCACATGCAGGGGAGATCTGCGGCGAGTCGCTACTGGCGGGACTGCCGTTCGTCTGTGATGTGCTGCGCAAAATTTACGCTTCCATCGGGCAGAACTTTGAACGGATCGCAAATTTGCGCTATGCAGTTACCTACAAGCCGAATGGCAGCGCGCTAGACCGCGCCTATGCAAAGGAAATCGCAGGAACAATTGCGAAGGAATGGGCTGATGCGATGGAGGCCGCAAAATCCGGACAGATTAAGGACTTTGTGGCGGTCGGGGACGTTGACATCAAGGTCATCGGTGCTGATAACCAGCTGATTGACTCGCAGGTGCCGGTGCGGCAGATGCTGGAACAGATTGTCGCAAAGCTGGGGATTCCGCCGTTTTTGCTGGGGCTGAGCTGGTCTACGACCGAACGCATGAGCAGCCAGCAGGCGGATATTTTAACCTCCGAGCTGGAGTGTTACCGGCGCATTCTTACACCGGTTTTGCTGCGGATTTGTACGGTGTTCCTGCGGCTGCGGGGATACAGCTGCGAGGCGCAGATTGTTTGGGAGAACATCAACTTACAGGATGAGCTAGAGCTTGCGAATGCGCGGCTGATCAATTTGCAGGCGGATTTGCTGGAACATCCGGAAAAAAGGAGGGAACAGAATGAAACAGGCGGAAATTCAGAAAACAGCGGATTTGGCGACGCCGGAACAGCTGGCGCTGATTAACCGCTTTGCCAGACGGGAGCTTGACGCACAGGAGGTGTATCTCTTTTCGCTGGTGCTCTGTGACAACGAGATTGACCGCGAACAGGAGCGTTTTTGTGCGGACTCACTGGAAAAGCTGGCGGCGCTGTATGTGGGAAAGACCGGAATCTTTAACCATGACCCAAAAGGCGAAAATCAGACCGCCCGCATCTTTGATGCGCGGGTGGAATATGACCCAAAACGCAAGGTTGCGGGCGGCGAAAATTACGCGGTGCTGCGGGCTTGGGCTTATATGGTGCGTTGCCCCAAAAATGAGGACTTGATTTTGGAGATTGACGCAGGCATCAAAAAAGAGGTGAGTGTTGGTTGTGCGGTTGAGCGGGTGGTCTGCTCGGTCTGCGGCACAAACCTGCGCGAGAAAACCTGTGAGCACCGGCCGGGGCAGACATACAACGGTGTGCGCTGCTGGCGGGAGCTGGTGGAGCCGGTGGACGCTTATGAGTGGTCGTTTGTAGCGGTGCCTGCTCAGCGGCAGGCGGGGGTGACCAAGCATTTCGCGCCGGAGCCGGTGTTGGAAAAGGCGCTGCGGGAAGGCAAGGAGGTCACACTTTCGGCACAGCAGGCAAAACAGCTGGACGCGCTGGTTCAGGCGGGGAAAACCTACCAGGAGGGATTGCGGCGTAAACTGCTGGCTGCGGTGACCTTTACAATACCACAGCTTCCCGCTCAGATGGTGGAAAGGGTTGCTGCAAGGATGGAAACCTCCGAATTGGAGGCGTTTTGCAAGGCGCTCTCACAACGCGGCCCGCTAAAGCGGCAGTTGGGCACAGAACAGGCGGCACAGAGCGATATAAATGGTGCATTCTTAATTTGAGGAAAAAGAAAGGGGTCTATTATGAATTATCAGAATCTAAAGCTTGACAAGGCAATGTACAAATCCGGTGTCCCATTTTCGGTGCAGCTGGAACGGCTTGATCCTTCTGCCAACTATGCGGGGGGTGAGCTGGCACAGCTGGACGCCTTCCAGCGGCAGCTCAAACGCTTTGATATCCATGTGAGCGGCCCAAACAGTGACAACATTGCAAAGTTCTTCTCAACCAGTGATTCTGCTGCGCTATTTCCGGAATATGTGGCGCGCGCAGTCATGCAGGGGACCGATCAGAGCGATATTATCAGCAAAATTGTCGCCTCCAAAACGGTCATCAATTCGATGGATTATCGCACCATCACCACGACCTCTGAGCATGATACTACCGCAAAAGAGGTCGCGGAGGGCGGAAAAATTCCGGAAACGGTTATTAAGCTCAAGGACAATCTGGTGCGGCTGACCAAGCGCGGCCGTATGCTGGTTGCCTCCTATGAAGCGGTTAAATTCCAGCGGATTGATCTGTTCACCGTTACGCTTAAACAGATTGGTGCGTACATCACACAGGCACAGCTGGCCGATGCAATCGATGTGCTGATCAACGGTGATGCCGCGGATGATGCCAACCAGAATAAGGCGCAGACGCTGCAAACAGCCGGCACGACGTTGACCTATGCGGATCTGGTGGCCCTTTGGAGCAGCTTTGAAGACTTCCAGATGAACACGCTGATTGCATCGCCGGATATGATGCAGCAGATGCTTGCACTGCCGGAGCTGCGTGACGCAAATGGCGGGCTGAACTTTGCGGGCAGCGGCATGATCGGAACTCCGCTGGGCGCATCGGTTATCCGCGCAAAGGCGGCGCCGGCTGGCACCCTGATTGGGTTGGATCGCAACTTTGCATTGGAGATGGTCACGACCGGTGACATTCTGGTGGATGCGGACCGCCTCATCGATACCCAGCTGGAACGTGCGGCGGTCACCTCCATCTCCGGCTTTGCAAAAATCTTCCCGGATGCGTGCAAAGTATTGAGCCTGAAGAAAGCATCATAAGGAGGCGAACTATGGACGCAACACAGGTGCTTGCGCAGTTTGCACGGTTGAGCGGACTGTCGCTGGAACAGGCGCAGGAGTGGTCGGTTCTTTGCGATGCGGCGGCCGCTCGTCTGGAGGGGATGCTGCGGGAGGATGCCGATACAGCTGATGCGCGGCTGGCGCTGGCGGCGGCGGGAATGGCCTATTATCAGTACCGGCTGCTACGCCAGGACGGTAGTGCAAGCAGTGTAAAAATCGGAGAGGTGAGCGTCTCCAATAGCAGCGAAAGCGGTAGGCTGGAGGATGTGCGCACGCTACAGGAGGAGCTGCTTGCAGCAGCGGCGCCACTGCTGGATGGCTGCTGCGCCGGACTAAGGCAGGTGGATTCATGGATACGCTAAAGGCAATCCAGCAGGCGATTGCTCGCTGTGGGCGGCCGGTGCAGGTGGGGGAGGCCTCCTTCACCGCCTGCATCTTCCCGCGGCTGCATACCAATCTGACCTTTCAGCCACAAAAACAAACGGTATTCGGCCGGCAGGACCCGCGGGAGTACCTTTACTACGGACCGGTGGACGGCGGCGGAGAGCTGGTAGCGGTGGGGAGTTTGCTGGCTGCGGGGCAGGATTTGTTTGTTGTTTTGATTTGTGAGGATTTTTATTGGCAGGGGCAGCCGGCCTACCGTTGGGCGGCGCTGAAACGAATGGAGGAGGAAGATGGACCCGTTTACCGAGCTTAAACAGCAGGTTGCTGACTATTTGGGGGAGCGGCTGGAGCAAATCCAGGTGGCGACCGAATATCCTGCGGTGTGGGGGAGGCTCCCTTGCAAACAGCCGCGGGTGGCGGTCGGCATCGACCGGTTGGAGCTGCCAAATGGGGATGGACAAGCGCAGATTACCCTGCGCTTTGATATCCTCTGTCCTGTGGGATATCCAGGGGGCTGTCAGACAATTTTTGAGCAGCTTTGTACCGCATTGCTGCGGGCGCGCGGGCAGTTCGGAGTTTGCGCGGTCGGCTGCGGAGAGGTGGAATATCGCCGCGAATGGGATATGCTGCTGCTTTGCGCAAAAACAACCCTGCATGGGATGATCGGCTGGTCAGAGGATGATTCTGGCGTACCGCTTACACAGGTATTACTAAAACAGAAAAGGAGTGTTGAGGATGAACAGATTGCCAAATAGCCTGCGGCCGGGCGTATTCGTTTACGGGCAGATGGTCTCTGCTGCGGCACACCGACGCAGTGGGGTTGCGGCGGTTGCGCAGGCGGCGCAGGAGCTGGAAAATATTCCTGAGACAGCAACAAAAATAGAACGGCTGGAGGATGCGCTTGTATTCGGAGAGACAAGCGCGCTTTACCAGATGGTCGAAGCGCTGCTGGCAGCGGGTGCTTCGCCGGTTTATGCACTGGCAGCCGGCACCGACTATGCTGCGGCATTTGAAAAGCTGGATGGGTTGGAGGAGCTCTCGATTGTGGTTTGCGATGGCGGCGCGCAAACGCTGCCTGCGGCGCTGGAACGGGCGGCGCAGCTGGGACAGGAGCGGGTTGCAGTGATTGCAGCCGCATTGGAGCAAGCGCCTGCGTTGGCTGCGCAGCTCTGCTGTGAACGGGTGGCGGTTGCCTGTGATGGCGGCAGTCATACCGTGCGGACCGCTGCGGCGTTTGCGGCGGCGATCGCGGCGTGTGGTGCACAGCAAAGCTTGAACGGGCTTGCACTCCCGCTAGATGCTTCCAGCTTTGATGGGACGCTCACCACAGCACAGGTGGAAATGCTGCTGGCGGCAGGGGTGACGCCGTTTGTGCGCTATGGTAGTGCGGTGGAATGTGTGCGGGCTTTGACCAGCCGCGCACCTAAAAACCGCACCTGGGCAAGCGTTTCCTCGGTGCTGGCGGTAGATGAGGTGCTACACACCATCCGCGGTGTGATCAAAAGCCGGCTGAAGGGGCGCAGAAATAACCTTGCAACCCGTGAGAGCATTGCTTCCCAGATTACAGTTGAGCTGGAACGGCTGCGGATAGCGGGCGTGATCGAAAGCTTTCAGCCGCCAATTGTGCAAATCCATCCAAAAGACCCTGCAATTGCGGAAGCTGTGCTGCAAATACAGGTTGCACCGGAATTAAATCAGATTGTTATTTCGGCGGAGCTGCTGATCTAACGCATAGCCGGTCAAAAAGGGCAAGCGTTTTGCTCGAAAGCGGGGCTTTTACAAAAGCCTCGCTTCACCCTACCAAACGATTTAAAGGAGGTATTCTATGTCGTTTATCAGCTTTCCTACAAGTAAGGATATTTACATTGAAATTGATGGAGTAAAGGTTGCAGTGGCGCAGAGCTATAAATCCAAAACAAGCCGTGAAAGCCGCTATGTGGAGGCGTTTGGCTCGGCGGAGCCGGTTGGAACGGTTGGCGGACGGGTCAAATATCTGATCGAGCTGACCCGTGTGATGCTCTGCGGCAGCGGCAGCGATGTCAACTTCCATGACGCCAGCGACTTTAACCTGGTGGTCATGTACCCGAATCATAAAATCATCTATTCCGGCTGCCAGTGGGCATCCATTGACGAGTCGGTCTCGCTGAGCGATTTGCTGTATGAAACCGTTTCGATTGTGGCGACCTCCCGCATGGAGGTTGCGCTGTGAAAACGCCTGTATTACGCCCGCTATCAGCTGCGGAACAGCTGAAGCTTCCGCTTTGGGCAGGCCGGATGCTGCCTTTGCTGCTGCGCAGAGGGGTTGCGCCGCGTGAGGGTTGGGCGCTGGCTTACAACTGCGCGCTGGTTTGGCGGGCTATTGATAAAAAGCAGCGCCCCTATTGTGCGGCCGGATTGCTGCGGCGGTTCACATTGGCGCAGCTGGCAGAGCTGGCGCGGCAATACTGGGAGCATTCCAGCTGGGAAGAGGGCGCTGTGAATGAGGGGGAGGATGCGGATGGAGTATAACCTTTTGGCGGATTTGGCAGCCCATCTGGATGTTTACCGGAAATTTGCAGAGAGCCATACGGCGGTTCAGTATCCGCTGAAAACAGAGGTCCCGCTGGTTTGGGACAACTATCTTCAGACGGGTGGCGCGGCAGCATTAGAGCTGCCGTCCGCCGTGCAGGAGCAACCTTTGCCTTTACAGGCTGCGCCAACAGACGCTTTGCCGCTGCCACTCACCGATTTTACCGCACAAGCAGCGACGCCGTCCGTCCTTGCGGACTTTACCACACCGCTAGCGGCGCCACCGACCCTATCCGCCTTTCCTGCGCAAACACAGGCTCCGCAGCCGCTTGCTGCCCTTGAGCAGTCCGGTGGCGCCGGCACTCGGTTGACCGAATACGCCCGCCCAGAGACAGCGTTTACCCTTTCGGGGGAGGGTGCCACAGAGGTTACCTATCAACCTGCCATAAGCGGTGACAGCAATCTGCTCGGGCAGATGAACGACCAGCTAAAGACACAGGCGCGGCGCTATCCGCATCCGATTGCCTACCGAATGGAGGCGATTGAATGACTGCGATGCAGTTCGGAAGCTATGTGTTCCCACATAACCCGCGCAAAATCGAGCTTTCCTTCTCCAATAGCATTGCCACGCATCTACAACCGTCGCGCGGGGTGCTTTCGCAAAATCTGGGCAAACGGGCGCGGGTGGTCCGCTGCGAAGGGGAGCTGTTTGCAGCGACCGCCGATGCAGCACTTGCCCAGCTCAACACCTTGTCCGGCGCTTGCAGCAGCAGCGCAGCGGCCACCCTTTATCTGCCCGCAGGCGGGCAATTTTCCGCGTATGTCTCCCGTTTTGGCTTCGCTGCACAGGGGGATGGGCGGATTATCTCCTATTATGTGGAGTTTATCGAGTGTGAAGGAGGCGGGTCATGAGCTATCTACCTGAAAATTTGCGGGTGCTCGGTTACAACAGCAGTGACCAGCAGGTTCAGCTGCCTGCGCCGCTTGCATTCGAGTTGGTAAAGTCGTTCGATTCGCCTGCACAGTCCTTTGAAGCAGTTTTCCCCTGCCTGCGTGCACATTCGGAATTATTTCGGATTGATCTGTACCATGGGGAGACCAAATTGTTCGCAGGCTTCATAGACGAGCAGACCTATACCTACGACGACCGTGGCGGGCGGCTGACCATACTGGCCCGCAGCATCGGCGCAAGACTGTTGGATAACGAGGCGGCACCTCGCAATTACACCAATGTTTATCTGCTCGACATGTATAATTGGCATGTCAAACCATATGGACTGATGCTGCCAAACGCCAGCATCAACCCGTTCTTCAACCGTTACCAGGTTCTCAAAGGAACCACCGAATGGGAGGCGTTCTTTAACTTCCTGCGCAGTTCGCAGTATGGGTGCGCCTATGTCAGCGATTATGGAGAGATTATTCTCTCTGCACACCCGCCAGTACGCGGGACCTTGACCTTCTCCAACCGGCAGAAGGATGCGCTGCACTTTAGCAGCTTAAAATTTACCAACGACCGCTATTCTCCTATTACAAAGTTCCTTATACGCGATAGTGATGGGCAATACAGCTATTCCTATACCAATCCGGAGGAAAGGTCGTTGGGGTTGACCCGCAAACGTTATCTGATCCCCGCGGAGGAGTTCACCCCGTTTAGCGGCGGTGGCGAGATGGAAGGGATGATCCGCGTGCGCCATTCGATGCTTGGCAAGCGGGTGATCACCTTGACCTGTCCGGGGCTATTGGAGGCGCGCTTTTGTGATCGGGCGAATGTGGACGCCGGGCTTTACCAATGGAGCGAGCTGTTTGTCTACCAGGTGCGGCACCGCATGTCGGCCGGCGGTTGCAGCACGGTTTTGACCCTGCTTAACAGCAATTATATCCTTTAAACACGGCAAAAAAAGGGGGAATTTTATGGATCTTCTATTACAGGATGGAGAGCTTGCCATCAATGGCGACGGCACCCCTGTTATACTCACTGGTGCGCAGGCATTGCTGCAACGGGCGATTATTCTGCTGAAAACCAGGCAAGGCTCGTTACCTGGCGCACCCTGGTTCGGCAGCCGTCTGCGGCAGCTACCGCGCACCGGCAGCCGCCATGCGCTGGAGGTGCAGGCGCTTGCATTGGTGCGGGAGGCGCTTGTACCCTTACCGGAAGTGACCGTATATGGGGTGGAATGCACCTACCAGCCAAAAAGGGACCAGCTACAGCTGGCAATTCAGCTAAAAGGAGATGTGCTTGATGCAGTTTTGGAGGTGAAATTATGAACACAGCACAGGATTTTTACCAGCTCATGGCACAACATTACGAGGCGGCTACCGGACTTGCGCTGCATGAGGCATCCGACCCTGCAATTCGCTTTCGGCTGCTGGCCGAGCAGCTGGCTTTGCTCAGCGAGCGGCTGGAAAGTGCCTATCAACAGGCATTTCCTGCAACCGCCAGCGGGGAGGCGCTGGAATTTCACGCTGCTGCACGCGGATTGGTGCGCAAGCCCGCAAGCTGCGCTTATGGACGGCTTCGCTTTCAGCGCAGCTTTGCAGGTACCGAGGTGCGGTTGCCAGCCGGTCTGCTTTGTGAAACCGCTGAAGGGCTCGCATTTGAAACCACAGAGGAAGCTGTTTTTGCCGCGGATCATCTGCAAGCATTCGCGAGCGCTCGCGCGGTGCAGGCGGGCAGCCGTGGGAATATTTTGCCGGAACAGGTGGTGCGCTGCCGGAACGAACGTTACACAGTCACCAATCCCTGGCAGTTTACCGGCGGCTATGAACAGGAGGATGACCGTCAGTTGCGACAGCGGTTGTTGGCGAGCTGGTCGGGGCACAGCAATGGCGCAAATGGCGCATATTATCGCGCATTGGCATTGGAGCAGCCTGGCATCCAGGATGCGGTTGTACACTGTGATGATGCGCGCAACATCACCATTTACGTTGCAGCAGGGGAGGAGCTGGTTCCAATGGAGACCATCGGCGAGATGATGCAGCGGATGCAGGCGCTGCGGGAGCCTTGCAGCACCGTGCTGGTACAAAATGCTGTTCCCAAACCGGTGGATGTGACCTTACAAATCGAACCGATAGGTGTGTTGGAACAGGCCGTTTCAAAATTGCAAGCCTTGCTAAAGGATCAGCTCAATCAACTGCCGATTGGCAAACGACTGACCTGTGCGCAGCTATACCAGCTGGTGATGGAAAGCAGACTGGTCAAGAACTGTTTGTTGTTGGCGCCGACGGAGGACGTATATGCAACCGCTGGGCAGGTTTTACGCGCCGGAAGCATCTCGATTGCGCAGATGGGAGGACCGGTATGAGGCTAGCGGAACGACTCGCCTCGTTGGGGTTGTACCGTCCACAATCGGGGGGTATTGTAGCGGGTGAGCTAGCTGCATACCAGGCGGGATTTGCGCTGCTTGAACAGCAGCTGGAAAGGCTGGAGCGTCTTACCTGCCCTAGTCGAATGGAATCTGCCCAGCTCATACAGTATTGCCGGTTGTTGGGGTATGAGCCACCGGCCCAGCTGACACATGCTGAATTGCGACAGGCGTTTGATCTGCTCCTGACCGGTTATAAGGGGTGGTCGCTTGCCGAACTGGAACAGCGTTTACGGGCACTTGGAGCACAGGTGATTGTGCAGGAGGCAGGAAATACGGTTGTGCTGTATTACGACACACTGCAAGGTATTGTAGCATCTTCCGAACAGCTCCAGGACCTTGCACTGGCGTTTCTTCCAGCGGGCGTCCCAGTGCGGCTGGAAACCGGTGGGCCGGACTGGTCGCAGTTGGACGCCGCCGGATATACCGCGTCCGAGCTGGAAGCGAAAGCATTTACCTGGACACAGTTTGATACCAATGGATATACATTTTTAGAAGGATAAGGGGGAGATGATTTGGCAAGCAGCAACAAAACTGCAAATTTGCAGCTGAATCAATGGGTTGGTTCGGATAAGCCAAAGATGGCGGATTTTAACAGCGATAACAGCAAAATTGATGCGGCATTTGCTGCGCATACCGGCAACACCGCAATTCATATCACAGCGCAGGAGCGTCAGAGCTGGAACAGCGGCGCGCCGGTATTTGGCAGCTATGTTGGCAATGGGCAGTCCTTTCGGATTATCGATCTGGGGTATATTCCATCCTTTGGCATCATTTTTGCGGTGGATAAACTTCCTTTGGTCGCGAGTGGCGGAACCGGTAATATGATGGCCTATTGCGCCTTTCTAAGCAAACAGGGGGCCTCCTCACCCGCATTTATTGAGGACGGAACCTCCGGTATGGGCACAGGGGAGGAGCGCGGCTTCGGCGTTATTTCCATGCTGTCCGCAAGCAACAATGCCATTCCACATCTAAACGATAAGGATGTAACCTATTGTTATATGTTGTATCGTTAGCAGTAAAATCATGCGGGCGCGAAAAATAAAAAAATTTGGAAAAGGGGTTGATTTTTACCGGAAAAGGTGGTATTATAACTTGTACTGTCTAATAAATTAAGGAGGTGTTACCTATGCCGAACATTAAATCTGCGAAAAAAAGAGTGCTTATCAGTGAGAAAAAGACACTCCAGAATCGTGCTTTCAAAACCAACCTGAAGACTACCTTGAAGAAAGCTGATGCTGCTGTTGCAGCAGGTGCAGAGGATTGCGTTGCAGCGATTCGCCTTGCAATCAAAAAGGTGGACCAGGCTGCTGCCAGAAAAATTATGCACAAAAATACAGCTGCGCACAAAAAGTCCGCGCTGATGAAAAAGCTCGCTGCCGCCTCCAAATAAGTCGGCTGGGCGAACACTTGGAGCATAACGCTGTCACCGTGCTGGTGGCGGCGTTTCTTGTTTGTCTTGACGCTCTGGCTTTTTTGCGATATGATAGAATTTAGGAATATCAAATAACCTGTTTATCAGGAGGGAAGCTGTATGCAAAAGAAAAAATGTTCCCTGCTTACCTGGGTCATTCCGCTGACCATATCGCTGCTCATCGGCTGCGTAACAGCGGGATACCTGGTCTATCGTCATTTAAACGAACGCGCCTACCGTAAGCGCTGGGAGGATTATAACGACTGCGGATTTGCCTAAAAACAAACAGAGGGCCAACTGCCCTCTGTTTGTTTTTGCAACTCTACACAGCCATCTCCCAATGGACAAGGCCCGTTGCGTGCAAAAAGGAAAGCCCCGATGGAGCTTTCTCTTTTATATCGCTTAAAAACCTGCTTTTAAGCTCCCTCCCCTTTTGACTGCTGCTGCAGGATATGCAGAGGCCAACCGCCGCACGGCGGCAGCTCTTAGGCCAGCAGCGCAAAAGGTGTACGAAAGCTTTTCATACACGCTATCACATAGGGGAGGGCAAGCAAAAACTCATTCGTATCTGCGGTGCAGCCCTACAACCTTCCCCAGCAGTTCCACATGATCTGTATAGATGGGCTCCATCGTATCGTTTTCCGGCTGTAAACGATATCTGCCATCCTCCTTATAAAACCGCTTGACTGTTGCTTCATCATCAATCATCGCAATCACGATTTCCCCATTCGCCGCAGTTTTACTGCGGCGAACGATCAGGATATCCTGATCCAAAATGCCTACCTTAATCATGCTTTCCCCACGCACCCTTAATGCAAACATTTCATTCGCATCCTCACAGTGTGGAATCGGTAGATAATCCTCTATCGACTCCGCCGCTAAAATAGGTTGTCCCGCAGTGACCATTCCCATCAGCGGAATTCGCGAAACACTGCTGTTTGGCAGCCGGATTGCCCGATTCAGCTTGCCCTCACGCTGGATATATCCCTTTTCCTGTAAGCTGTTCAAGTAGCGATGTACCGTGGAGGTAGATTTTATATCAAGCTGTATACAGATTTCTCTCACACTGGGAGCCATCCCACGATTGATTGAATTGCCGATTACCTCCAAAATTGCTTTTTCCTTTTGTGTTAGCTCCTGCATCCGAAAACCTCCTACTCATGTTGCCAATATAGATTCCCTTTTTGAGTATAAAACTCTTTCTCCTATAGTATAACATAGGATTTCACGCAATTCAAATTATAAGCCTTTATTTTCTCGCTTTTTCTGCGAAAAATTCATTTATTTTTAGCAGCATCCATAATTTATTCAGAGAAAAAGCACCTTTTTTTAAAGGTTCGTACATGAATCCGTAACATATTTCCAGAAAAATGGTTTATAATAAAACTGTACTCGAGATAAGCCGCAAATATCTTGAGTATCTCTACCCTCCTCAAAACACACCTCAAACAGACTTGGGCCGGATGTATTGCATCCGGCTCATTTTTTTGGAAATTGCGCGACAATCTCTATTTTGCCACAGATATGCCGGTTAAACGCTTCCAATTCCTCTGCGGGTACCCACAGCTCCTGATGGTAGCCTGCGCCCACTGTATGCACCTCATATCGCGCGGCAAATGTGTCCTCCAGCGTAAACCGTGTGACATAGCCCTTATAATTGGAGTCTTTGCTTTTTTGATTCCACCGGCTTGCAATCTCTATTGCATACCACTCGTTTAAAACCGGATAAAAAATTGGCTGCTCTGGCAGACGCGGCGGAAAAGACCTGTAGCCGCTTTGTACGATCAAAAGATATTCAGCCTCACCTACCGGCCGGTACAGAACCATTTTTATCGACCTCCTTTCTCGTTTGCTCTCTAACAAATTCCATTTGAAAATTTCCTTCTACTGAAAAATTATTTGTTCTATATCCTATTATTGACAATTCATTTGTTCTATGCCATAATATTATTAGTGGATTCTATCATTGAGGCTTGCAGAGGTTGCCATATGGAACAAAAATTATCCAGAGAAGAATTGACTGATCTAGTGGAAAGCATTATACGTGTACGTGATAAAAAGACCGGAAGACAACTGACCGAGGAGGCGCATTGTGCGTTAGTCATAAAATTTAAGAAAGGAATCAACCACCCAGGTGGGAGTGATTTAATCTATTATCCGCAATTGGTTGGCCTGCCCAATGAGCCAACGGTTGATGAGATCGTTGATCTAGCAATAAAAGGGATCTGAAATAATATTTGACAAATTTTCTTTTGGGGAGATATTTTATGAAACTAGCAGTTGCGCTTCACGACCGCGCCGATCTACAAACACGAATTTCCCAGCTGCGGGAACGCCTACTCAACAACGCCAAGGTTCAAGAGGGCGATACCATCTCCGAAGAGCCTGAAGAGCTGCTGAAGGAACTAAACCAAAACTGCGTGGAGCTTGAGTCGCTAATCCGGCGCATCAACCATACCAATAATCAAACAATGGTTGGCGAGGCTTCGCTGGTGGACCTGCTTGCGCAAAAGGATGTGCTCACCCTAAAGCTATCCATCCTGCGCGCTTTTTTGGAAAAAGCCTCCGCACGGCTTCAACGCTATTCCAGTTCGGAGCTGCGTATTTCCAGTACTGTTAACATTGCTGAAAAGCAAAAGGAGGTTGATCATCTTGCAAAGCAGCTGCGCGAGCTGGACACCCGAATACAGGAGATAAATTGGACCACTGAGCTACTATAAGGAGTTTTTATGAAATGGAATGAAAGCTATCCCCAAAATAAGCAGCCAACCCTTGCGCAAATTGCTGAATATATCCAAAGCCCTTTCTGGAATACGTTTTGTCAATTTATCGAAACTGGTTATCAAGTAACCCCTTCGATTGAATATAGCAAATGCAGTCTGGAGCCTGGCTGGAATGTAAAATATAAAAAGTCAGGCAAAGCGCTTTGCACCTTATATATCCACGAGGGATATTTCACCTGTATGCTTTCTATCAGTGGTCAGCAGGCGCCCGAAGCTGAGGCGCTTTTGCCGCTTTGTGACCCCTATTTGCAAACGCTCTATCAAAATACCAAGCCTTTGAATGGTGGACGCTGGCTGATGGCCAATGTCACCAGCGAAACGATCCTTGAAAACCTGAAAGAACTGTTGCAAATTCGGGTACCACTCCCAAAAAAGAAAATGTAAAAAATGTGAGTAGCCGCGGTTGGGCGAATATCCACCTAGGACAGGGGTTCTGTCTGCCTTCGGATATGGCAGGGTACCATATGGGTTCGATTCCCAATTGTATTGTAATACCCAGTCCTGTTATATAAGTATCCATTATTCCTTGTTATCGTTATTACCTGGATATTGATAGTTGCGGCGAGGGTGGGCTTGTGGGCATTCTGATATATAAAAAAGAACAGACCGAATTCGGTCTGTTCTTTTTAAGTTGGCATAGACCTATTTTTCCGGGCAGCTTCCCGCCAAGTATTTTCAGCACTGTTGAGCTTAACTTCTGTGTTCGGAATGGGAACAGGTGGGACCTCAACGTTATTTACACCAACTATTGGCGCCTCAAGTTGGACTCGAACCAACGACCCTGCGGTTAACAGCCGCATGCTCTACCGACTGAGCTATTAAGGCAAAATGAAAGGAGATTCTCCAGCATAGCGGCCGCCATGCTGGAGAGAGTGCTGGCATAGACCTATCTTCCCAGGCAGCTTCCCGCCAAGTATTTTCGGCACTGCTGAGCTTAACTTCTGTGTTCGGAATGGGAACAGGTGGGACCTCAGCGTTATTTACACCAACTGGATGTCCTCCGCTTGGTGTCGTCTGCGACGACCCGTCGCTTGCGCTCCGGACTCTCTAAGCGGAATGCCTTCGGCATGGAGACGACCTCCTCGGACTGCGTCCGAGCAGCTTCGCCAAATGACCCGTGGGGGAATCGAACCCCCGTTACCGGCGT
>CAJUJI010000011.1 GCA_910586875.1 uncultured Anaerotruncus sp. | reverse complement strand
GCATTTTCACAAGAAAGATAGCAAAATTCCTAAAATATCCCGGAAAGCTTTTCCTACATTCCACCATTGGACTACAACCGCTTTTTAAAATAAAACAACCGGACTGCTCATTGACAGTCCGGTTTGCGGTTTATTTGGAATGTTCCTTTTGCCGGTACCAAAGATAAGACATCACATTGGGAATCAGCGTGCTAAAGAGCAGCCCGCAAAACAGCAGACCAAACAGCATTTTCTCCGAAAGCCAAAAGCAACTCCCCAATATAATACCACCATTGAGAAACAACAGAATGCCGCCTAGCCGGTGGGTGCGGTTCCAAACATCCTCGTCCGAGAGGGTCCAAGGATTTTTCAGCCCCATAAAGAAATTGTTTTTGATCTTTGGCAGCATGTTCCCCAAGAACAAATACATGAGCCCCAGTCCGCCGGCAACCACCCGTCCGACCGGAATCTGGTGGGGCCAGAGACTTTCCGACAGGACCAACAAGAGCATTCCCAGCAAAAATCCCATCAATAAAATGCCAAAATTCCAGTAGCTTCCCGCAAAGCGGTCGTAATTGTAGCGGCGCGGGTCAATTTTGGGAAGCAGCATATAAAATGCCGCCATCAAAACCGACAGGCCAGCCAGCAACCAGATATGCGGCTTGCTGCTATAGGTGACGGTGCCGCTGAAATCCCAATGGGTGGGGATCTGCTGCGGCAATTTATGGTAAACGGCTGCGGTCAACAGCAGTGGCAGCAGCGCCAGTATCCATAGCATAGTTATCTTGCATCGCTTCATGTTTTGTTGCTCCTTTCAGGGAAGCTGCCCAGCCAATGAGCTCGTCAAGCACCGACATGTTCAGCTCATAATAGATATATTTCCCGCGCTTGGTGTCACTTACCAGTTTTGCGTCGCGCAGTACGCTCAAATGGTGGGAGATGGTCGCGCCGGTCATATCAAAATAACTGCCGATCTCGCCTGCGGACTTTGCACCATCCTTTAAAATATCCAAAATTTGGCGTCTGGTTGGGTCGGATAATGCCTTAAATGTTTCTGGAAAGCCCATGACTTCGCCTCCTTGAATAATTTAGATTGATGTCTAAATGTATTGTAACATAACGCAAGATAAAAAACAAGAACCATTTGATGGATATCTAAATAAAATCCTACAGCGGTAAAACGCGCTGGTTTGATATGGCTATTCCTGTTCAGAGACAGGAAAAATTTCGCGCTTTGGGATGGTCATGATACACCGCCGTAGCAATCCACAGGTGGAGATCCTCAAATTTTCCCCGCGTTGCTCCACTACCAGCGGCTTTGGACGGCCCCAGCTTTTGATTACCACTGCGGTGGGCCCATCCTTGAGCTGTGCCGGATTTAACCTTTGCAAAATTGGAATCAATTCTTCTCGTGTCATTGTGTGCGCTCCTTTCTCATCAGCCGTCCGGCCATCTGGTCACAATACAGCTTATATTCCATCGAGTCAATCAGCGCATGGATAGAGGCGTTGATGATATCCTTTGAGACGCCAACGGTTGTCCAGGAATGCGCGCCGTCCGAGGACTCAATTAAAACCCGCACCATCGAGGCGGTTGCCTTGCCCGCCTCCATCACACGCACCTTATAGTCGATCAGCCGCACGCCGGCCAAGGTTGGATAAAAAACCTCCAGCGCCTTGCGCAGCGCGCGGTCGAGCGCGTGAACCGGACCATCTCCCTCGTCCGCGGTGATTTCATACTGTTCATCCACCCGCAGCTTGACCATTGCGGAGGCCATATGCCGGTTATAGGTGTCCTGCTCCCCGATAATCCGGAACAGCTCCAGATGGAAAAACGGCAGAAACCGCCCCAGTTCCTTGAGTACGACCATCTCAAAGCTGGCGGCTGCGGCCTCAAACTGGTAGCCCTCATATTCCAGCTCCTTGAGCTTTTCCACCAGCGCTGCCAGCTCGGGAGAATCCTTGGACAGCTCCGGCACAAATTCGCAGATTTTTGCGGCCAGCGCTGCCCGCCCGGCGACCTCCGAAAGCAAAATCTGGCGCCGGTTGCCCACCTTTTCCGGGCTGATGTGCTCAAACGCGGCGGAATTTTTTTGCACACCGTCCACGTGCATTCCGCCCTTGTGGGCGAACGCGCTTTTTCCCACATAGGGCATGGTGTGCGGCAGATGAATATTGCAGATTTCTGCAAGCAGGCGGGCGGTTGGCGTCAGCCGCACAAGACGGTCGTTTGGGATGCAGTGGTAGTCCTGTTTCAGTTGGAGGTTGGCAATCACGGTGGACAGGTTGGTATTGCCGCATCGCTCCCCAATACCAATCAGTGTGCCCTGCACATGGCTGGCGCCAGCCTGCACCGCTGCCAGCGTGTTCGCAACCGCACAGCCGGTATCGTCATGGCAGTGAATCCCAATTGCGCCAGGAAACTGCTGTTCCATCTCCAGGGTGATCCGGCGAACCTCCTGCGGGAAGCAGCCGCCGTTGGTATCGCACAGCACCAGCTTGTGTGCGCCCGCATCGAACGCGGCGCGCAGGGTCTGGACCGCGTAATAGGGGTTGTGCTTATAGCCATCAAAGAAATGCTCGGCATCAAAGAACACCCGTCGGCCGGATTTTGTCAGCCATGCAACCGTATCGGAAATCATTTGCAGGTTCTCGTCCGGCGTTGCGCCCAATACCTCACGCACCTGCCAATCGCTGCTCTTGCCGAAAATTGCGACACACTCGGTCCCAGCTGCCAGCAGCGCTGCGCAGTTTTTGTCCTCCTCCACACGCACCCCGCGCCGCCGGGTGGAACCGAATGCAACCAAATGCGCCCGTTCCAGCCGCAGCTCGCCCGCGCGCTGGAAGAATGCGGCGTCCTTTGGATTGCTAAACGGGTTGCCCGCCTCGATATATTCGACCCCCAACCCGTCCAGTGCTCTGGCGATATTTAATTTATCTTCCACCGAAAAGGAGACATTCTCCCCTTGTGCGCCATCCCGCAAGGTGGAATCAAAAATTTCAATTCGTTTCATCTTCTTCACCTCATTATGCTCAATTCTAGCACAACCACCAGGCGAGCACAAGCAAAATCATTTTGGCCTATGCAAAATTTTCCCAACCGGTATGCTGAAATTCTGGTTGTTTTGGGCAGATATAAAGAGATTTGCGTTTACCACTTTACAGGCTTGCGGTTTTGCGTTAAACTGGGATTGTAGTCTATTGAAAAAGAGGCGCTCTTTTTCTGTGTTTGGCATCTTCCTGCCAGCGCGCACAGCGCGGTTGACCAGGGGATGCGAAACAGAGCCGCCCTTGGTGGTGTGCTCAGGTCTCCAAAGAAGGAATGGGGTTCTTTGGAGGTATGATAATATTGGCATGGGACGGAGGTTCAAAATGAAAATCCATTTCAGCAAAATGCACGGGTTAGGGAACGATTATGTTTATGTAAACTGCCTGGAAAGCAAGCTTCACAACCCCGAGCGGGTGTCGCAGCTGATCAGCGACCGGCATTTTGGCATCGGTTCGGATGGACTGGTGCTGATCTGTCCCTCCGAGCGCGCAGATTTTGAAATGCGGATGTTTAACGCAGACGGCTCGGAAGGGAACATGTGCGGCAACGCCATCCGGTGTGTGGGCAAATATGTGTATGACAACGGACTTACCAGCAAAACCGAGCTGCAAATCGACACCAAGAGCGGTGTGAAGAGCTTGGCGTTGACGGTGGAGGACGGGAAGGTTTCGACCGTGGCGGTGGACATGGGGGAGGCGGTGCTGCGAGCCAAGGCGATCCCTGTGGAAACCGACTACCCTGAGTTTGTCAGCCAGCCGATGCTGGTTTGCGGCGAGGTTTATCTGGTCACCTGCGTTTCGATGGGGAATCCGCACGCGGTCATCTTCTGTGACGATGTGGATAGCCTGCCGCTGGAGCAGATCGGCCCGCTATTCGAGCATCACGAAAAGTTTCCCGACCGCATCAACACCGAGTTTGTCGAGCTCATCGACCGGCAGACGGTGAAAATGCGCGTTTGGGAGCGCGGCAGCGGCGAAACCTTCGCCTGCGGCACCGGCGCATGTGCATCGGTGGTGGCCGCCTGCATCAACGATCACTGCGACGTCGGGCAGGAGGTGACCGTGAGGCTGCGCGGCGGTGAACTGAAAATTACCTACCAGGAAGACCATACCGTGCGGATGCAGGGGGCTGCTGCACATGTGTTTGATGGCGAGATCACATTACAGCTGTAAGCGGCTGCATTGCGCTTTGCTTGCGCCCGCCGCAATCTCCAATTCAGCAGGCGCGAAGGACATGATCAAAGACTTTTGATAAGGGAGAGATTTGTTTGGCACATATCAACGAAAATTACCAAAACCTGAAGGACAGCTATCTGTTTTCGGATATCGCAAAGAAGGTGGCCGCTTTTTCGCAGGAAAACCCGCAGCAGGAAATTATTCGGCTGGGAATCGGAGACGTCACCCTGCCGCTGATGCCGGCGGTCATTTCTGCAATGCACGCCGCGGTTGATGAGATGGGCGATGCCGCCACCTTCCGCGGCTATGGGCCGGAACAGGGCTACGACTTTCTGCGCGAAGCCATCGCAGCCTACTATGCAAAAAACGGCGTTTCGATTGCGGCGGATGAAATTTTCATCAGCGATGGCGCCAAAAGCGATGTCGGAAATATTGTGGATTTGTTTGCGGCAGATAACACTGTATTGGTGCCAGATCCGGTCTATCCGGTTTATGTGGATACCAATATTATGAGTGGACGTAAAATTCTCTACATGAATGCGACCGCTGAAAACGGCTTCCTGCCTATGCCGGATCCCGCGGTTTCTGCGGACATGATCTATCTGTGCTCCCCCAACAACCCGACCGGCGCGGTCTACAACAAGCAGCAGCTGAAAGCATGGGTCGACTATGCGCGCGAAAGGGAAGCGGTGCTGCTGTTTGATGCGGCTTATGAAGCGTTCATTGGAGATGCGCAATTGCCGCACAGCATTTATGAGGTGGAAGGCGCCAAGGAATGCGCAATTGAGTTTTGCTCGCTTTCTAAAACCGCAGGCTTTACCGGTACCCGCTGCGCTTATACTATCGTTCCTCATGCGCTGGAACGCAAGGGCGCGAATGGCGCGACCCTCTCGCTGCGCAGCATGTGGAACCGCCGTCAGACGACCAAATTCAACGGTGTACCGTATATTGTGCAGCGCGGCGCGGCGGCGGTCTTCACCGAAGAGGGGATGCAGCAGGCCCACAAAGCGATCGACTATTATAAGGGAAATGCGCGCATCATTGCGGACGCATTCACTGCGCTGGGAATCCGCTTTTTCGGCGGCGCGAATTCGCCTTATATCTGGATGGAGTGCCCGAACCATATGAAGTCGTGGGAGTTTTTCCACTATCTGTTGGAGAATGCGGCGGTGGTAGGCACGCCGGGCGCAGGCTTTGGCGAGAACGGAGAGGGCTGGTTCAGGCTGACCGGCTTCGGCGACCGCGAAAAAACCAAGGAGGCGGTTGCGCGGATTTCTGCGCTGCTGAAAAAATAAGCGAACGAGAGGAGTGGCTTTGATGGAGAAGCTGGAACCGATACAATATCTTTGGAAAGACCGCAAACGTATTTTAGGGCTGCCGCTCAGCTTCACCCGCTATTCGCTGAGCGAGGACCGGTTATTTTTGGAAACCGGACTGCTGAACCTGCACACAGAGGAGATTATTCTGTATCGGGTGCGCGACCTGAGCTTAAAGATGCGCTTTTGGCAGCGTGTTTTTGGGGTAGGCAGTGTTATTGTGCAGTCTTCCGATAAGACCACTCCCATTCTGGAGTTGGAGAGCATCAAACAGCCGCGCGAGGTCAAGGAGATGATCTATCGCCAGGTGGAGGCGATGAAGGAAGCGCGCCGGATGCGGTTGGGTGAAATGCTGGATGACCACGATTGCAGCCATGCGGAGCAGGACGAACAGGAGGAGTAACTTTGCATAAACCTGCCCTTATTTTCTAGCCTTGATCGGCCTCTGATAAAATGAAACCCGCTGAAAAGTAAGCACTTTTCAGCGGGTGTTTGTTTTTCGTAAAGCGTTAGCCCAGTTTGGATAAATCCAGCTGATCAAAGCCATCCAGCAGATTGCGCACAATCGCAAGCAGCTTTTCACAGTCGCCGGGGCGGTTGCCCTCCAAATTCAGCGGCAGCAGCGGGTCATGCAGTGACATCCGCAGCAGCAGCCAGCCCTGTACCTCCTCGCCCGAGAAGGACAGGCGGATTCCCTCATAGGAGTTGGGCGCGATAGCGTAGCCCGCTGCCTTTGCGCGCTGCTCAAAGGTGTCCAGCACCTGCTTGCCATAGGGCTTAAAGTCCTCAAGCAAAATGTTCATGCGGTATTCGCGGCTCTCAAACGCGGGCTGTAGGTCTGCAATCAGCGTGTCTACACGGTTGCCCGCCTGTTTTGCTTTTGCAGCAGCGATCAGCAGCTTGACCGCCAGATAAGCGCCGTCGTCCAAGAAATAGTTCTCACTGAGCGCGCCATGGCCGGAGGTTTCAATTGCCAGCGGGGAAACGGTTCCGGCCGCGTTGAGCCGCTTTGACTCATTGATTACATTTTTGTAGCCGCGTTTGAAGCGATGGTGCCGCAGATGCAGAACCCCCTCCAGAAAGTCTGTGAGTTTATCCGAGGTGACCGAATCGGTGACAATCGTGCTGTTGGGGTAGTCGGGGGCGAGGATTGCCGCCATCATTGCAATAATTGCGTCGCGGTTGACCTCGGTGCCATCGTGCAGCACCGCTGACATCCGGTCTACGTCGGTGTCAAAGATAATTCCCAGGTCCGCATGGTTTTCGATGGTTGCCTTGCGCACAGCCTCCATCGCCTGTTTGTTTTCCGGATTGGGGATATGGTTGGGGAACATGCCGTCCGGCTCGAGGAATTGGCTGCCGGAGGTGTCAGCGCCAAGCGGCGAGAGCACCTGCTCCACAAAGAAGCCGCCCGCACCATTTCCGGCGTCTACCACCACCTTGAGCCCTGCAAGCGGATGCTCGTAATCCGCCGCATTGACGCCAGCGCGGATTTTTTCGCACAGGCTGGCGGCGTACAGGGAGAGCAGGTCCATCTTGACAGCGCCAAAAGCGTCTGCAACTGCGGGCTCCAGTGCGGCGGCGCCCTCCAGCAGTGCGGTGATGTCATCGTGTTCCAGTCCGCCCTGCTCGTCGAAAAACTTCATGCCGTTGCGGTTGAAGGGCAGATGGCTCGCGGTGATCATAATAGAGCCATCAAAGGCGGTTTGCGGGAAAACGACCGACATAAACATCGATGGGGTGGAGGCCAGCCCGCAGTCAAAAACGGCGGCGCCCTGTGCAGCAAGCCCCTGCAAAATCTGGACCTTGAGTGCTGACGCAGAAACGCGGGAGTCATGCCCAACGCCGATTTTTAAAGCGGCAACCGGTTTTCCTTTTTTGGCAGCAAGCCAACGGGCGAACGATTGTGCAATCAGGTTTACCGCTTCACCGGTCAGGTTTACCGGTTGCCCCTCCACACCATCGACTGCAACACCGCGTACATCACTGCCGTTTTGCAGCTTCATCAGAGCCTCTTTGGAAATTGACATGTAAATTCCCCCTGTTCTTTATGATATTACCAGTATAACATAGAGCAGGCTGTTTGAATAGCGGGTGTATAAAAGTTTTTCGCGCGCTGGGCACCGCTTATTTCAGCCGCTCGGTCAGTCGGGTGCGAATTTCCGCGATAAACTCCTCGGTGTTCACCGCGCGCGGGGTGATGCCCTCGCACAGTCCGATTAAATCCTTGGTCATGATCCCTTCGTTTAAGGTTTGCAGGGTCGCCTGTGCCAGCTGCTCGCCGAACCGTACAAGCGGCTCGTTCTTGTCCAGCTCGCCGCGCTTTTTCAGCGCGCCACTCCACGCAAAGATGGTCGCCACCGGATTGGTGGAGGTTTTCTCCCCCTCTAGGTACCGGTAGTAGTGGCGGGTGACCGTGCCATGTGCCGCCTCATACTCATAGCAGCCGTCCGGACTGACCAGCACGCTTTCCATCATCGCCAGCGAGCCGAATGCGGTTGCGAGCATGTCACTCATCACATCGCCGTCATAATTTTTACAGGCCCAAACCATGCCGCCCTCGCTGCGAATCACCCGCGCAACCGCGTCATCGATCAGCGTGTACATGTATTCAATTCCGGCCGTCTGGAATTTCTCCTTGTAATGCTGCTCGTATACCTCCTGGAACAGATCCTTAAAGGTGTGGTCGTATTTCTTTGAGATGGTGTCCTTGGTTGCGAACCACAAATCCTGCTTGACATCCAGCGCGTACTGGAAGCAGGCGTGCGCAAAGGATAGGATCGATTGGTCGGTATTGAACATCCCTTGCAGGATGCCAGGCCCCTCAAACTGATGGATGGTTTCACAGGTGGTATTGCCAGCCTCGTCGGTGAAGCACAGCTGCGCGGTGCCCTTGCCTGCAACGCGGATTTCGCTTGCCTTGTAAACATCGCCAAACGCATGGCGGGTAATTGTGATCGGCTTTTTCCAGTTGCGCACCACCGGTTTCACCCAGTCAATTTGAATCGGAGTGCGGAATACCGTTCCGTCTAAAATCGCGCGGATGGTACCGTTCGGGCTTTTCCACATCTCATGCAGCTTGTATTCCTCCACCCGCTGCGCGTTCGGGGTGATGGTCGCGCACTTGACCGAAACACCATATTTGCGGTTGGCGTTGGCGGCGTCAATGGTGACCTGGTCACGGGTAGCGTCGCGGTTGGGCAGCCCCAAATCATAATATTCGGTGTTTAGCTCCACAAACGGCAGAATAAGCTCATCCTTAATCATCCGCCAGATGACACGGGTCATCTCGTCGCCGTCCATCTCGACCAGCGGGGTGGACATTTTAATTTTTTCCATAGTAGTGGCCTCCATCTAAAAGTTTTTATAATCGAAATACGGGAAACAAAACGGTTTTACACCAGCGAAAGCTTCTGTGCAATTTCCCGCGCTTGCGCTTCGGTCACAGCATCCGGTGCAAACTCAATTGCAACATAGGTTTTTAGCGCACAATCATACGAGAGGATGCCCAACGATTCACTGACCGGAGCTGCGGCCATCGCGCCCTGCTGTGCATGCTCCATGTCAATGCGGCTTACGACCGCAATGCCAGTTTCCGCCTTGCCGCCCTCGCCCTTGACCGGTGTGTAAGGGTCCCATACACAGAACCGTGATAGCCGCAGTTCGGGGTAAACCGTTTTATAGTATTCTTCCGGGGGAATTTCGTCGGTGTAAGGCTCAAACGAGGCAAAGCTAACTTTTCCCATAGGAGCTCCCTCACAGGAAAGCTCCAGTGCTGTCCGCAGAGCGCCAGGCACCGCCTCCTCGGTTTGTTCGACCGCCTGAATCGACCAGCCATCCGGCAGCGGAAGCACCAATTGTACCGTCAAGGTCGTTTGTGTGTCGGTAGAGAGCACAATTGAGATCTGCTCCTCATCGGGTGAGGTCTCTGCTGCCTCGCTCGCCACCGGCGTTTCCACCGCCTCGCTCGCTGCCGGCGAGACCTGGGCGCTTGCCGGTGATGCCGGCTGACAAGCAGTGCAGCTGAATGCAAGAATGCCGGTTAGCAATATGCGTGATAATTTCATTTTATTACCCCCTGTTTTCAGTTTTTTATTATAGCATTCCAGCCGGCCGATTACAATAGGCTTTCTGGTGCATCTTGTCATGGATTGGGATAACATGCTATAATTTTTATAAAACGCTTTGCTTAACACCTGGCGATAGCAGCGAAGCTGTCAGGTATCATGTAAATTTGGAGGTATAGGATCTCTTGAGAAAGGTCGTTTTGTTTATTGCGATGAGTCTTGACGGGTATATTGCAGATCCGGCAGGAAGGGTTGATTGGCTGAGCGGGCACAGTGAGGAGGAAACCATAGACACCTATTCCGGCTTTGTCAAAGAGGTGGATACGGTGGTCATGGGATGGAATACCTACCATCAAATTGTGACCGAGCTGTCGCCAGAAACTTGGGTCTACAGCCAGCTCACCAGCTATGTGATTACACACAGGCAGCTCCCCTCGACAGAGGCGATAAAATTTGTACAGGAGAATCCATGCGAGCTAATCGAGCAGCTAAAACAAAAACAGGGGAAGGCGATCTGGATTTGCGGTGGTGCGAAGGTGGTGCAGGCGCTCATGCAAAAAGGGCTGATTGATGTGTATTACATTTCGATGATCCCAACCATTTTAGGCTCCGGAATCCGGCTTTTTGGAGAAGCGCCAAAGGCAATAAAGCTGAAACTGGTGCGCACGCAGGTTTATAACGGAATCGTAGAATTGGTTTATGAAGCTGTGCATAGATAAAAAGCGCAAAAGCTCTTGTCACATTTGAGCAAATATGCTATGATACACCCATGTAATAAAAACAACTGTGTGTCAACTGCGCACATATAAAAAGGAGTTTTTATAGATGAATTATGTCAGTACCCGAAATAGTCATTACAAGGTCAGTGCGGCACAGGCAATTGTAGCGGGACTCGCGCCGGATGGAGGTCTGTTTCTGCCGGAAAGTCTGCCCTCCTTCACCCAGAAGGACCTGGCGGCGCTGGCCCAGATGGATTATGTGGAGCGTGCGGCGGAGGTACTCTCCCGGTTTTTGGAGGACTTTACCCGTGAAGAGCTGTTGCAGATGACCACACGCGCCTATGCGCCGGAGAAATTCCCGCCGCGGGCGGTTGCACCGGTGGTGCCGCTGTCGGACAACGCTTATATTTTGGAGCTGTTCCGGGGCCCAACCTGTGCGTTCAAGGATTTTGCGCTCCAGCTGTTGCCGTATCTGCTTACCGCATCGATGCGCAAAACCGGCATTGACAAAACGGTCGTCATTCTGGTTGCGACCTCCGGCGATACCGGCAAGGCGGCTTTGGAAGGCTTTGCAGATGTGGAGGGCACCCGCATTTGCGTATTCTATCCGGATGGCGGCACCAGCAATATCCAGCGCCGACAGATGACCACCCAGACCGGAGACAATGTGATGGTGTTCGCTGCAAAGGGGAACTTTGATGACGCGCAAAATGGGGTAAAGCAGATTTTCACCGACAAGGTCTTTGCAGAGGATTTGGCCCAGCGCGGCTATCTGCTTTCTTCCGCCAATTCGATCAACTGGGGGCGGCTTGCACCGCAGATCGCCTATTATTTTTCCGCCTACTGCGAGCTGCTCAATGCAGGCAAAATCCGCATGGGCGAACATATCAACATCACCGTGCCAACCGGAAACTTCGGCAATATTCTCGCCGCCTATTTCGCAAAGCATTGCGGCCTTCCGGTGGGCAAGCTGATCTGTGCCTCCAACCGCAACAACGTCTTGACGGACTTTATCCAAACCGGCGTTTATGACCGCAACAGGGACTTCTATTTGACCGCTTCCCCCTCGATGGATATTCTGATTTCCTCCAACCTCGAGCGGTTGCTGTATCTGCTGTGCGGACGGGATGACCAAAGGTTGACCGGCTTTATGTCTGCGCTTGCAGCACAAGGAAAATACGGTATCGATACTCCGCTGCTGGAGGCGCTGCAAGCGGAATTTGCTGCCGGCTGTGCAGATGATGCGCAAACCGCCCGCTGTATCCATGATACCTTAGCGCGGACAGGGTACCTCTGTGACACCCATACGGCGGTTGCCGTTGACGTGTATCAGCGGTATGTCGCTCAGACGCAGGATCAAACCCCCACGATAATCGCCTCCACCGCCAGCCCGTTTAAATTTGCGGGAAGCGTTGTGCCGGCCGCCTATGAGGTACAGCCGGAACAGGAGGATTTTGCGCTGATTGCGCAGCTGGAAACGCTGTCTGGCCAGAAGGCGCCGGCTGCATTGGCACAGCTAAAGGAGAAGACGCAGCGGTTCCAGACGAGCATCCAGCCGCAGGAGATGAAGCAGGCCGTATCAGATTGGCTGGCCCGTTCCTAAAAGAGCGGCAGAACTTTTATATTTTTGAAAGAGGATCAAAATGAAATACATCGTAATGCTAGGGGATGGGATGGCGGATACCCCCGTTTTGGAACTCGACGGAAAAACGCCGTTGGAGGTCGCCAATAAACCAAACATGGACTTTCTTGCACAGCATGGCAAGGCTGGAATGGTCCGCACCGTGCCGCAGGGAATGCCTCCAGGTTCGGACACAGCGAACCTTTCAGCGATGGGCTACGACCCCGAAATTTATTACAGCGGCCGCTCCCCTTTGGAGGCGGTCAGCATCGGAATCGACCTTGTGCCGGAGGATGTGACCTTCCGCTGCAATCTGGTGACCCTCTCGGATGCTGAAAATTATGAGGATGCGACCATGCTCGATTACTCTGCGGGGGAAATTTCCACCGCGGAGGCTGCCGAGTTGATTTTATATTTAAACGAGCAGTTCCAAACAGCCGAGCGCCAGCTTTATCCAGGGATCAGCTACCGGCATTGCTTGGTGCTGCATCACGCCCAGACGGGCAGCCTGTGCACCCCTCCGCACGATATTTCGCTCAAGCCGATTCGGGAGCATCTGCCGCGCGGCCGGTATGGGGAACAGCTGCTAGAGCTGATGAAGCGCTCGCGCGAGCTGCTGCGGGATCATCCGATTAACCGGGCGCGTATCGCCGCAGGCAAACGCCCGGCAACCTCCTGTTGGTTTTGGGGGGAGGGCACACGTCCGGCGCTCACCGCGTTTGCTCAGAAATTCGGCGTGAAGGGCGGCGTGATCTCCGCGGTCGACCTGATCAAAGGCATCGGCATCTGCGCGGGACTGACCAGTGTGGAGGTGGACGGCGCGAACGGCAATTGGGACACCAATTATAAAGGCAAGGCGGATGCTGCATTGGAGCTGCTGCAAAACGGCTATGACTTTGTGTACATCCATGTGGAGGCGCCGGACGAGTGCGGGCATCGCCATGAGGTGGAAAACAAGATAAAATCGATCGAACAGATCGATGCGCAAATTTTAGGGCGGATTTTGCCCGCGATGCAGGCTGCAAAGGAACCATTTGCGCTGCTGCTGATGCCGGATCATCCGACTCCGCTGGAAATTCGCACCCATACCGCAGAGCCGGTGCCGTTTGTTCTATATCACAGCGAACGGGAGGGCGCATTGCCAATCGCGCGCTATACAGAGGCGCTGGCGGCGCAAACCGGCTGGTATGTACCGAAGGGCTGCCAGCTGATGGAGCTTTTGCTGCGCGAAAATTTCTGAAAATTTATGCAAATCAAAGGGATCATGCGATTGCAAAAGCAGCAAAGCGTGATCCTTTTTATTTGGGAAGAGGATAGAGGATGGAAAAAAGCTGTACACAAGGAAATTTTTATGCTATAATGGCAACAGTGTCTTTGTAAACATAAATCAAAAGAAATTGCAGATTCTAAAATCGGTGATTCCTTGCGTTTGCAGCAACCGCAAGACGCAAATTCTATATGAGGTGACAAAATGGGATTGTTTCAAAAGTTGTTCGGAACCTATTCCGAGCGGGAACTCAAGCGCATTTATCCAATTCAAAAAAAGGTGCTTGAGCTTGAGGAAAAATACCGCGCGATGAGTGATAAAGAGCTGAAGGCTGTTACCCCCGCACTCAAGGAGCGGCTGGCAAACGGTCAGACGCTCGATGACATTCTGCCGGATGCGTTTGCCGCTTGTCGGGAGGCGGCGGATCGTGTGCTGGGAATGCGTCATTTCCCCGTTCAGATTATCGGCGGTATCGTGCTGCATCAGGGGCGCATTGCGGAGATGCGCACCGGTGAAGGTAAAACGCTGGTGGCGACGCTGCCGGCCTACCTGAACGCGCTGACCGGCAACGGTGTGCATATCGTTACCGTCAATGACTATCTGGCAAAGCGCGACTCCGAATGGATGGGCAAGGTCTACCGCTTTATGGGGCTGAGTGTTGGCCTGATTGTGCATGGGCTGGATAACAACCAGCGCCGCGCTGCGTATAATTGCGATATCACCTATGGCACCAACAACGAGTTTGGCTTTGATTATCTGCGGGATAACATGGTCATTTACAAGGCGGACAAGGTGCAGCGGGAGCATCACTACGCGATTGTCGACGAGGTGGACTCGATTCTGGTGGATGAGGCGCGTACGCCGCTGATCATCTCCGGCCAAGGCGACAAATCCACCGACCTGTATGAGCGTGCGGATAAGTTCGCGCGCACCCTGCGCTGCTATCGGGTCGCAGAGACTGACAGCAAAGAGGAGCAGGATGAGGTGGACGGCGATTATATCGTCGATGAGAAGGCCAAAACAGCAACCCTCACCCGCAGCGGTGTGGAGAAGGCAGAAAAATTCTTTGGGGTGGACTGCCTGACCGATGCGGACAATATGCAGCTGCAACACCACATCAACCAGGCGATTCGTGCGCATGGAATTATGCACTTGGATGTAGATTATGTGGTCAAGGATGGACAGGTTGTTATTGTAGACGAATTTACCGGACGTCTGATGCAGGGACGCCGCTATAACGAGGGACTGCACCAGGCGATTGAAGCGAAGGAAGGCGTAAAGGTCGAACGGGAGAGCAAAACGCTGGCAACCATCACCTTCCAAAACTTTTTCCGTATGTATGGCAAGCTCTCCGGCATGACCGGTACTGCACAGACCGAAGCGGATGAATTCATGGAAATCTATAAGCTGGATGTCATCGAAATTCCGACCAATAAGCCGGTGCAGCGCCAGGATCTGCCGGATGTGGTGTATAAAACCGAGAAGGCTAAATTTGAAGCGGTGATCAACACCATCATCGAGTGCCATAAAAAGGGCCAGCCGGTGCTGGTTGGTACCATTTCAATTGAAAAGTCGGAGCTGCTTTCCGGAATGCTCAAACGGCATGGGGTCAAGCATGAGGTGCTTAACGCGAAATACCATGAGAAGGAAGCGGAGATTGTTGCGCAGGCCGGTAAATACGGCGCAGTGACCATTGCAACCAACATGGCGGGACGCGGTACAGATATTATGTTGGGCGGTAATGCGGAATACCTGGCGAAAGCCGAGCTGCGCCGCAAGGGGTATGAGGACGAGATTATCAGCGAGGCAACCGGTTTTGCAGATACCGACAACGAGGAAATTAACGAGGCCCGCAAGCTGTACAGCGAGCTGATGGAGCAATACAAGGGTGAAATTTCCGCTGAGGCGCAGAAGGTGCGTGAGGCAGGCGGCCTGTTCATCATCGGCACCGAGCGGCACGAGTCCCGCCGCATCGACAACCAGCTGCGTGGACGCGCCGGCCGTCAGGGTGACCCTGGCCAAACCCGCTTCTTTATGTCGCTGGAGGATGACCTGATGCGGTTGTTCGGCGGCGAGCGTATCCAAAGCATGATGGATATGTTGGGCGCAGAAGATGATATGCCTATCGAGGCGAAGATTTTGACCAACTCTATCGAATCGGCCCAAACCCGCGTGGAAGCGCGTAACTTTGGTATTCGTAAGAACGTGCTGCAATTTGACGACGTAATGAACCGCCAGCGTGAGATCATCTATTCCCAGCGCTCAAAGGTGCTGGATGGCGAGGACATCAGCGCGATTGTTAAGAAGATGGTAACCGACCTGATCGACTCGACGGTTGACCGCTATCTGGTCGACAAGGAGGTACACGACAACTGGAATTTGGTCGGCCTGCGGGATTACTTTATGGGCTGGCTGACCGTTCCGAACGATTTGCAGTATGATGCAAAGCAGCTGGCGGAGGTTACCGACCAGGAGATTAAGCAGATGCTGACCGAGCGCGCAATGAAAATTTATGATGCGCGTGAACAGCAGTTTACACCGCAGATTATGCGTGAGCTCGAGCGGGTGGTGTTGCTGCGGATTGTGGATCAGAAATGGATGCAGCATATTGATGACATGGAAGAACTCAAACGCGGAATGTATCTGCGCTCCTATGCGCAGAAGGATCCGGTGGTTGAATACCGTATAGAAGGGTTTGACATGTTTGATGCAATGGTGGAATCCATTCGCGAGGATACCGTGAAGCTGATGTACACCATCCAAATTCGCACCAACGAGGAGCCGAAACGGGAGCAGGTTGCAAAACCGACTGCGGAAAGCGGCGCTGGCGACGGCGGGATTATGCCGCGGCATGTTGTGCGCAGGAAGAAGGAGAAGGTCGGACCAAATGATCCTTGCCCCTGTGGAAGCGGCAAGAAGTATAAAAAATGCTGCGGCCACAAGGACGATAGCGAAAACAAAGCTTAACACGCATTTTCCACCATGTACAAAAGCGCAGCCCCTGGATATCCAGGGGCTGCGTTGCACAATAAGAAAGGGCCTCCTTAATCAGTAGAAGCAATTTGCTTTTACCGACCAAGGAGGCCCTGCTTATATTTATGGATTCTACCGATTGGTAACACCCACTTATGTAATTTAAGCTGCCCTTTGGAATGGGGCAGACGCTTACCCCCAAAAAGTGTTTCAGGAAAACCTGGTTGTAAAGGGTAGGGGCAAAGCGCGCTAAAAGAGCTTTTACCTAGCTAGAGAGGGGGTGGTTCATGGAGGGGGATGCACTGCTCCCCCTCCATGGGGTGCGCCGCGACGAGCGCGGGCGAGCCGTCAGGCGAGCAGCGAGGAGTCATAGGGGTTTCGGACGGGGGCCGAAACCCCTGCGCACCTTTGTCCCCTTTGGCGTGTTCTTTGGTTACTTTCTTGCACGAGCAAGAAAGTGACAACGCGTCCCTATCGCGCCGCACTGCGAGCCGCAGCGAGCGTTTCGGAGCGCAACCGCCGCATAGCGGCGGCTCTTAGCGCGTAGATCGCGATAAACCCCGCCACGCGGAGCGTGGCAAAAAGCCCGCGCAGCACTCAGCGATTCTTCATCTGCTCACGCATACGCTGTGCATGATCCAAAATCCGCTTGCGAATGCGGATGCTTTTCGGGGTGACCTCCAGCAGCTCATCATCCCCTAAAAATTCCAGCGACTCCTCCAGCGAGAAGCGGCGCGGCGGAATGAGGCGCAATGCGTCATCCGAGCCGGACGCACGGGTATTGGTGAGCTGTTTGCGCTTGCAGACATTAACCGCAATATCCTCGTTCTTCGGAGACATGCCCACAACCTGTCCGGCATAAACCGGCTCGCCTGCACCTAAAAATAGCGTTCCGCGCTCCTGTGCGTTGTAGAGCCCATAGGTGATGGTTTCGCCTGTTTCAAAGGCGATCAAGGAGCCGTTGCTGCGACGGGGAATTTCGCCCTTATACGGTGCATAGCCGTGGAACAGGGTGTTCAAAATTCCCTCGCCTTTGGTGTCGGTGAGAAACTCGCTCTTGTAACCGAATAACCCGCGCTCTGGAATGATGAATACCATCTTCATGCGGCTGCCAACCGGCTCCATGCTTTGCAGCTCGCCCTTGCGGACGCCCATTTTTTCCATGACCGCCCCAGAGGATTCGGCCGGCACATCGATGGTCAGCTCATCAAAAGGTTCGCACTGCTGCCCGTCAATCTCCCGCATCAGGACTTTAGGGGTGCTGACCTGGAACTCGTACCCCTCGCGGCGCATATTCTCGATTAAGATGGATAGGTGCATTTCACCGCGTCCGCAGACGATGAAGGAGTCCGCGGTTTCGCCGTCCGAGACCCGCAGGGAAACATCCCGCAGCAGCTCCCGCTGGAGCCGGTCGCGGATCTGGCGGGTGGTGACAAATTTACCCTCACGTCCTGCGAACGGGCTGGTATTGACCGAGAAGGTCATCTCAACGGTTGGCTCGGAAATTTTAACAAACGGAATCGGCTGGCAGGTACCCGCTGCACATACGGTGTTGCCGATGTTAATATCTTCAATACCAGAGAACATCACAATATCTCCGACTGTCGCGGAATCGACAGGGGTGCGCCCTACGCCGGTAAACTGATAGATTGCAGTAATTTTGCCATTGCGGTTTAATTCGCGGTCGTGGTAATCGCAGATGGTCACCTGCTGATTTACCTTTAAGGTGCCGCTTTCAATCCGGCCGACCGCAATCCGTCCAACATAATCGTTGTAGTCGATTGAGGAGACCAATACCGCAGTCGGTTCTTCGGGGTCCCCCTCAAAAGGCTTGATGTAATCAACAATCGTATCCATCAAAGGCTGAAGGTCTACCCCTTCCACTTCGGGGGAATAGGTTGCGGTACCAGCGCGGCCGGAGCAAAAGATCATGGGGCTATCCAGCTGTTCGTCGCTCGCGCCAAGGTCCATCAGCAGCTCTAAAACCTCGTCTACCACCTCGTATACCCGCGCGTCAGGGCGGTCAATTTTGTTGATGACAATGATCACCGCCAAATCCAGCTCGAGCGCCTTGCTGAGCACAAAGCGGGTCTGCGGCATGGGGCCCTCTGCGGCGTCAACCAACAGCAGTACGCCGTTGACCATTTTAAGCACCCGTTCAACCTCTCCGCCAAAGTCGGCGTGTCCTGGCGTATCGACAATGTTGATCTTGATTCCCTTGTAGGTGGCAGATGCGTTTTTCGCAAGAATGGTGATTCCGCGCTCACGTTCGATGTCGTTCGAGTCCATGACCCGATCTTGTACCTCCTGGTTTTCGCGGAAGGTACCGCTTTGGCGCAGCATCCCATCTACCAATGTTGTTTTGCCATGGTCAACGTGCGCAATAATTGCAACATTTCTTAAATCGTCACGTTTGATATTCATAGTTTTCTCATCCCATCCGCCGTGTGTCGAACGGCTGTAAAATACAATATTTATCCTTGTGTATCATACGACGAAAAGCTGATGCTGTCAAGAAAAATCCAACAATTTTGTTTATTTTGCCAATCCTTGATTTGTTCTGTGTTGTTTCTTCGTGGAAAAGGTTTGCTGGCCTCTCACCGGCCTTTTCAAAGGCGCAGATAAAAATGAAGGGCAGGACAAACCACAACGGCTTGTCTTGCCCTTTTCTATCGAGTGTACTTAAATTTGGCCTCCTGTATCAAGCGGCAGCTCAATATTTCCATAGCCGGTCAGGAATTTCTTTGGTGAGGTCGCTGTCAAAGCTGGCTTCAATTTCTTCCTCGGTCATGTCAGGATGCCGGCGCTTCATCTGCTCCATCGTGTACTTGTATTCGATCTCCTCATCATCGTCGTCAGGGTCGGCGTACTTTGTATAGCGTTCGAGCCACTTTTCACGCTTCTCCTCGTACTTTTCCTCCTGCTCCTCCTCGTACTCCTCCTGCTCTTTGGCGGGGCGCAACGGACGCATCTGATAAACGCCGTTGTACAGCGCAAAATTATCCAGCAGCACCTCATCGGCAGCGTCATAGTTGCGCAGGCCAACCGCCGCATAGGTCGGATAGACATTTTTCTGCGAAAGGCCGCAGTTGCCCAGTTTGATATTGTCCATCCAATAGGTGATGGTGCCGCTGGTGCAGCGGATCATCAAGGTGTGCCAGCCATCCTCATCAATTGCGAAATCCTCGCGCTCCATGTCGCCGTTGAGATAGGTTTTGGTAACCCCCCAGCCGGTGCTGGATTTGGGGCTGGAATAATAGAAGGTTGGTGCATCGCTGCCGTTCTTCACCAGCGCGAGGGTGGGCGAGTGCTCGATCTCGTTGCCTTTATTGTCCTGCAAATCCACCCGAAACTCGAAGCGTTTGCTGCTTGAGCTGCTGTCAAACCAACTGCTGTCAATATCAATTTTAATTGCAGCGGTCCAGGTGTTCGCCGATGGCGTTTTCAGTGCGATCTTGCGCCCCTGCACCGCGTAGTAGGTGTCCTTGTGGTCGGCTGTCCGCGACCGGTAGAAACCATTGAGTCCCACCCCCAAGGTCAGCACTCCATCGGTGACCGAAAACTCCGCGGGTGCGTAACGGTCGGTCACCCATTTGGTATCAACCGAGGCTTTGGTCGAAAAGCTGTCGCTGGTCAATACCCCTGCAAGTGCAGAAGCGGGAAGCGATCCGGCAATCAGCAGCGCCAGCGAGATACAAGCGGCGCCAAGCCATTTCTTCATAGTATACAACCCCTTTCTTTTTTAGTATAACAAGCCGGCCTGGGAAAATCAAGGGGGCTTGTTGCTACAAGGTTCCGCAGTGGGTTATTCGTGCTTGATCGCCTCTAACGCAGAAATTTTCATAGCGCGGTTGGCGGGCATGATGCCAGACAGCAACCCCATCAAGGTAGCGAACAGGATAGCCGCCCCTACCAGCCAGAACGGAATGACCGAAACCGGAAGGGAAGCAGCAGCTTGCTCGCCACCGCCGCCGCTCATATAAAAGCCGCCGCCCATCATGCCATTGTTCGAGCCGCCTACGCCGTTAAACGAGAACTGAAAATAGTTCATCAAAAAGGACACCAGATAGCTGATGCACACCCCTGCACATCCGCCGATGAAGCCGATGACCCCCGCTTCCATCAGAAAGATCGAGCGGATATTCTGGACCAGACAGCCCAACACCTTCATCACGCCGATTTCGCGGGTGCGCTCATAAATGGACATGGTCATTGTGTTGGCAATTCCAATCGCGGCGACCGCCAAAGAAATCCCGCCCATAATGCCCAAAAACATCTGCTGTTGGCGCACCTGCTCCTGCATAGGCTTGCGCACCGTTTCCATCGAGCGTGTTTCAAACCCCATCGCTTTGATCTCGGTTTCCACAGGATCCACGTCATCCAGCGTTTCCACCTTTACGCTCACCCGGCTATAGCCCTGGTTCTCGTTTTTGTTTGTGGAGATTTTATTTGCGCGGATAAATTCCTCCTCTAATTTTTTCAGATCGTTGATATCCATGAGGATCCCGCGCGAGGTTTCATACCCCTTGTCCCAGTCCTCCTTGATGCGGGCGACCGCCTTAATTTCACGCTGAATATGTTTGGTTTTATCCTCCTTGTTTTCCTCCGACTCGGGAGGCTGTGTACTTAGATAAACCTCGCTTTTGAACATATCCACAAATGGGCTTCGGATTACATTTCCCTCAGCGTCGGTTTCCGGCCAGGTCCAACGGTTATATTTGCTTTTGGTATCCTCAAATTCATAATCGGTGTATTGCCCCAGCACGACAGAAACCGGCTTCTTCTGGTCGGCCTGCGGACCGGTTGGGAATTCGCCCTCCAATAGCTGATAGCCCATCAGCGGCATTGCATCCGCATAGATGCCGATCAGGTTGCTGTACTGCATACAGTACCGGTCCTTTTTGCCGGAGTAGAAGTTTGCATTGATATAATGGGGCTGGTATACCGGCGTTGCAACGACCACGCCAGGCAGCTTTTGCATCACTGCAACTGCGGCGTCATCCATAATTTTTGGTTCGCCCTCGCCGTTGTAGCCGTAGTTCATGACCTCGATCATGGTCAGATCGCCCATCTGTGCAAGCGCCGCCTCTTGGGAAAGGGTCATGCCTAAACCCAGCGAAATCATAATCACAATCGCGCAGGTGCCGACGATGACGCCGGTGATGGTCAGAAGGGTGCGCATCTTACGTCGGAACAGGTTGCCGAGGCACATGGAAACCATATCAGAAATCTTCATCGTCGCCCTCCAGTAGCTTGCGCTCGTGACGGGTGCGCGCCAGCTTCGCCAGATAAGCGAACAGCAAAACGCCAACCACCCCGATTACCGCCCATCCCCAAGGAGGCAGCCGGTTATAAATTTTCTGATACCAAGGCAGCTCCTCGGGCGGGAAGTCCTCGGGCAGCATTGTGTCGGCTGGAATGTCGGAGGGCGGCATCGGAATTCCAATTGCGGTGGTGCTGAAGGGCGAACGCAAAACCATCACATTCATGTTGGAATCTTCATAGCTGATAATCACCTCGCCCGTAAGCTCGCCATCCTCTAGCGGGTTGATGACGAAATCTGCGGATTCCTCCTTGCCATTTTCGACGTCTCCAATAAATTGCAGCTGCCCAGGCTTTGCGATGTTGCCTGCAATTTCCGCGGTCACATTGTAAACCGGCGTTTTGCCCTTGTTGACGAAGGTAACCTCAATGCCGGTGTCTTCACCTACGTATAGCTCGGAAGGAACCTCGATGGGATTGACCGAGAAGCGGTCGAGCTGCGAAACCGGAATGCTGATCTCCTCCTCGGAGGTGAACTGCTTGCGCTCCCGCTGAATAATCGCTTCAAATGAAAAGCTCAGCTTGATCGGGTGGGAGATCGGCTCGGCGTTCGGCTTGACCGACAACCCAATCGTCCGCTCAACCGATGAATCCTTGTTCATCTTTTTGATATAAAAGGTGTTGGAGGAACTGGTAAGGGTGAAGGCCTCCGGCACACCCACCTTCATGACAATATTGTCAATAGCCAGGCGGGAGCTGGTGTTGGTAAAGCGAATTTTTAAATCAAATTGGCTGGCTGCGGTTACGGTGCCGCCTCCGTAGGTGTATTCCGAGACGATGATGTTCGGGGTCGGCGGCGCAATCTGTGAACGGCTGGAGGAACTGTCATCGTCGTCGTCATCGTCATCTTCATCGTCGTCGTTGTATAGCTCGCAGCCAGGGATCGATTCATAAAATGTCCGAATAGAGTAAGGGTCTCCATAATTTATTTCAAGCAACATCATATTGGTATTGCCAACATAATAAGGATTAACACATTCTACTTGATAAATAACACCTGTTTCGTATAGTGGACGAATATTAGTGATTTTCGGATTTGTTTCTCTAATAAAATCAGAGTTGATGCTAATAGAAACGGTCTCCCTAAGAAGTTCAAGTTCTTCACTTGTAATTCCTTCATCCTTGATTGTAAAGGTAAAGCTTTGGTATCGCCCTCGCGTTACCTTTGAAACAAGCTCTCCATTTTGATTACGAAATCTAGGGCCTTGGAAGTAATAGTTTTGAGAGTCAGAAATATCAGCAGTTGCAAGAATTGCAGTTGCATCGATTGTCAAACCCTCAAATTCCAAAGAAAACGGACAATGATTTCCGCGATTCTGATATGTAACAAGGCCAGTTTCAATTGCAATGATTGTTTTTTCTTTTTCTCTGTGTATATCAACCATAGAAAAATCTTGGAAATCAATAAAATGATGATTTGTAAAAGTAAGAGCTTTTAGAGATTTTCCCAATAGCTGGTTATAATATTGCGCGCCTATATCGGTAAAAGATATCGTTATACTCAGTGAGAATGTAGATGGATTAGCAGAAATCATAGGTTCTTTTAGTAAATTTTGATCTTCTCTATCATCAATAAATTTAGCTATCATGTCAATCACTTCGACATCGCTGATAACATTGGAGGTATCACCGGTTTCCGATGGATTTTGTACGGCTTCAAGGTCCCCAGCGGATTCGAGCGTGCTTTCAGCGGCAGAATCGCGGGTGGGCTCTTCTGCATCCTGTGCGTTTTTGAACCGTTTGGCGGTGCGGGAGGAGCTGGACGGCTCCGGTTCTGGCTCGCTTTCCTTGGGTGCAGAGGAGGACTCTTCCGGCGAGCGGCTGCTTTCGGCGGCTTGCTCGCTGCTGGGCTGTGGTTGCGCGGCAGCGTCCTCCTGGTTGGCGGCAGCCGTGCTCTCATCAGGCGTTTGCTGCGTTGCGGCAGGCGAGTCCTCTGGTGCGGCGGCTGCGGGCAGGCTGCCAACCATCGAAAACGTAACCCCCAGCGAGGAAAGGGCAAATAAAATAGCGAGGGCAAGCGATGTTGCCCGATTGCAAAAACGGTTCATACGGCAATTTCTCCTTTTTCCTGTTGGTTCTCGTCGGTATCCGATGCAGAGGGCTCGCTGTCCGGTAAAGTACTTGCGGGCGGTTGCTCCAGCGGCAGCTCGTCGGGCAGCTCCTGTGCAGCAGGCAATGCAGGCGTCTGCTGGGGCGCATCCAGCCCGTCATAAACAGGCTGGTGCAGCTCGTCTTTGGTGATGGCCCCATCGATCAAGGTGACAATGCGGTCGGCATAGTCGGCAATTTCGGGGTCATGGGTGACCAGAATCAAGGTTTGGTTATACTTGCGGGCAAAGCGCACCATCATTTTCATAATTTCAATGGTCGTTTTGGTGTCCAGGTTTCCGGTCGGCTCGTCCGCAAAAACGACGTTTGGACGGCTGACGAACGCGCGCGCAATGCCCACCCGCTGCTGTTGACCGCCGGACATTTGAGTAGGCTTGTGGTGGGCGCGCTTTTTCAGTCCGACGGCCGCCAGCATCTTTAAGGCGATGCGGTTGCGCTTGCTGCGGCTGACGCCCTTAAAGATCATCGGCAGTGCCACATTTTCCAGTGCGGTCATGGTTGGAAGCAGGTTGTAGGATTGGAACACGAATCCCAAACGGCGCTGCCGGAAGATTGCAAGCTGGTTTTCCGTCAATTTGGAGATGTTGGTTTTACCAATATATACACAGCCGCGGGTGGGCTTTTCCAGGCCGGCAAGCTGATTGAGCAGGGTGGATTTTCCGGAGCCGGAGGTGCCGACAATACAGACAATCTGTCCGCGCAAAATTTCCAGATTGATGTCGCCCAGAGCGACGACCTTTTCATCACCGATCCGGTAGACCTTGCGCAGATGCCGCACGCTGATAATGCTTTTTTGCTGCTCCAAAATGCACCCTCCTTTCTCTGGCTGTGCCAGCCGACAAATTACATCGTTTATTCAGTGTAAATTTCCGGTGGTTTTATTGCGGGGAAGTTCTGGAATTTCTAAATTTTTAGGGAGGCTTTCGCCTTGTAAGAGATGGTGTAAAATGTTATAATAGCGGCAAAAGCGCTTTTGTTTCACTGCCTGCTGTGCGTTTGGGGCGAAGGCTCCCCGCGGCGCAAATATGGCGATAAAACAGCCGCGCTTATGGCAGGAGGAGTCCTGCGGGTCAAGAGAAGAATGGAGAATGCAGGAATGCCACAAAAAAATGAGATCGCACAAATCCGCATCGAAGATATGACCCAAGAAGGCAGTGGGGTGGGACATCTGCAGGATGGCATGGCGGTATTTGTGCCGCATTGCGCAGTCGGAGATCTGCTGGAGGTGCGGCTCATAAAAATCAATAAAACCCACTGTTTTGGCCGGATCGAACAGGTGCTACAGCCCTCTGCTGATCGGATTTCGCCGGACTGCCCGGTTAGCCGGCGGTGTGGCGGCTGTGTATTTCGGCACGTCTCCTATCCGGCGGAGCTGGGCTATAAACAGCGGTTTGTACAGGAAAATCTGCGGCGGATTGGACACCTTGCACTGCAAACGGAGCCGATCCTTCCCTCGCCGCTGGTGGATGGCTACCGCAACAAGGCGCAATATCCAATCCGGATGCAGCAGGGAAGGCTGACCGCGGGCTTTTTTGCGCCGCGTACCCATGAGGTGATCGACTGTGTAAGCTGCCGCCTTCAGCCGAAGGCTTTTGCACAAATTTTGCAGGAGATTCTGGACTTTGTGCAGGAGCAGGCAATCAGTGTTTATGATGAGGCTTCCCAGACAGGGCTGCTGCGGCATGTGTATCTGCGGTGCGGGCAGCACAGCGGTGAAATTATGGTTTGTCTGGTGCTCAACGGCAAGACCCTGCCAAAGCAAGAACTGCTGGTGCAGCGGCTTTTGCAGAGGGAGCCGCAGATCGTTTCCATTCTGCTCAACATCAACGAGCAAAACACCAATGTCATTTTGGGAGCGCAGATGCAGCGGCTATATGGCAAGCCGTTTCTCACAGACCGGTTGTGTGGGGTGGAATTTTGCTTGTCGCCCCACGCCTTTTATCAGGTGAACCATCCGGCGGCAGAGCTGCTCTATGGGCTTGCGGCCGATTATGCAAGGCTGGATCAAACCCAAACGGTGCTGGACCTATATTGCGGCGCCGGTACCATTGGCCTGTCGATGGCGCATCGTTGCAAGCAGGTCATCGGGGTGGAGATCGTTGCGCAGGCGGTGGAGAATGCCATAGAGAATGCGCGGCAAAACCAAATTGAAAATGCGCGGTTTCTTTGCGCGGATGCTGCGCAGGCGGCGGCCCAGCTCGCCGCTGAGGGGGTGCGCCCCCAGGTGGTGATTCTTGATCCGCCGCGCAAGGGCTGTGCTGCTGCGCTGCTCGAGACGGTCGCGCAGATGGCGCCGCAGCGGGTGGTTTACATCTCCTGCAACAGCGCAACACTGGCGCGGGATTGCGCCATTTTTGCAGGGCTGGGGTATCAGCTGGGGCGCTGCCGGCCGGTGGATTTGTTCCCACGCACCGCACATGTTGAGGCGGTCGCTTTGCTGGAGAAAAAAGAAGTGAGAAAGGATGAATCAAAAGATGGATGAACGGTTACTGCGCCCGAACTGGACCGCACTAAAACAGGCCGAACGGGAGGCGCTGCTGCGGCAGATCGGCGAGCGTCACCAGATGCAGCTGGAGGAGTTTGCACATTTTTCGCGTTGGGGGCTGTCACTTGACACCGCTGTATATTCCTATGAAGGCAGCGAGTTTGTTTTTATCCCAGGTGACACGGTAACTCTGGGTTGGGACGAATTTGTCCAGGGGATGGATCAACATACAGCGGTTGCGTTCGCGCTTGATCTGGATGAGGATTTCGGCTGGGAAGAGGACGACGAGGAGGAATTGGACGAGGACGAGGATGGGTACCCCAATATCGAAGTAGGGGAAGAGATGCGCAGCGAAATTCATAAATTTTTGCGCAGCTGTATGACCGAGGTGCGCCAGGCCAAAATTGGGCCGATGCTGGTGGAACGGTGGATGCAGGAAACCTGCTATTATCCGGCTGCGCTAGAGGATCCTGAGATCGCTGGAAATCCTGAGTATCAGGCTAAGATTGCGCAGATCGAAAAAGGGGAGCTCAACGGCTGTACCATCCATCAAGAGGTGCGCTTTACCAGAACCAAGCAGAGGTGCAAGGTAGACCGCTATCAGGGTGTGAACGCCAAGGAACAGCGGGCGTTGGTGGAGCAGCAGGGCTTTTGCCTGCCCACCGTGGACGAATGGGAGTATATCTGCGGCGGCGGATGCCGGACGCTTTATGTTTGTGGGGACAGCTTTGATCTGTCGCTGGTCCCAGAACATTATATGCAGGCGCACAGAGAAGCAGACGAGCTGCCGCATCAGCCGAATGGCTTCGGACTTTACATCGGCTACGACCCCTACCAGAGAGAGCTGGCGCTTGACAGTGCGGGCGGGTTTGTGTTTAAAGGCGGGGACGGCGGCTGCTTTGTTTGTGGCGGCTCTAGCTGTGAATTGGGGATGCTGCCGAGCTGTGCGCCATATTTTAAAGGCCTTGAGGAGGACGGACCGGTCGACGAGCTGCACGGGGACTATGACTTTGTGCGCCGCATTCTGCGCATCGAATAAAAATTTCTTCCACAGCCCGCGCGTTTGACCGTATCCCGCAATACACGACACACCGACTATATAAACCATCTGTACCAGCAGATGGGGACACTTGGAGAGAAGCGATTTGAAAAAGAAACATCCGCGCAACCCCCAGCAGCGCGCGCCGCAAAAGCCGCTGGTGCCGGCACAAGCACTTCGCCCTGCTGCCGCAGTGGAACAGGATATGGCTGGGCGCAATCCAAACCCATGTCCGCTTTACCGCAAATGCGGCGGCTGCCAGCTGCAAAATATGAGCTATCCGCGCCAGCTTGCCTGGAAGCAAACGCAGGTGCAGCAGCGGCTGGGACGTTTTTGCAAGGTGCAGCCGATCATTGGGATGGAACACCCCTACCATTACCGCAATAAGGTGCAGGCGGCGTTTGCGCTGACCCGCCACCGGCAGGTGATCTCGGGCGTTTACCAGTCGAGCACCCATAAAATTGTACCGGTGGATCATTGCATGATCGAGGACGAGCTTGCCGACCGCATCATTGTGGACATCCGCCGGATGCTGCCGGAATTTCGGATGCTGCCCTACCAGGAGGACAGCGGCCAGGGCTTTCTGCGGCATGTGCTTGTCAAGCGAGGCTTCGCAAGCTGCCAGGTCATGGTGGTGCTGGTGGCGGCAAATCCGGTCTTTCCGGCGAAAAAGCGCTTTACAGAGGCGCTTTTAAAGAAGCATCCGGAAATCACAACGCTGGTGCTAAATATCAATCCGATGCGCACCAGTATGGTGCTGGGCGAGCGCGAGCAGGTCCTTTATGGAAAAGGCTATATTGAGGATACCCTTTGCGGCTGCGTGTTTCGCATCTCCGCCCGGTCGTTTTATCAGATTAACCCGGTGCAAACACAGGTGCTTTACAATAAGGCGATTGCCTTTGCCCGGCTGAGCGGACAGGAGCGGGTGCTGGATGCCTATTGCGGCGTTGGCACGATTGGTCTGCTCGCCAGCCGTTACGCCAAGGAGGTGGTTGGGGTGGAGCTGAACCGCGACGCGGTGCGGGATGCAATCGCCAATGCAAAGCGAAACAACATCTCCAATATCCGCTTTCTTGCCGAGGACGCGGGGCAGTTTATGACCCGTCTGGCACAGGAGGGGGAGACGGTCGACCTTGTGTTGATGGACCCGCCCCGCGCAGGCAGTGACCTGCCGTTTTTGCGCGCGCTGGTGGCGCTGGCGCCTAAACGGGTGGTCTATATCTCCTGCAACCCCGAGACCCAGCAGCGGGATCTGACCTATTTGACCGCGCAGGGGTATCGCGTGCAGGAGATACAGCCGGTGGACATGTTTCCGCACACCAACCATGTGGAGACGGTTGTTTGTCTGGATTGGGGAGGTAAGCAATGATCGCGTTGCCGCAGGGCTTTTGTGAACGAATGCAGGCGTTGCTGGGGGCGGAATATGAGCCATTTGCCGCCAGCTATGCCAACCAGGAACGGATACAGGGCTTGCGGGTGAACCTTTGCAAGCTGTCAGCCGCGAAGCTTCTGCAAAAAAGTCCGTTCCCGTTGGAGCCGGTTCCCTGGGCGCCGGAGGGCTTTTATTATCCGCAGGATGCACGCCCAGGCAAGCATCCCTACCATGAGGCGGGGCTGTATTATATCCAAGAGCCCAGTGCGATGTCGGCGGCGGTGCTGCTCGATGCGCAGCCAGGGGAGCGGGTATTGGACCTTTGTGCGGCGCCTGGAGGGAAGTCCACCCAGATCGCAGCGCGGATGCAGGGGGTGGGGCTGCTGGTCAGCAACGAGTTTTCGCCGGTGCGGGCGCGCGCTCTCTCCCAAAATATCGAACGGATGGGAATTGCACATACATTGGTGACCAACGAAACCCCCGAACGGCTGGCCCAGCGGATGCCGGCCTATTTTGACAGGGTGTTGGTGGATGCGCCCTGCTCCGGTGAGGGGATGTTCCGCAAGGAGCCGGAGGCGCTGGCCCAGTGGAGTTTGGAAAATATCCGGCGGTGCGCCCAGCGGCAGCAGGATATTTTGCAGGCAGCGGCGCAGCTATTGCGGCCGGGCGGACGGCTGGTTTACTCCACCTGTACCTTTGCGCCGGAGGAAAACGAAGGGACCATCAGCCGTTTTTTGGAGCGCTTTTCGGACTTTACGGTGGAGCAGGTGCAGGCGTGCAGCCTGTTTTCCCCTGGGCGCCCCGACTGGGTGCAGCAGGGGGATGCCCGCACAGCGGCGACCTTTCGGCTGATGCCGCATCGGTTGCAGGGGGAAGGGCATTATGTTGCGGTGCTGCGCAAGGCGGGCGATGGAGTGCGCGCGAATCTGCCGCAGCAGCCCGCCGCCAATCCAAAGCAGCTGGAAGCTTACCGGCAGTTTGCACAGGAAACACTGCAAGAGCTGCCGAAGGACAGGCTGCTGCTGTTTGGAGAGCAGCTTTACCAGATGCCGGAGGGAATGCCGGAGCTGGACGGATTGCGGGTGCTGCGGCCAGGACTGCATCTGGGGACGCTGAAAAAGGGCCGGTTTGAGCCGTCCCATGCGTGGGCGCTGGCGTTGACGCAGCAAAAGGTGCGCCGCACGCATAATTTGGCGGCGGACAGCGCACAGGTGCAGAGCTACCTGCGCGGGGAGACGCTGGACTGCGCAGGGGAAAAGGGCTGGACCCTGGTGACGGTGGACGGTTTTGCACTGGGCTGGGGCAAGCAGAGTGCAGGTCAGCTGAAAAATCATTTCCCAAAGGGCTTGCGCTGGAAGGGGAGTTTGTAATACAATAGAAAAAGAAAGGATGTGCAAACCAATGAAAGCGAGAATCCCAAAGCACCGCGAATTTGTCATTGATATCAAGGAGGAGGACGAGGCGCGTCAACAGGAATGCTGGGCAAAGCTACAGGAGATCATGGATGCCTATAAAAAGCAGGGGAAGTCGGTTTATACCGAGACCTTTATCGAGGACAATGAGGAGAAGGTCAAGGCGCTACAGGAACAGTATCAGTTTGTATATACGATTGAGCTGCGGTGAAAATGAAGGAATTTATGGACGGTTTGTAACGTTACAAATCGTCCATTTTTTCGTTAAAAAATCACACAAGAAAGTTTGAATTGTCGAGAAAAATTCTTCAAACCCCATTCAAAAAGGAGCCGTATAATAAGCTCAAACAAAAGAACAGCAGGTTTGGAGGTTTGATTGATGTATCAGCAAAATCAGAATAAATTTTATCCGTATACACACACAGTTCCGACTCCGCCGGCGCAGGAGCAGCCGGAAAAACGCCGCAGTAACCGCCGGTTTGCAGGAGTGCTGCTGTGCGCCTGCCTGGTGACCTCCTCGGTAGCGGGCTTTGGCGGGGGATATCTGGCGATGAGCCGGCAGCCGGTCCAGCAGGCGGCGGCTTCAAGCGTCCAGCAGACAGCAGAGCCAGCGCCTGCGGCGGTTGCGGATGCGGCACCGGGCGCAGACGGTATGAGCGTTTCGCAGGTAGTAAATGCGGTTTCCGGCTCGGTGGTGGAGATTGGCACCGAGGTGCAGACAACCAATCCGTTCTTTGGGCAGACCTCCACGGCTCAGGCGGCCGGCAGCGGTGTAATCCTCTCGGAGGATGGCTATATCATCACCAACCATCACGTGATAGAAAATGCACAGAAGATCCAGGTGCGCCTGAAGGATGGGACGAGCTATCCGGCGGAGCTGGTGGGCAGCGATCCACAGACCGATATTGCGGTGATTAAGGTGGAGGCAACCGGCTTGCAGGCCGCTAAAATCGGAAGCTCCGCCGGCTTGCAGGTGGGGGACGAGACCATTGCGATTGGAAATCCGCTGGGCACGCTGGGCGGAACGGTTACAAACGGAATTGTCAGCGCAACCGGCCGCGAGGTTACCATTGATGGGAACACCATGAGCCTGCTACAGACCAATGCCGCAATTAACCCGGGCAATTCCGGCGGTGGTTTGTTTAACAATCAAGCAGAGCTGATCGGAATTGTAACCGCGAAATCCTCCGGCACCGGCATCGAAGGGCTGGGGTATGCGGTGCCGATTGATATGGCGTACAAGGTGGCGTCGGATTTGATGCAGCACGGCTATGTGACCGGCCGCGGGGAATTGGGTATCTCGGTATTAAACATCAGCGACACACGGGAGGCGTTTTTGTATCGGGTGCCGCAGACAGGCGTTTACATCGCGGCGGTAGAGAATGGCTCCGCCGCGCAGAGAGCTGGCCTACAGGTCGGAGATGGCATTCTGGCGGTCAACGGGGAGGAGATCAGCAGCCTTGCGCAGCTGCGAACACAGCTAAACGGGCTGTCCGCGGGTGAGCAGATCACCCTGACGCTTCTGCGGGACGGGAAACAGCAGGAGGTTCCGGTTGTGCTTCAGGAGGAGGTGCCGGAAGGAAAACTGGTTTAAGAAGGATGAAACAAAGCAGCCACCGGATGGGTGGCTGCTTTGTTGTGGAATGGCTGCTATTAGGTCTGACTGAAACGGCAGAGAATTTGTTGTGCACCGTCCTTGCCGATCAGTGCAAGCTCCTGCTCGTCATTTCCGGAAGCTCTTAACTGTACAGCTTCATAGCTACGGGTTTCAATCTGCGGCTCCTGTGCAAAGCGGTCTTGGGTGTTGTCTATGGTGCAGTTGATCTGCCAGCCGTCAAAATAAAGCTCGATGTTGATGAGGTCGCCCTCCCGTGTGGGGGTGATCAGCCGCAGAATAGCTTGCTCTCCCGCCTGCACCTGGGAGAGAAACTGTGTCAGTGCCTCGGTATTTTTTGCAAGGCTGTTCTCAACAACCAACGCGCCGTCCTTTTGCGCCTGTGCGAGCGTGTAATCACCGGGGAGCTGCTTAGGGGTCAGCTGCGGCGGATGTGGGGCGTCCGCCGGACAGATAGCGACGCTCTGCGCAATTTTCAGCGCCTCAGACATGGGCAGGTCGGTGATGAGCATATAATTATAAATTTCGTCGTTCCATAAAATGAACTGGGACCCCTTGTTGGACATCTGGTAGGCGGGCAGTCCGTTTAGTTCAAATTCCTCAAGCTGTGCGCCCTCGGTATTGATCGAGGAGCCCATTGCAAACCCCTCGCGCGCATTTAGCGACTGATCGAACAGAATGCGCAGCCCTTGTGCATTGGTGTAGACCGACCAGTTGATGCAGTCGTCCAACATCTGATTGGTTAGAAGATAGCCCTCCGGAAGATAGGCGGGGCGATATTCGGTCAGCCGGAAGCTTTCAGGAAGCGGCTTTCCACCCACCGACTCATAGGAGATGTCGGAATATTCTTCGTGCCGCTCAACCACCATGCGAAACAGCTGCTCCCGCCAGGCGTCCACGCTGAGAATACTGGCCGAGAGCCCCAGAAAGATAGCCACCACCGCCGCGGCCCGATAGAGTGGGCGATGGCGGCTTTTTTTACGCTGTGAATGAAGAAGCTGCTGCATCTCCTGTTTAAAATGGTCGGAAAACAGGTGCTCCTGTGTGGGTTCGGTTGGGCGATCAATCTGCTGTGCAGCCTGCTTTACAGCGCGTGTAAAGAAATCATCGTCTAGTCGCATTCTGGGTTCACCTCCTGTTTCAGCAGTTGTTCCAGCTTCCGCCGCGCCCGTTGAAGGCGCTTTTTTACATTTTCCTCGCGCAGCCCCAGCATGGATGCGACCTGGGCGGTGGAATAGCCCTGATCATACCGGAGCATCAATACATCTCGGTACCCATGCGGCATCTGTTCAATCAGTGCAACCAGCCGTTGGTATGCGTCCTGTTCCTCGACCGCTGTGCCCGGCGATTGGGAAAGATCGGCGGCCCAGTTTTCCAGCTCGTCAAGCAGGACGTCGGGCTGTTTGTGGCGGCTGTGGTATAGATTGATCGCTAGATTCCTCACTATAATAACCACGAAGCGTCGTGTTTGGGGACACTCCACCGATAAAATATTTTCCAGGTGGTTTAGAATCCGGCAGAAGGCTTGCTGTACGGCATCCTCCGCAAGCGATTCGTCGTGCAGGATACTGTTTGCAACCCGAAACATGAGCTGCCGGTAGGTATGGTAGAGCTGCTCGAATTTTACCAGCTCAGCTTCTGTGGTGTTGGGGTTCCACACAGCACCTGTCCTCCCTTCGTCAAGCAATCTCCAATTTTATTTTAACATAGAAAAAGGGGGTGTCAACCGCTTTTCAAACGCTCGTTTGACAAAAAAGCAAGTCCTTTCGGACCTGCTTTTTAGGATCGGCTATGCAGAAGTGAGGCGCCTGTGGGCTCACCGGAACTTTTGTAAATCGTAGCTTTGTGCGGTCGTTTGATGCGGCGGACAGACGTAAAATACAGTGGGGTCCCACTCCCCCGCGAGCAGTGCATCGAGCAGCTCGCGGCTGCCGCAAACCTGTTCAAACTGCCAGCCAAACGCGGCAGCGGCCTGCTGAGCCTGCGCGCAAAACGGTGCATTACAGCAATCGGGGGAGGAAATATAGGCCGCGGTATGATAGTTGGAGATCCAACGGGTTTCCTCCTCCAGCAGCCAGGCGGCAGCTTCTGCGCCATAGGCGGTGGTATAGTCCTTTCGCTTGCGGGCATAGTAGGCGCGCGAGGGGGTGTCGGCATGTTCCAACCACCCGCCGGAAAACCAATAGACCCCCTGGTACCGCTCGAACAGCGAGAGATAGCGCTGCTGGGAGCCGAGCAGCAGACCGATGCAATCATCGGTGCGGGGGATGACAAGCGGCAGGCTGCCCGCGCGCAGTCCAGCGGTTCCGCCTCCGCAAAGGCCGTACCCCAACAGGATCGCATCCGGCCTGCGGTGGACGGGCAATGCGGCAGCTTCCTCCTCGAACAGCTGGATTTCGGTTTGCAAGCGATGCCGCAGTACATCGGGCGTGTCGTGTAAGCACTGCGGCAGCCAGCGTATTTGGCAGGTGTTGCTGCCAGCGGCGATGGCGAGCGACAGCTCCCGCGTGAGCACCCGGCAGGCGATCACCCCAAAACGCAGCCCGCTCACCGCTCAAGATGCAGCAGCGGGAATGGGTTTCCCTGCCCATCCAGTGCCGAACGCGCGTAAACCTGAAAACCGAACCGCTGATAAAAACCGAGCGCCTGTGGATTTTGTTCGTTGACATCCAGGTGGCGAACATCAAACCGGTCGATTGCATATTGCAGCAATTGGCCGCCCAACCCCTGTCCGCGATGGGCAGCATCGATAAACAGCATCTCCACCCGATCTGCACAGACGCCGAGAAAGCCGGAAAGCTGGCCTTGCAGATCCCAGATACCCAGCAGCTGTTCCATCTGTGAAAATGCCTGCCGGACAAACGGCACAAGCTGATCCACCTGTGCGGGGGTGAGAAAATGATGGGTCGCCTCCACCGAAGAACGCCAGATAGACAGCAGCTCCTTCGTGTCGGGTGAGACCGGTTGGATGCTGGGTTTCGGCATTGTGGCACCTCCTGTTCGGCGCTTGTAAATTACACAATAAAAACGAAAGCCACAAAAAGGGCTTCCTGCGTTTCGATTATAGCAGATGAAGAAGGTTTTTGTAAAGCGGCGAAATTCGCTCTGGTTCGTTTGACTTTTGTAGCGACAATGCTATAATAATATTGTATGTTCTGCCGCATGATTTGTTTGAATCTGTTTATCCTAAAGAGGAATCGAATTTAGGAGGTAAATATCTTGAGCAGATATGAGCAGAACGAGCAGGAGCCACAGCCAGCCCAGGAGGAGCAGACGCAGGAGATTGCAGAGCAAACCGAGCAGATTGTACAAACCGGAGGCGTGACCAGCACCAAGGGGAAACACACCATCCATTGTCTGACCATCATCGGGCAGATTGAGGGGCATTATATCCTGCCTGCGCAGAACAAAACAACAAAATATGAGCATGTAATACCACAGCTGTTGGCGGTGGAGCAGGACCCTGATATTGAAGGATTGGTGATCATCCTCAATACCGTTGGCGGCGACGTGGAGGCAGGACTTGCAATTGCGGAGCTGCTGTCAGGGATGCGCAAGCCGACCGTTTCATTGGTGTTGGGCGGCGGCCATTCGATTGGCGTGCCGCTGGCGGTCAGTGCGCGCCGCAGCTTTATTGCACCCTCTGCAACCATGACCGTGCATCCGGTGCGCATGAATGGGTTGGTGCTGGGGGTTCCGCAAACCCTCTCCTATTTCGACCGGATGCAGGAGAGGATTGTAAAATTTGTGACGGATAACTCCCATATCACACCAGAGAGGTTTCGCCAGTTGATGATGAATAAGGATGAGCTGGTGATGGACGTGGGCACCGTTTTGGATGGGCAGTCGGCAGTAGCGGAGGGGCTGATTGACTCGATGGGCGGCGTAGCGGACGTAATCGCAGCGCTCTACGGGATGATTGAGGAGGAATAGGGATGTTTTTATATACGATTGTCCCGCCGGAGCAAATTTTTTCCCAGCCCGTAAAAAGCAGCTGCTATTATTTGCAGGTGAAAAACAGCTTTGTGCAGGGCGTCCAGCAGGGTGACCGGATGGTGGTCTCCCGTCTGATTTCAACCGATCCGCATATGTATTTAGATCCACAGTATGCGCCGGGCAATCTGGTGCGCAGGAGTTTCGGCTCCCGTCCGAAACTCCTATAACTCCTCGCTGCTCGCCTGACGGCTCACCCGCGCTCGTCGCGGCACATCTCATGGAGGGGGAGCAGCGCATCCCCCTCCATGAACC
>CAJUJI010000010.1 GCA_910586875.1 uncultured Anaerotruncus sp. | reverse complement strand
GCATTTTAGAAGATTAACCAAAAATAGCTTCTCAAGGGGGTTTCTCTATTGACAAAATGTTGAAAATATGATAAAAGTATTGCCGTAAGCTACTAGCTGAGAGATTAGGTTCTCTTAACTGAAACCCGTTTGTTTGGTGGACAGCGAGGGGGCCGAAAACCATGAAATCCTTGACTATAAAGGACATCGCAAGTCTTGCCCATGTTTCGATTGGGACGGTTTCTCGTATTATCAATGAAACCGGTAGCGGCTATTCCAGAGAAACCTATGAGCGTGTAAAACGTGTGATCGCAAACGCTGGCTATGTGCCAAACCACATGCTGCGCAACGCGGGGGCCAAACGAAGCCACACCATTGGATTGGTGATGCTGGATATCGCAAATCCGTCCCTGCCCGAGATCATTACAGGGATTGAGGAGGTCGCACTCGCAGCAGATTTGGACCTTTTATTATGTAACAGCAACGACAACCCTGCGCGGGAACAGCGGCAGCTTGCATTGCTGCTGGAAAAAGGGGTGGAAGGCATCCTTTTGATGACAAGTGCCCTGTGTGAAAGCCGCAACGTCGACGAGCTGTTGCGGGCTGGCGTCCCGTTTGTGCTGCTCAACGCCAATTCGGTGAATTCCTGCTGCAATGTTTCCATAGATAATTACAACGGCGCTAAACAGTTGGTTTCTTATCTGATCGCACGAGGGCACCAGCGGATTGCCTGTATCACCGGACCCGACTGGACAGAGGGCTCTCAGCCGCGCTGCCGCGGGTATAAACAGGCGTTAACCGAGCATAACCTGCCGGTGGTGCAGGAGCTTATTGTATCCGGGGACGACGATACGCTCAGCGGCGGCTCACAGGCAATGCAAAAACTGAAAGGAACCGACTATACCGCTGTATTTGCCTGCAATGATATGATGGCAATTGGCGTTTATCATTACCTATATACACACGGGCTTTCGGTCCCGCAGGATGTTTCGGTTGTAGGGTTTGGCGATATTCCACCCTCTGCAATGATCTGCCCGCCGCTGACCACCATGCACCAGCCAACCGTTGAGATGGGGCGCGCCGCTATGCGGCTGCTGTTGCAGGTGATGGCCCAGCCAAAGGGCACACCGGTTACAAGCCGGAGCTTCCCTTTAGAATTTATGGAACGTGATAGTGTTGCCTCCCCCAGTCGCTAGCTGCTCGCTGGGGGAGTTTCCGTCTGTCGAAAGGAGGTTTTGGGCGATGTCTGAAAAAACAAAGGTTATTTTGGATGTGGACACTGGTTCGGATGATGCGATCGCAATGATGCTTGCGCTGCTTTGCCCGCGTTTGGAGGTGCTGGGGATTACGACCGTCAATGGAAATCTGCCGGTATCCAATACCACCGAAAATACTTTGCGTGTTGTAGAGCTGCTAAACGCACAGATCCCCGTCTATCTGGGCTGTGCTGCACCGCTTGTGTCCGAGCTGCTGCCGCAGCGCCATCTGCGCAGTGCGCCCTTATCGGTTGTCACAAACGGCAAAACCGTCTGCTACCACCGCGAATATCTGACCGAGCTGCCCGCTGCAACCACCAAGCCGCAGCCGCGCAGCGCTGTTTGCTATCTGATTGATACCCTGCTTGCCTCACAGGGGGACATCACCATCGTTGCAGTTGCGCCGCTGACCAATCTTGCGGTCGCGATGCGCGCCGACCCGCGCATCGTCAAAAAAATAAAACGGCTGGTGATTATGGGCGGCGGTCATCTCCAATCAAATGTCACCTCTGCGGCGGAGTTCAACTTCTGGAAGGACCCCGAGGCCGCCCAGATTGTATTGCAAAGCGGCTGTGACATTCTGCTGGTTCCGTTGGATGCGACCCACCGCGCCTATGCAGGCGCTGCTGAGAGCCGTTTTCTGCGTCAGCTGCATACTCCGGTGGGCGATGTGGCCGCCAGCTTACTGGATTTTAGCATAGAAGCATATAACGCAATGGAACCCCTCGACTGCGCACCTGCCAACACTGCTCCGCTGCATGACGCATTGGCTGTCTGCGCAGTGATCGAGCCGCAGGTACTTGGAAATGTGCAATTCCGGCGGGTGGATGTCGATTTCAGTGGCGGCGTCTGTGACGGCATGGCGGTCATCGACCGGCGTATGTGCACAGACAAGCCGGCGAATGTTCATATTGCGCTGGATTGCGACCGTGAACGATTCATCCGTTTACTGCTGGATACCCTTGCATCGGCGAAATAAATTTGGGAGGTGTCTATTGATGCGATTTCTAAACTTTGGCTCAATCAATATTGACTATGTTTATCATGTGGACCACTTTGTCCGTCCCGGTGAAACCGAGCTTTCCGAAGGGGAACGCGGCACCTTCAGCGGCGGAAAGGGGTTTAATCAATCGGTCGCGCTGGCAAAAGCGGGCGCTGAGGTTTATCATGCCGGAAAAATCTCCCGTGAGGACAGCTTCTTACTCAAAGAGCTGGAAAGCGCAGGGGTCCGCACGGACTTCATCCAACAGGTCGGCATGTATACCGGCCATGCGATTATTCAGGTGGATACAACAGGGCAAAATTGCATCCTGCTCAGCGCAGGTGCCAACCACACGATGACCGAAACATTCATCGATGAGGTGCTCGGCCATTTTGGAGCCGGGGACGTTTTATTGTTGCAGAACGAAATCAACCGGATTGATTCGATCATCGAAAAGGCGCACGCCCGTGGAATGACAATCGTGCTCAACCCCTCACCCATCAACAAACCACTGCTCTCCTATCCATTGGATAAGGTCACCTGCTTTCTGCTCAACGAAATTGAGGGACAGGAGCTAACCGGCCGCTCCGACCCTGCGCAGATTCTCGAGCGGATGCAGATACAGTTCCCAGGCTGCGCGGTTGTGCTGACATTGGGAAAGGATGGCGTGTGCTATTGGGATGGCAAAGAGCGCGGCCGCCATGGTATCTATGATGTGGAGGTGGTGGATACCACTGCGGCGGGAGACACCTTTACAGGATATTTCCTCGCGTGCCGCTATCAGCATCAGGAAACGATTGCAAGGGCGTTAGAAAAGGCATCGATCGCCTCCTCGTTGGCGGTATCCAAAAACGGCGCGGCTGCCTCGATTCCACTGCTGGCCGACGTACATGCCTACCAGGATAAACTTCCATATATTTTACCAAACGTATAATTTTTCGCCATGCGCAACCTAAAAGAGCTGACATATGCCAGCTCTTTTGTTTTGCTGCTCTATGCGAAAACCGAATGATAGTTTGTCAGCAAGCTGCTTGACAAACCATATTGTTTGTGCTAAAATCAACTCACAATCTAGGAAAGCACGAGGTATTTTCAGAAAGATGCGCAACTAACAACCATAACAGAATAAACCACAGGGCAAGCAGATTGCCTTTTATTTCTTCTGTCCGGTTGTTGATTGACGCGCTCAAATAGAATCGAAATGCTTTTTTAGAAGCCTGGGGAGCTTTTGTAGCTCCGTTTCGTATCACATGGTCAACAGAGGTTTGGTATCGCGCTGGCGGGTGCAGCTTCCGCAGCTCGAATAGACCGCTTGTTTCCCACTGTGGACGTTTTATTTTGATGTGTGAAATCCCTTCCGGACAGTTCCGGGAGGGATTTTTATGTTTCTGTTACAGCTATCCCAGCTTTCCAAAGCATTTGGGACACGCAATCTATTCGAGATTCCACAGCTTGAGATACAGGACGGGGAGCGAATTGGCCTAGTCGGGCCAAACGGCGCTGGAAAGACAACGCTATTAGAACTGCTGTATGGAATCCAGCAACCAGATGCAGGCATCATCGACCGCCGCTGTGAAATTGCCTATATACCGCAATCCGGCGACTCGGATGGCCGCGCGGACGGCCAGTTCCTGCGCAGCTTTTCGCTGAACGGCTCGGCTTGCAGAAGCGGCGGCGAGCGCACACGGCTTGCAATTGCAGCCGCTTTCTCACAGCATAAACCATTGCTGCTTGCGGATGAGCCAACTACCAATCTGGACTGGCAGGGGGTGGAGCTGTTACAACAGCAGCTACTTCGCTATCAGGGTGCAGCTGTGCTGGTCTCGCACGACAGGACCCTGCTGGACGGTGTTTGCAATACCATCTGGGCATTGGAGGAGGGCGGCCTACGGGTATTTCCCGGCAGCTACTCCGAATGGCTTGCCCAGCGGGATCGGGAACGCGCTTTTATGCAGTTTGAGTACGAACAATATCGCGAGGAAAAGGCACGGTTGCAACAGGAGGTTGTACATCTGCGGGAGCAGATGCGCGGGATGCGCAAGGCGCCAAAGCGGATGGGCAACAGCGAAGCGCGACTGCACAAAGGGACACGGACGATTTCACAGGGCAAGCTGGGGCGTCGGGCGGCAACACTGTGCAACCGCATTGACCAGATGGAGCCAAAGGAGCGCCCGCAGGATCTGCCACAGGTGCGCATGGCTTTGGGTGCCGCCCACCCAGTGGCTGCAAAGGTCGCTGCGCGGTTGGAGGCTGTAACCGTTCGTTATGGCAGGCACACCGTTTTGCAAAACGCTGGTTTTTGCTTGCCCACCGGCAGTCATACGGTGATGCTCGGCAAAAATGGCGCGGGAAAATCCACCCTGCTAAAATGCTTGTTGGAGGACACCGAACATGCGCGCCTTGCAAATGGCGTAAAGCTGGGCTATTTTGCACAGCATCATGAACTGCTCGATCCGGCACGCACCATTTTAGAGAATGTGCGGGAGAGCTCCGCGCTGCCGGAGCACGAGGTTCGCACCATCCTCGCCAATCTGTACCTTGCAGGGGATGCCGTGTTTAAACCAGTGTCGGTTCTGTCCGGCGGTGAACGCGCAAAGGTCGCATTTGCAAAACTGCTTGCCTCTGACTGCAATCTACTGGTATTAGATGAACCGACCAATCATATCGATCTGTACACGGTTGAGGCATTGGAGCAACTGTTGAGCAGCTGGAAAGGTACCCTGCTGGTGGTGACGCATGACCGGCGCCTGACCGAACGATTGGCACAGCGTCTGCTATTTGTGGAGGACGGCGCTGTAAGATCCTTTGAAGGGGATTGGCAGGACTGGCAGTCACAGCAACAGCGCAAGCAAAAGCCGGCTGATGAGATGGCACAGCTGATCGAGCAGATGCGGCGGGCTGCTGACGCGTACCAGAGCCCCCGTCCATTTTCCACCTAAATGATAAAATCCCCGCCATGCGGCGCATGACGGGGATAAGCTATGCTATAACGATTATGCTTTGACGGCATTGCGAAAGCTCACATTAGAAAGAAACGGGGAAAACTCAATTCCAGAGACACCCTTTCCCATTGCATAGTACGAGGTCTCATAGAACAGCGGGATAACAACCACCTGGTCCAGCAGGAGCTGCTCTGCTTGTGCGAAAAGAAGCTGGGATATGGTACTATTGGCGTTATCAGAGGAGGCTATCAAGGTATCGAACGACTCCGAACGATAGGCGGCAAAATTTTTTGGGGAGTCACTTCGGAAGTTGGAGAGCAGCGCATCCGGAGAGCCATACGATGCGGAAAGCGGAAGGATCGCCGCCTCATAGTCGCCAGCGTATACACGTTCCAGCAGTTCCTCCTGTGAAAGCCGCACCAGGCCGGTGGAGACCGGCAGATGGCGCTGCCAGGACTGCTGGATACATCCGGCAAGCAGGGGTAAATTATTGTCCGAGCAGATGAGCAGCTCGGAGATGGGCAGGCGCTCCAGCCCCAATTGGGCCAGACCTTCAATATAGGCGTCGCGCGCAGCCGCAGGGCGGAAACTATGCGTGGGCGTTTCCGGGGTGGGAGAACGTCCATCCACAGCGGGCGGGATCAAGCGCCCGGCAATGCGCAGGTTCTCCGGCAAATAGGCATCAAACAACGACCGGTCGATCGACTGTGCAAGGCCGATACGAATTTCGGGCAGCGCCAAGCAAGGGACCGATTGGTTGAGCGCCAGCACCCAGACGGTATCCTCAAAACATGCGGTGCTGCCGCCCTTTTCGATCACCTGCTGTGAGATTGCGTAATCCACCTTACAGGCATCGGTTTCTCCGGATAAAAAACGCGCGGTTGGCGGATCGTCCGGTGCACAGACATAGAGATTCACCCCGATAACAGTCGCTGGATCGGCGTCCGGATAGACCGGATTTCGCCGCAAGCCGATTACAGCGTCCTCCCAAATGGTCACCTGGAACGGGCCATTAAAACGCAGTTGGTTGAGCGCCAACCCATAACGGGCGCGGGCGGACTCAAAAAAGGTGCGCTGGCAGGGCATCGCCGCCGAGGTCGCAAGCAGCTCAAGCAGATGATTGTCCGGCTGCTCCAGACGGATTTCCAGCGTGTAATCATCCAACGCACGCACCCCTAAGCTGCTCCGGTCCTGCTCCCCTGCCAGGATTGCTGCCGCATTTTCCAAATTGGAGAAGGCGGATGCGTAGGGGCTGAATGCGGTTGCATCAAACATCCGAGAAAGCGCAAACGCAAAATCGTGCGCGGTCACAGGGTCTTCCGCCTTCCAGGAGACCTCTGCGCCACGGGCGGGACTGCCTGACCAAACTGCATCCTGCCGCAGATGGAAGGTGTAAACGGTGCCGTCCTGCGAACGCTCATACGACTGCGCCAGCGCAGGGGCCACCTCGCCCGAGGGAAGCTGTTGGTATAGCCCCTCAAAGGTGTTTAAAATAATCATCCGCGCAGTCTCATCGGTGGCAAACTGCGGGTCAAGGTTGGTCACTCGATTGGAAATGTCATATTTCAAAACCGCTCTGGGGCTTTTGCAGCCAAACAAACATAGCAATATGCCCAGAGTCAGTAAAATTGCAGCTATCCGGCGCATAAAAGCGCTCCTCTCTTCTGGTTTGTGCTGGCGCACAACTGGTGCGAGTCCCTTTGCCCATTATGTATGGTTCGCATAAGGCCTTTGCCGCCTGCTGGTAGCGGATCACGATACGGTTAGCAACACGCCCTGTGGAGACTCGCTATAAGGCCAAAATAAATATAACAGAATTTGCGTCTGTTTTCAAGAAACGACAAATGAATTTTTTTCGCAGCAAAAAAACACGAATTCTGGCGGCTTTGCACAAGATGTAGTGTACCATTCCAAAAAAACCAACTAAAAAATGTGGTTTTGACCATTGACAGAGATTCCTGTTTCGCATACAATATATCTTGTGCGATAAAAGCGGCACTATATTTGGTGTTAATTTTGGAATTTACATACTAATTCTTGTGTTTGTGTGGAGGACGACATGTTTACAACCATTATCAAGCGAGATGGGCGCTGTGTGCTGTTTGATATGGAAAAAATCACCAGTGCAATCTTTAAAGCAGCTCAGGCTTTGGGCGGCGATGATTATGTGATGGCAAAGGAGCTCGCAGAGCAGGTGGTGGACTACCTGGGCGAGAAAAAGCCGGATAGCAACCCATCTGTTGAGGAAATCCAGGACGCGGTAGAGCATGTGCTGGTAGAAACCGGACATGCCCGCACCGCGAAAGAGTTTATCCTGTATCGGGCGCAACGCACCCGTGTGCGGGATATGAACACCCGTCTGATGAAAACCTATGAGGATTTGACCTATAAATCGGCGGATGAAAACGACATCAAGCGGGAAAATGCCAATATCGATGGCGACACCGCGATGGGAACCATGCTCAAGTATGGCTCGGAGGGTGCAAAACAGTTTTATCACATGTTTGTGCTGAATCCGGTGCATTCCAAAGCACATTTAGCCGGAGACATTCACATCCATGACCTGGACTTTTTGACCTTGACCACCACCTGCTGCCAGATCGATATTGAAAAGCTGTTTCGGGGGGGCTTCTGCCCAGGACACGGCTTTTTGCGAGAGCCCAACGACATCCAAAGCTACGCAGCGCTTGCGTGTATCGCAATTCAGTCCAACCAGAACGACCAGCACGGCGGCCAGAGTATCCCCAACTTTGATTACGGGATGGCGCACGGGGTGCGCAAAACCTACCGCAAGCTGTATATCCGCAATGTTGCAAAGGCGCTGGAGCTGTTTGGCATCGGAGATTCGCTGGATGAGCAGGTAAAGGCAATTTGTGAACAGGTGCAGCAGGAGTGCGGCATACCGCCGGTGCTCGCGGACGACAATGGCTATCGGGAGCAGGAGTTGCCGCTATTGGCAAAGCTGGCAGGCGGTGAACAGCAGGCAAAACAGATTCAGGCGTTTGCGGTCAAGCAAGCTTACAAGGAGACCCGCCGCGCCTCCTACCAGGCGATGGAAGCGTTGGTGCACAATCTGAACACCATGCACTCCCGCGCCGGCGCACAGGTACCATTCTCCTCGCTCAATTATGGGACCGACACCTCACCGGAGGGCCGGCTTGTGATAGAATCCATTTTAGAGGCAACCGATGCAGGGTTGGGACATGGTGAAACCGCAATTTTCCCCATCCATATTTTTAAGGTAAAAGAAGGGGTCAACTTCAATGAGGGCGACCCGAATTACGATCTGTTTAAGCTGGCAATGCGCGTTTCGGCAAAGCGGTTGTTTCCGAACTTCAGCTTTTTGGATGCGCCATTTAACAAGCAATATTATCGCCCTGGGCGGCCGGAAACCGAGGCTGCTTACATGGGCTGCCGCACGCGGGTCATTGGGAATGTGGTAGATCCCACAAGGGAGATTGTCAACGGACGGGGCAATCTCAGCTTTACCTCGATCAACCTGCCGCGTATCGCACTGCGCAGCAAGGGCGATGTCGACTTCTTCTTTGAGGAGCTGGACAAAAAGATCGACCTGGTATTTGAACAGCTGATGGAACGCTATCAAATACAGGCCAAAAAGCGGGTGCGGAACTATCCGTTCCTGATGGGGCAGGGCATTTGGATCGATTCGGATAAGCTCGGGCCGGATGACGAGGTCGGTGAGGTGCTCAAGCATGGCACCCTGTCGGTTGGGTTTATCGGTCTGGCAGAATGTCTCAAGGCGCTGATCGGAGAGCATCACGGTGAAAGCACCTATGCACAGAATTTGGGGCTGGAAATTATCGGGCACATGCGCCGCAGGGTGAACGAACAAACCAAGGAGACCGGCTTTAACTTCTCGTTGATTGCGACCCCTGCTGAGGGGCTGTCCGGACGGTTTGTGCGGCTTGACCGCAAGCTGTATGGGGAGCTGGAGGGGATCACCGACCACGATTTTTACACCAACTCGTTCCACGTGCCGGTTTATTACAACATCTCGGCGAGTGAAAAGATCCGGCTGGAGGCGCCTTACCACGCGCTGACCAACGGCGGGCATATCTCCTATATCGAGCTGGACGGAGATCCGCTAAAGAATCTGGACGCATTCGAGCAGGTTATCCGCTACATGAAGGAATGCGGAATTGGCTACGGCTCGATTAACCATCCGGTTGATCGGGACCCTGTATGCGGTTATACCGGCATCATTGATGAGGTGTGTCCGCGCTGCGGCCGCCGGGAGGGGGAAGCGGTCAGCGTGGAAAAGCTGCGCTCGCTCGGCTGCTGGACCGAGAACGCAGGCAATTGCGGTTGCTGCGGCAACGCGGAGGAGGAAGCTGCACGCATTCCAAACCCGTTGCACTGATGATTTAATAGGAGTATTTTATGAAACAATATATGAAATGGGCGGCTCTTGTCTGGTGAATCGGGAGGTTTCCTGACAATTGCCCGAAAACCTCCCAAAAGGATCTATCAAATCACTTTTGGAGGCTTAACATGAGCAGAGAAACAAAACGCTTACAATATAAAAAAGGATACTATAAAACACACGCTTGCAAAGAGAGCTTTACCTGTAAGGTATGCGGCCGCTTGGTTGTTCCCGCCGGCGCAGGAAGTGAACATCGGAATCATTGCCCCAACTGCCTGTACAGTCTGCATGTCGATGAGCAGCCGGGAGACCGCGAATCGAACTGTGGCGGCATCATGGAGCCAATCGGTGTATGGGTACGCAAGGGCGGAGAATGGGCGATTATTCATCGCTGCCGGCGTTGCGGCAAGATCGGCTCCAATCGAAGTGCCGCGGACGACAATCCGATGAAGCTGATGTCAATAGCTATACGGCCACTGGCTGCACCACCCTTCCCGCTCGAACGGATTAGAGAGCTGACAGAGCTGATGGGTGGGGAAGGCTCACTAGAGTTGTTTTAAGAATTTCTGATAAAATAGGGAGGCTATGTAACATGGAAAACAGAATGGCAGCAGGACAAATGGTGGGAGAAGGGGTAAAATTTGAGCGGATTCGCCGGATCACCGGATATCTGGTGGGGACGCTGGACCGCTTTAACGACGCAAAACGCGCGGAGGAAAGCGAACGGGTAAAACATACCGTTTCCCGCCGCGCGCAGCTGTGAGCAATCTGCTGCGAATCTCCGGCTGCGTCTCCGATTCTATCGTAGATGGCCCTGGGATGCGATATGTCGTGTTTGTGCAGGGCTGCCCGCATCACTGCCCTGGCTGCCACAATCCGCAGACACACGACTTTGCAGGCGGCTATCTGGCTGACCCGCAAGAGATTGTGCGCCAGGTTCAGGCTGATCCGCTGATCAGTGGAGTGACCTTTTCTGGCGGCGAGCCGTTTTGCCAAGCGCAGGCGCTCTCCGAGCTGGGGGCACAGATAAAGCAGCTAGGAAAGAATTTGGTTGTCTACTCTGGGTATACCTATGAGCAGTTGCTACAAAAAGGCGAGCAGGAACCAGCCATTTTAGAGTTACTAAAGCTGGCAGATTTGCTGATCGATGGGCCCTATGTGGAGGCACAGCGGGATTTAAGCTTGCAGTACCGGGGCAGCAGCAACCAACGTTTGATTGATCTAAAGGCCCTGCGATGAGCAGGGTCTTTCCTTTTTTATTTGGACAAAAATCAAAGGAGCTATGCCTTGCGGCATAGCTCCTTTTTATTCATGTTTAGACCAGCTCAATAATTGCCATCTCTGCGGCGTCACCGCGGCGAGGCCCAATTCTGACGATTCTTGTATAGCCGCCCTTTGTCTCCTGATATTTCGGGGCGATCTCGTCAAACAGCTTCTTCGCTACATCCTCTTTCGTTACAAAAGAGAACACCTGACGCTTGGAGTGGAGGTCGTTGGTTTTAGCCGTTGTAATCATCTTCTCGGTCATCGAGCGGACTTCCTTCGCTCTGGTGACAGTGGTCTCGATCTTGCCGTTTTCCAGCAGGAAAGTGACCATTGCCCTAAGCATCGCCATTCTATGACTGGAACTCCTGCCGAGTTTTCTGCTTCCTGGCATCGAATTTCACTCCTTACCCTGTGCTTAAAGTTTGGTACTTGCTGTACCGATTGAAATTATTCTTCGTCCTTTGAAAGGTCAAATCCCAGTGATTGTAACTTCCAGATAACCTCTTCCAGCGACTTTTTGCCTAGATTGCGCACCTTCATCATCTCGTCCGGAGACTTGTCAATGAGGTCCGCCACCGTGTTGACGCCGGCGCGTTTGAGACAGTTGAACGCACGAACAGATAAGTCAAGCTCTTCAATGGTCATCTCAAGGAGCTTATCCTTGCCGGTATCTTCTTTCTTATCCATAATCTCAGTCGCACTCACTTCGTCGGAAAGATCCACAAAGTGATTGAGTTGTCTATTGAGGATCTTGGCAGCCAGGCTGACCGCTTCCTTTGCGGAAATGGTCCCGTCTGTCCAGACTTCTAATGTCAGCTTGTCATAGTCTGTTATCTGCTCTACTCGGGTATTTTCCACTGTATAGTTGACCTTTAATACCGGTGTATAGATGCTGTCCACGGCGATTGTGCCAACCGGAGCCTTCTCCAGCTCGGTGTGCTTGTTGCGGTCGGCGGACACATAGCCCTGGCCCTTACGCAGCGTAATTTCCATCGACAGCTTCGCACCGGTATCCAGCGTCGCAATGTGCATACTCGGGTCAAGAATCTCGACCTCCGAATCACACACAATACTTCCTGCGGTTACCTCACATTCACCCTGAGCATCAATTCTCACCGTCTTAGGCTCATCGCAATACAGCTTTGCGGTAAGCCCCTTGATGTTGAGGATAATTTCCGTTACATCTTCTTTTACACCTGGGACAGTCGAGAACTCGTGTTGAATGCCGTCAATCCTCACGGACATGACCGCAACACCAGGAAGAGAGGAAAGCAGAACCCGACGCAGGCTGTTGCCCAGCGTTGTTCCAAAACCTCTGTCCAACGGTTCTGCCACAAATTTGCCGTAACTTCCGTCAGATTTGAGCTCGACCGTTTCAATCTTGGGCTCTATGATCTTGACCATAATGGACCCTCCTTCTGCGGCGGGAAACCCGCCTTTTCATTCTCGTTTCCCTGTAAACCTGTGAAAAGTTCCTGCATCATGCACCCAATACCGGCTTTAATCCGCAGGATTACTTGCTGTACAACTCGACGATCATGTGCTCCTCAACATCGAGGTCGATGTCCTCGCGATGCGGCAGCTCGATGACGCGTCCGGTCATATTGGTCTTATCGCAGTCCAGCCATTTCGCAACCGGCCGTGCACCCATTGCTTCCACAACCGCCTTGAGCTTCTCACTCTTGGAGGCAACCGCGACCACGTCGCCAGCCTTTAGCAGAATCGAGGGAATATTGGCCTTCTTGCCATTTACAGTAAAGTGGTTGTGACGCACGAGCTGACGTGCCTCTTTACGAGAAGAAGCAAAGCCCAGACGGTAAACCACATTATCCAGTCTGCTCTCGCAGATGCGCAGCAGGTTTTCACCGGTCATGCCCGGTTTGCTCTCAGCCATATCAAAATATTTCTCGAACTGGCTTTCCAAAACGCCATAGTAACGTCTGGCCTGCTGTTTTGCACGCAGCTGGATCCCATACTCAGAAATCTTTCTGCGCGCCTTGCCGTGCTGCCCAGGCACAGAAGCCCTGCGGGTGACGGCGCACTTGTCGGTGTAGCATCTTTCACCCTTGAGGAACAGCTTCTTGTTCTCACGGCGGCAAAGTCTGCATACAGCACCGGTATATCTTGCCATGAATTGCACCTCCTGATTTAATGAAACGGCGCATACACGCGCCAATGCGGATGCTTAAACGCGTCTTCTCTTTGGCGGGCGGCATCCGTTGTGCGGAATCGGGGTAACGTCCTTAATCATATTGACCTCAAGCCCTGCCGCCTGCAAAGCACGGATAGCAGCCTCACGGCCAGCGCCCGGTCCCTTAACAAAAACCTCGACCGTCTTCAGACCATGCTCCATAGCAGCCTTTGCAGCAACCTCAGCAGCAGTCTGTGCAGCATAAGGGGTGCTCTTTCTGGAGCCTCTAAAGCCCAGGCCGCCCGCGGAAGCCCAGGAAAGTGCGTTGCCCTGGGTATCGGTGATGGTCACAATCGTGTTGTTAAAAGTGGACTGGATATGCGCGGCGCCACGCTCGATATTTTTGCGCTCACGGCGTCTACGAGTGGCCGTCTTTTTGGTAGTAGCTTTTGCCATCGTCTATATCCCTCCCTGATTATTTCTTCTTGTTCGCAATGGTCTTTTTGGGGCCTTTTCTGGTACGCGCATTGGTTTTGGTTCTCTGTCCACGGACAGGCAATCCCTTGCGATGGCGTACACCGCGGTAGCAACCGACCTCAACCAGACGCTTGATGTTCAGCGCCACTTCACGCCGGAGGTCACCCTCCACATGCAGGTTGTGGTCAATGTACTCACGCAGTTTGGAAACGTCGTCCTCGGAAAGATCCTTGACACGGACGTCTGGATTTACGCCGGTGGACGCGAGAATTTGCTGAGCGGTCTTGCGGCCGATACCAAAGATATAGGTTAGCCCTATCTCGACCCGCTTTTCTCTAGGCAGGTCTACGCCAGCTATACGAGCCATACTTCTGTTGCACCTCCATTATTCGGTTTTACATTTAGCCCTGACGCTGCTTGTGCTTAGGATTCTGGCAAATGACCATAATGCGGCCTTTGCGCTTGATAATCTTGCACTTTTCACAGATGGGCTTAACGGAAGGTCTTACTTTCATGTGAAATTACCTCCTTATACTCCCTCTAGGGTGGTTTCTACTTACTTCGAGCGCCAGGTTATGCGCCCTTTGGTCAGGTCGTATGGAGACATCTCCAGCGTGACCTTATCCCCCGGCAAGATTCGGATGAAATTCATCCGCAGCTTACCTGATATATGAGCCAAAAGCTGATGTCCGTTTGGCAGCTCAACGCGAAACTGTGCGTTGGGCAGGCTTTCTACGACGGTGCCCTCAATCTCGATGACATCTTCCTTAGACAAGCTGATTCCCTCCCTCTACTGCGGCCAGCGCCTGGCGCAGCTTTCTATTGGTTGCGATGCTGGAGCCTTCCAGCACCAGGTTGGTTTTCCGGATATGCTTTACGCTTTTGCGCTTCGGTTTTTCCAGCGGGCGGGTCTTGCCGTTGACAAGCCACACAAACGCCCCCTGCACCGAAACCGCCACGAAAAGCTGTCCCTGGTCGTGTCCGGCAGTCGAACGAACCACCTGTCCCGATTCTAGCAGCATCCTGCGCCTCCTTACGGTAAGGTCAGGATGACCGGCCCATCATCGGTGATTGCGATGGTATGCTCAAAATGTGCCGCCAGCCCGTGGTCGTTGGTGACCACCGTCCAGTGGTCCTTTAACACCGAATTGGCGGGCGAATGCTCGGTAATCATCGGCTCTACTGCCAGCACCATTCCCGGCACCAGCCGCACGCCATGCCCCGGCCGCCCATAGTTGGGCACCTCCGGCTCCTCGTGCATCTCTCGCCCGATGCCGTGTCCCACATAGTTGCGCACCACGCCAAAGCCGCGCGCCTCCACATAAGATTGCACCGCATTGCCGATGTCGCCCAGCCGTTTGCCGGGCTGCATCACCGCAATCGCCGCAAGCAGACTCTCCCGCGTTGCATCCAGCAGCGCTTGTGCCCGCTCGCTGATTTCGCCGGCGGCGAAGGTACCTGCGGTGTCGCCCTGGTAGCCATCCACAATGGCGCCCACATCAATGCTCACAATGTCGCCTTCTCGGATCACTCGCTTGCCCGGTATCCCATGAATGATCTCGTCATTCACCGAAATGCACGCGCTGCCCGGAAAACCACCATACCCCAAAAATGAGGGTTTGGCGCCTTTGGAAACAATAAACTCATGAATTTTGCGGTTGATTTCGCCGGTGGTCGCCCCCGGCCGTACCGCAGCGCCGCCCACCTGTAACGCCTGGGCGGTGATGGAGCCTGCAACCTTCATTTTTGCAAGCTCCTTTGAGGTTTTCAGCGTGACCATAGGTTAGGCCTCCACAGCTGCAAGGGTCAATTTGGTGGTGTCCTCCACCTTTTCCTGGCCCTGCACAATCACCAGCTTGCCGCTCTTCTCATAATAGCCCTTGAGCGGTTCGGTCTGGTCGTGGTAGGTTTTTAGCCGGTCACGCACGGTAGCTGGTTCGTCGTCCTTGCGGATGACCGTTTTGCCGCCGCATTTATCACAGACGCCTTCCTCCTTGGAGGGCTTATACAGGGTGTGGTAGCTTGCGCCGCACGCCTCGCAAACCCGCCGGCCGGAAAGCCGCTGCTCGATTTTTTCATCGGCAACCTCGATGTCGATTACCCGGTCAATTACAATGCCCATCTCATCAAGCGCCTGTGCCTGCGGGACGGTGCGGGGAAATCCATCCAGGATGAATCCGCCCTTGCAGTCGTCCTGTGCAAGCCGCTCTTTGATAATTCCGATTACCACATCGTCTGGAACCAAAGCGCCGCTGTCCATATAGGACTTTGCCTTGAGCCCCATCTCAGTTCCGTTTTTCAGCGCCTCACGGATGATGTTGCCGGTGCTGATTGCGGGAATGTGGAGATGTTCACAAATTACTTCTGCCTGTGTGCCTTTGCCAGCGCCAGGGGCGCCGAGGAGTATCAGTTTCATCAGAACTACCTCTCTTTACTCTAAGAAGCCTTTATAGTGACGCATCATCATTTGAGATTCCAACTGACGGAAGGTATCGAGCGCAACGCCTACCACGATGATCACCGAGGTACCGCCCAGCGAAACATTCAGCTCGGTCAGCTTACCCAGCAGAATGGGCAGGGTCGCCACCAGCGCAAGGAAGATACCGCCGATGAGCGTAACTCTGGAGATAATCCGCGCGATGAAGTCAGAGGTTGGCCGGCCTGGGCGGATGCCCGGGATGGTACCGCTGTTGTTACGCAGATTGTTGGACATCTCAATCGGATTATACTGGATTGCAACATAAAAATAGTTGAAAGCCAGAATCAGCAGGAAATAGATCACCGCATAAAATACGGTGTTGTAGTTGAAGATACTCAGCAGCTGGTCGGTGATACCGCCCGGGGTAGGGTTGGTAAACGCCTTGATGGTCCCCGGAATTGCCAGCAGCGAGGAGGCAAAGATGATCGGCATAACACCGGACATATTCACCTTGATCGGCATGAAGGTCGATTGACCGCCATACATTTTGCGCCCGACTACCCGCTTTGCATACTGAATGGGGATGCGGCGTTCCGCGTTGGTCATGACGATAATCACCATAATCAGCACCAAGAACAATGCCAGCATTGCCACCACCGTCAGCATCGAGCCAAAGCTGAAGCCCTTGAGCTTCATGAAGCCCCAGAAGGACATGACTGCGGCCGGACCGCGGGAAACGATACCCGCAAACAGAATCAGCGAGATTCCGTTGCCGATGCCATGCTCATCAATGCGCTCACCCAGATAAACAATCAGCATTGCGCCGCCGGTAAAGGTCGCAATAATGACCAGTGCGGCGAATACGCCCGAAAAACCATCGGTATACCGGACCGCGTGGAACTGGTTGCGCAGCATGGTGTAATATGCAAACGCCTGCAAAAGCGCAAGCCCAACCGCGGTATAACGGGTGATCTGGTTCAGACGCTTGCGCCCCTCCTCACCCTCTTTGGCCAGCCGTTCGAGCGATGGGATCGCCACCGTCAAAAGCTGCACCACGATGGAGGAGGTGATATATGGGGTAATAGACAGCGCAAAGATGGTTGCCTGCGAGAACGAGCCGCCGGAAAGGGTGTTCAGGTAGCCCAGCAGATTGCCCGCCTGGCTGCCCGCTTCCGCCATCGCCTTGACCTGCTCCGGAATCAAAAACGGCACCGGTACCACCGAGCCCAGCCGGAACAATACAATAATCATCAGCGAAAACAGAATCTTCTTTCTCAGGTCAGCAATATGCCATGCGTTCTTTAGGGTCGCAAACATTTACTTCACCTCAGCCTTTCCGCCTGCCTTTTCAATCTTCTCCTTGGCAGACGCAGAAAAGGCCGCGCAATTAACCGTCAGTTTTTTGGTCAGTTCGCCGTTGCCGAGCACCTTCACGCCGTCGAGCAGCTTTTTGACCAGCCCAGCCTCAACCAGAGCCTGGGTATCTACAACCGAGCCATCCTCGAACTGCTCCAGATCGGAAACATTGATGACCGCATAGTGTGTTCCAAAGATGTTATTGAAGCCTCTCTTAGGAACGCGCCGTTGCAGCGGCATCTGGCCGCCTTCAAATCCAGGACGCACACCGCCGCCCGAGCGAGCCTTCTGGCCCTTGTGACCCTTGCCTGCGGTTTTTCCGTTGCCCGAACCGTGGCCTCTGCCCTTGCGGTAGCAGTCGCGGTTGGAACCGGGCGCCGGAGAAAGTTCATGCAGTTTCATTTTGCCAGCACCTCCTTGCTTATTCTTGTGTAACCTCAATGAGGTGGGAAATTTTCGCGATTTTGCCGCGGGTAGCGTCGTTGTCCGGCTGGACGGTCTCGTTACCAATCCTGCGCAGCCCCAGGGATGCGGCGGTGGCAATCTGGTCGTCCTTTCTGCCCACGAGGCTCTTTACGAGCTTGATTTTATACTGTGCCATCTTGCCCGCCTCCTTAACCTATAATATCCTTCACCGACTTGCCGCGGGTAGCCGCAACCTGGTCGGCGTCACGCAGTGCGCACAGCCCTTGGATGGTCGCGCTCACAACGTTGCAGGGGTTATTCGAGCGCAGCGATTTTGTACGGATATCGCGGATGCCCGCAACCTCCAATACCGCACGCACCGGACCGCCCGCAATAACGCCGGTACCTTGCGGAGCCGGCTTCATCAGCACGCGCCCTGCGCCGAATACACCAATAATCTCGTGCGGGATGGTGGTTCCGCGCAGCGAAATCTTGTGCAGATTTTTCTTTGCGTCCTCAATACCCTTGCGAATGGCGTCGGGTACCTCGCCCGCTTTGCCAAGCCCGAAGCCGACTGTGCCGTTGCCGTCGCCAACGACGACCAGGGCTGCAAATTTAAATATACGACCGCCTTTTACCGTTTTGGAAACGCGGTTAATCGATACGACTCTCTCTTTGAGATCGAGATTCGTTGCATCTATAAGAGCCAAAAGTATCCCTCCTTACTTAGAATTTAAGTCCGCCTTCGCGAGCTGCCTCGGCCAATTCCTTGACACGCCCGTGATAAATATAGCCGCCACGGTCAAACACAACCTCTGTAATGCCCTTGTCGGCTGCCTTTTTCGCAATCGCCATGCCGACCTTCTTCGCAGCTTCCTTATTCCCGCCAAAACCTTCAAAATCCTTATCCATCGACGACGCTGCGCACAGGGTTACGCCGTTTGTATCATCAATGATCTGGGCATAAATGTGTTTTGCGGAGCGGAAAACATCGAGGCGCGGGCACTCAGGGGTGCCGCTGATTTTCGCCCTGACTCTGGCGTGGCGCTTGAGCCTGGCCGCATTCTTGTCAGGTTTTGTAATCATGTCAAATCACTCCTTTACTTACTTCTTGCCCTTGCCTGCTTTACCTTCCTTGCGGATGATAACCTCGTCAATATACTTAATGCCCTTGCCCTTATATGGCTCCGGCGGACGCTTCTCGCGGATTTCGGCCGCAAACTGGCCTACCTTCTGCTTATCCGGCCCATGCACAATAATGCGGTTGGGCGCAGGCACATCAATGGTGATGTCCGCGGTATCCTCAAAGAACACCTGGTGCGAAAAACCGAGTGTCAGCACCAGCTTTTTGCCCTCTTTGGCAGCACGGTAACCAACGCCGTTGATTTCCAGCTCCTTTTTGAACTCCTCGGTCACGCCATGTACCATATTGGCTACCAGCGTGCGGGTCAGTCCATGCAGGCTCTTTTCGATCTTCTCATCGTTCGGACGCTTGACCAGAATCTCGCTGCCCTCCAGCTCAATGCTGATTTCCGGGCGGAAGGTCTGGGTCAAGGTGCCCTTTGGTCCCTTCACGGTAACGGTGCTGCCGTCAATTTTGACCTCGACGCCAGCCGGTACAGTGATGGGTTTTCTACCAATTCTGCTCATCTACTGTACCTCCCTTACCAGATGAATGCGAGAACTTCGCCGCCAACGTGTTCAGCTCTCGCCTGCTTGTCGGTCAGGACGCCCTTGTTGGTGGAAAGGATCGCGGTTCCCAACCCCTTCATCACGCGGGGCATATCCTCGCAGCTTGTGTAAATACGCAAGCCGGGTTTGGAAACTCTGCGCAGCCCCTGGATCACCGGTGTTTTGCCCTGGCCATACTTCAATGTGACCTTGATGGTGCCCTGTTTGTTATCCTCAATGATATGAAAGCTCTTGATATATCCCTCATCCAACAAAATCTGAGCGATTGCCTTTTTCATGTTGGAAGCAGGAATCTCTACCGTATCATGTTTTGCGTCGTTCGCATTTCTGATACGGGTCAGCATGTCAGCGATGGTATCGGTGATATGCATGCCGTCAACCTCCTTTTAGCTCAGCTTTGTTTTACCAGCTTGCTTTCCTTACGCCCGGAATCTGTCCTTTATACGCCAGCTCTCTAAAGCAGATGCGGCAGATTCCGAATTTGCGAAGGTAAGCGTGTGGGCGTCCGCAGATCTTGCACCGTGTATATTCTCTGGTGGAGAATTTTGCCGGACGAGACTGCTTGACTTTCATTGATGTTTTTGCCACAGTAACTCCTCCTTACTTCGCAAACGGAGCACCCAGTAGCCGCAACAGCTCACGGGACTCCTCATCGGTTTTTGCAGTGGTGACAAAGCAGATGTCCATGCCACGAACCTTGTCAATCTTATCGTATTCGATCTCTGGGAAGATCAGCTGCTCGCGCAGGCCCATGTTGTAGTTGCCGCGTCCATCAAAGCCGTTGGGGTTGATCCCACGGAAGTCGCGTACACGGGGCAGCGCCACGTTAAACAGCCGGTCGACGAACTCGTACATCTGATCGCCGCGCAGGGTTACCTTTGCGCCGATGTTCATGCCTTCACGCAGCTTAAAGTTCGCCACAGATTTTTTCGCCTTGCAGACAATCGCCTTTTGGCCGGTAATCTTGCCCAGGTCGCTGATAATCGCATCGATCATTTTGGGGTTATCGCGCGCTTCACCGCAGCCGACGTTAATTACAACCTTATCAAGCTGGGGGATCTGCATGACAGAGCTGTAACCGAATTTCTTCATCAGTGCAGGAGCAATTTCGCTTCTGTACTGCTCTTTCATTCTTGCCATGATTTCTCCTCCTCACTCAAAAAGTTTCGCCGCATTTTTTGCAGACGCGGACTTTTTTGCCGTCGCCGAGCACCTTATGCCCAACGCGGGTGGGTTTGCCGCATTTGGGGCAAACCAGCTGTACCTTACAGGCGTACAGCGGGGCTTCCGCCTTGACAATGCCGCCCTGCTCACCCATCTTGCGGGGCTTGACATGCTTTGTCACCAGGTTGATGCCCTCGACAATGACCTTGCCCTCCTTCGGGCTAACCTCCAGAACCTTGCGCACACGGCGCTTTCCGTCCTTGTCGTATTTATCCTCGTATCTACCGGTCAGAAGTACGACAGAATCGCCGGTTTTCACATGAACCTTGCTCATTTTTCGCACCTCCATCACAGCACCTCAGGGGCGAGGCTCAAAATCTTGAGGTACTCCTTTTCACGCAGCTCGCGGGCTACTGGCCCAAAGATACGGGTACCTCTCGGGTTTTTGTCTTCTCTGATAATGACTGCTGCGTTCTCGTCAAAGCGGATATAGGTGCCGTCATCACGGCGTACTCCCTTTGCGGAACGAACAACAACTGCCTTTACAACGTCGCCTTTTTTTACCTGGCCGCCTGGGGCAGCCTTCTTAACCGATGCCACAATCACATCACCGATGTTAGCGTATCTTCTGCGGGAGCCACCCAGCACCCGAATGCACATCAGCTCTTTCGCGCCGGTGTTGTCTGCAACTTTCAGACGGGTCTGCATCTGTATCACAGTGCGTTCCTCCTTTCGGCCTTACTGACTCAAATTTTCCTTTATTTCGCTTTGGTAATAATTGCGGTAACTCTCCAGCGCTTATCCTTAGAAAGCGGGCGGGTCTCCATAATTTCCACCTTGTCGCCAACCGAGCACTCGTTCTTCTCGTCGTGCGCCTTGAACTTCACTGTGCGCTTGATGATCTTTTTATAAAGGGGGTGCTTGACGTTGTCCTGGATTGCCACAACAACGGTTTTGTCCATCTTGTCGCTGACAACCACGCCGACACGGGTTTTTCTGAGATTTCTTTCGCTCATTTACCTTCGTCCTCCCTCTTGCTTACTGCGCGCTTCTGAGCTCTTGCTCCCGAATCAGCGTCTTCACGCGGGCGATATCCTTCTTCACCGCGCTCAGCCGGATTGGGTTTTCGAGCTGGTTAATCGCGTGCTGGAAGCGAAGATTGAAAAGCTCAGCTTTGAGGTCGGTCAGCTTCTCGGCCAGCTCCGCAGCCGACAGCTCTCTCATTTCTTTTGCCTTCATTCCGCTTCACTCCCTTCGGTCTCTTTCGCAATAAATTTGCATTTAATCGGCAGCTTGTGTGCTGCAAGACGCATCGCCTCGCGCGCAAGCTCCTCGGAAACGCCGCCAATCTCGAACATTACGCGGCCTGGCTTTACAACTGCAACCCAGTACTCCGGACTACCTTTACCGGAACCCATTCGAGTTTCTGCCGGCTTTTCGGTGATCGGCTTATCTGGGAAAATTTTAATCCATACCTGACCGCCACGCTTGATGTAACGGGTCATCGCAATACGGGCAGCCTCGATCTGGTTGGAGGTGATCCAAGCTGGCTCAAGCGCCTGTAAACCAAAATCGCCGTAGGTGACGGTGTTGCCTCTCATAGCCTTGCCCTTCAGGCGGCCTCTGTGTACCCTGCGGTACTTTACTCTCTTAGGCAGAAGCATTATTTATTGCCTCCTTCCTTGCGGGGTCTTTTTGCATCCCCTAAAACCTCTCCGGCGTAGATCCAAACCTTGACGCCGATCTTGCCATAGGTGGTGTCCGCCTCTGCAAAGCCGTAGTCGATGTCCGCACGGATGGTTTGCAGCGGGATGGTACCTTCATGATAATGCTCGCTGCGTGCAATTTCTGCGCCGCCCAAACGGCCGGAAACTGCAACCTTGATGCCGCGCGCACCGAACTTCATTGCGCGTCCAATCGACTGCTTCATTGCGCGGCGGAAGGAAACACGTCCCTCCAGCTGTGCTGCAATCGACTCGGCCACCAGCTGAGCGTTCTTGTCCGGCTGCTTGACCTCGACGACATTGATGAATACCTGTTTCTTGTCGGCATCGGCCTTGCCTTTGTTGATCAGGGTGTCGCACTGCTTGCGCACCTGCTCAATTCTCTCGCCGCCTTTGCCAATCACAATGCCTGGGCGGGCACAGTGTACATGGATGCGTACGCGGGTTGCGTCACGCTCGATTTCAATTTTGGGCACTCCAGCATCATACAGGGTTTTCTTTAAGAACTTGCGCAGCTTGTAATCCTCTACCAGGATGTCGCCGAAAGCAGCGTCCTTAGCAAACCAGCGGGAATCCCAGTCCTTAATGACCCCCACACGCAGGCCGTGCGGATTTACTTTCTGTCCCATAGTTTACCTCCTCTTTCTGCTTATTCCCGTTCAGCGACGGTGATGAAAACATGTGAAGTTCTCTTGAGCACCCGAAACGCCCTGCCCTGGGCGCGGGGCCTGATCCGCTTCATCGTCGGGCCAGGAGTGACATAGCACTCCGAAACAAACAGGCTCTCTCTATCCATGTTAAAGTTGTTTTCAGCATTTGCAATCGCGGATTTCAGCAGCTTCTCCAGCGGCTCGCAAGCGGCCTTTGGGGTGTGCTTGAGGATTGCCATAGCCTGGTCAGCAGGCTTATTTCTGATGAGATCCAGCACGATCTGCACCTTACGGGGCGCGATGCGGGCGTGTCTCAGCGAAGCTTTTGCTTGCATTGTTGAGGTCCTCCTTTCGGCCACGTTTTATTTGGTCTTTTTGGCGCCGGCGTGACCGCGATAGGTTCTGGTGGGGGCGAATTCGCCCAGCTTATGACCAACCATGTCCTCTGTCACATAAACCGGCACATGCTTGCGGCCATCATGAACCGCAAAGGTATGCCCTACAAAATCAGGGAATATTGTTGAAGCGCGGCTCCAGGTTTTCAGCACCTGTTTTTTCGCGCCGGATTCGTTCATCTTCTGGACTCTTTCCAACAGAACGGGCTGCACAAAAGGTCCTTTTTTAACACTTCTACCCATAAGTCATCTGCCTCCTTTCAGCCCGCCTTATTTCGTGTTACGCCGCTTGACAATGAACTTGTCGGAGCGGTTGTGCTTTGCACGAGTCTTGTAGCCCAGTGCAGGCTTGCCCCACGGGGTAACAGGACCAGGACGGCCAACAGGGCTCTTGCCCTCACCACCGCCGTGCGGATGGTCGCAGGGGTTCATGACCGAGCCGCGGACGGTCGGACGCCAGCCCATATGACGGCGGCGGCCAGCCTTACCATAATTGACGTTCTCAAAGTCGATGTTGCCGACCTGACCGATGGTAGCGATGCAAATTTCTGGGATGTTGCGCAGCTCACCGGAGGGAAGACGAACCAGTGCATAGCCGTTTTCCTTCGCCATCAGCTGTGCCATTACGCCAGCCGAACGAGCCAGCTGCGCGCCCTTGCCGGGATACAGCTCGATGTTGTGGATAAAGGTACCGGTCGGAATGTTGACCATTGGCAGCGCATTGCCTGGCTTGATGTCCGCCTTTGCGCCGGAGACCACCTGATCGCCGACCTTCAGGCCGTTCGGTGCGATGATGTAGCGTTTCTCGCCATCCTCATACTGCACCAGCGCAATGTGTGCGGTCCGGTTTGGATCATACTCCAGGGTCAAAACGGTTGCCGGCATATCTGCCTTATCCCGTTTGAAATCGATGATACGGTATTTCCGGCGATTGCCGCCGCCGCGATGACGAACGGTGATTCTACCGGTGTTGTTGCGGCCGGAGTGTTTCTTGATAACCTTCAGGAGACTCTTTTCCGGTGCAACCTTCGACAGCCCGCTGTAATCGGTGACGGTCATCTGCCGCCGCGACGGGGTTGTCGGCTTAAAGCTTTTGATAGCCATTCGGTTTCACTCTCCTCATACTGTGTTAGCGGGGTGATGAGTTCCCCATACTCGCTGCGCGAATGCGCGGCGTCTGTTCGCCTTTTGCCTGTGGCAAAAATTCACCCTTTCCAAAATACGCCTGAACGCTAGGGCATTCCGCTCGCTGCGGCGAGCGGCCAAAGGCTCTGCCTTTGGAATCTGCCACCTTTGAAAAAGGTGGACGAAACTTTTTGTCTTTGGTTCTTTCTCCTTGGCTGGATTAGAACATGGTGTCGAAGAACTCGATGGTTTTAGAGCCCTCTGTCAATGTCACAATCGCCTTCTTGCTGGAAGCGGTATAGCCAGCATAGCGGCCCATTCTCTTAAAGCGGCCGCGGCAGTTCATGGTGTTGACCTTTGCAACCTTGACGCCAGGAAACAGCGCCTCTACTGCCTTTGCGATTTCAATTTTGTTGGCATCCTTTGCAACCTTAAAGGTGTACTTTTTCAGCTGCACATTTGCCATAGAAGCCTCGGTGATGACCGGGCGGATGATGATATCCTGTGGTGCCTTCATTATGCGTACACCTCCTCGATTTTCGCAATCGCATCCTTGGCGACGATAAACTTATCGCAGTTTACGATGTCGTAAACGTTGATGGTGTTCACCAGAGCGGTTTTCACGCCCGGGATATTCGCCGCGGATTTGATGAATTGCAGATTGTGCTCCGGCATTACGATCAGCGCCTTTTTCTCTGCGCCGAGCGCCTTGAGCATCTCTACAACCGAACGGGTCTTAAAGCCCTCTACCTGGATGTTGTCCACAACAATCAGGTCGCCGGTAAGCACCTTATCCGAAAAGACCGATTTAATTGCCAGCCGTTTCACCTTCCGGTTGAGGGTGTAGCTGTAATCGCGCGGCTTAGGGCCGAGTGCGATGCCACCCTTACGCCACTGTGGTGCACGGATGGAGCCTTGACGGGCATGTCCGGTGCCTTTTTGTCTCCAGGGCTTTCTGCCGCCGCCCGAAACCTCGGTGCGGGTCAGGGTGGACTGGGTTCCCTGGCGCTGGTTAGCCAGATAATTGACAACTACCTGATGAACAACCGCAGGGTTGGGCTTGATACCAAAGACCGCCTCGGAAAGCTCGATCTCTCCGACATTCTTGCCGGCCATATCATAAACATTAACCTTTGGCATGATGCTTCCTCCTTCCCTTACGCTTTCACACTATCGCAGATGCAGACCACGCCGCCCTTTGGCCCTGGGATTGCGCCCTTGATAGCAATTAGGTTGTTTTCAGCGTCTACCTTTACAATTTCCAGATTCTGTACGGTTACGCGCTCAGCACCCAGGTGACCAGGCATCTTTTTGCCCTTGAACACGCGGGACGGATCCGAGCAGGCGCCCATAGAACCCTGATGTCTTGCAACAGGACCGCTGCCGTGGGTTTCCTTGAGCCGGCCGAAGTTGTAGCGCTTGATGGTACCGGCATAGCCTTTACCTTTCGAGGTGCCCACAACATCCACCGCGTCGCCCACTGCGAAGGTGTCTGCCTTAATGATGTCGCCCACGCTCAGTACCGAGCAATCCTCCAGCCGGAACTCGCGCAGCTCGCGCTTGTTGGCGACGTCTGCCTTTGCAAAATGTCCCTTCATCGGCTTGTTGACAGCCTTGTCGCTGATGTCGCCAAAACCGAGCTGCACAGCTTCATAGCCATCGTTTTCGGTTGTCTTTCTCTGGACGACAACGCAGGGGCCTGCCTCCACAACGGTTACAGGGATCACCTTGCCGTTTGCATCAAAAAGCTGGGTCATACCAATCTTTTTGCCTACGATGCACTTTTGCATACCTTTTACCTCCTACGGTTATTGGTTGGCATTTGCCAACATGACCTGACGGCGGATACCGTCGTCGGGGTTTGCCTAAAATCAGAGCTTAATCTCAATTTCCACGCCGGCAGGCAGCTCCAAACCGGTGAGTGCCTCAACAGTCTTGTTGGAGGGGCGCAGAATATCAATGAGCCGCTTATGGGTTCTCATCTCAAACTGCTCACGGCTATCCTTGTACTTATGGACAGCGCGCAGGATGGTGATAATCTCCTTTTCGGTCGGCAGCGGGATCGGGCCGGAAACGCGAGCGCCTGTGCGCTTAGCGGTCTCAACGATCTTCTCCGATGCTGCGTCCACCAGCTGGTGGTCATACCCTTTGAGCCTGATTCTGATTTTTTCTTTGACTGCCACTTTAACATCGCCTCCTTGAATGTGTTACATGACGACGCTTTAAGGACTGATATTCCCTGCACACCGTTCCGTGTGTTTCGCGGCTTAGCATACAAAAAATCCGGTAAACGGAAGCGTTTATCGGACTTTACATACCGTCGCGGGGCAAATCCCCACACCGCTGCCGGCACCCCCAAATTGGCAGGAGCCGTCATGCAGGCTTTGTTCAGTATTAAAGTCGCCCGGTTTAAAATCGGACATACTCCGCGGAAATTTCCTGCCTCACAGGGCAGCCACCTCCCGCATCAACGCATATCTTGTGCAGTCACGCTTGATTATAATACCATAGCAATTGGCAGATTGCAAGTATTTTTTTGAAAAAGTTCGTAAAATCCCACAAAAATTTTTGGAATAATTTCGGCAAGATTTTGTGCAGTATTTTTCCCTGTCCGCGATAACCCCTATTTATTCTTGCCAGATTATGCTAAACTATTTATTGGGGAGGTGATTCCTCATAAAAAAGTTTGGACATTATGAAACCATCCAGTTGCCCAATTGTACGCGCACCTTCCAGCTTTACTGCCCGCATTGGTTGGACCGTCTGTGTAACGCACTGTTGCTGCTTGCAGGCGCCGCGCTTATCGAGCTTCTTCTGCTGCTTTTGGAGCCAAACTCCGGCATCGCTGCGCTACTGATTCTAATACCGCTTGCGCTGATGGGGGTGCTGGACCAGCTGATTCCCGATCCACGGCTTGCACGCATCCGAAATGGGGAGGCTGTCCTTCGCCGCGGGGTGCTGTTTCAGGTTTCTATAAAAAATATTGGCGATTACCGCCATCCTGTCCCCGGATATTTTTTCTGTCTGCGCACGGTTGACCCTGCTTACAGCAAATCGGAATTTCAGGTGGAGAAAGCATTGTACCGCGAATTTCTAACCCAGTGTGCAGGAGAGGTGGCACGAAGCTTTCAGCGGGACCTCTACGCCCGCCCGTATCAGTGCGACTGCTACCTTGTAGAGCTTGCGGTGTTGCCGCCTGACGAAAAGGCTGCTGCCAACTCAAGGGATGCGCAAATGCAGGCCGTCAAGGTATTTTATCTGGAGAAGCAGCAGGGAAGCTGCACGCTGATAAACCACTGCAAAAGGCCACTGAAAGCTGCAGGCTCCCCTTTGCATAGGTTGCTGCAATCTCCGGCAAAGAGCGCGCGGCACGCACACGATGTACAGTGGCAGCAGGAACAGCGGGAGGGCAAAATACAGCGGCGTATCTACGAGCAGAAGAAGGCTGCCAAAGCCGCCGCCCGCCGCAAGGCAAAGCGGACAAAAAAACGGGATAAGCCGGGTGCAAAAAAACACAGGTAATTGGCGCACAAATCGCTTTGCAGGCGGGTCTTTCCAGAATTGTTCATAATTTGTTATGGACTTTTGCTGCAAGACGTTGTATAATACCTTGGTATGTAGACGGTCAAAGCGCCGCTTACCGGCGTTATCTGTCAAAAGGCGATTCCCTGCGATATGCAGGAAGTCTAGGAGGAAGTCAAATGAAGTTATGGAAAAGAGCAACTGCATTTGGTATGGCTGCGCTGGCAGCCGGGGTGCTCGGCGGTTGTAGAATCGGCGAGGACACCAATTGGGTTGCACAGTATCATGAAACAACGGTACCTGCGGGCGTTTATATCAGCTCTCTGTTGGGGAGCTACTACAGTGAAACGGCGGAAATTTCGTCTGATGTAAAAAATCCGCTCAAGGAGCAGGTGGACGGCGTTTCAGTTTCGGACAAAATTGTATCCGCCTCGCGACAGCTGCTCAACGAGTATATTGCGGTGGAGCAGAAGTTTGACGAGATGGGGCTCACCCTTGATGCGCAAACCCAGCAGGTTTTACAGCAGAACATTGAGATGTTCTGGATGTATGTGGGGGAAAGCTATGAGCAGAATGGTGTCTCGCGCAGTTCCTATGAGCAAACGATGGCGAATACCAGCAAGCGGATGGCGCTGTTTGAAAAGCTTTATGGAGAAGGCGGAGAGCTTGAGGTACCAGAGAGTGAGCTGCGGCAGCAGTTTAACGAGGATTGGACCAAAATTCTGGTGATTCCGCTGTATTTCTCTACCTCCGAGGATGAAGAGGTTCGCGCTAAGAACGAGAAGGACACCCGCGAAATGATCCAGAAGTACTATGAAAAGGCGAAGGCTGGCGAGGACATGGAGGAGGTTGTATTCGAGGCGCACAAGGAAGCCTCCAGCGACCCCGATTCGCTGACCAAACCCGAGCCTGGCAGCTCCTACACCTTTGTAAGCAAGAGCAACCCCCAGTATGATGACACCATTGTAAAGGCAATTTTTGACGCGCCGCTCGGCGAACCGACCATTGCCGAAAGTGAAACCGGGATGTATATGTTTGTACGGTATGACATCAATGAAAATCCCAACGATTTTGAATCCCGCAAGATGAATTTGACCGAGCAGCTGCGCGGTGAGGCTTACAATGAGCTTGTCAAGGAGTGGGCCAACACACTGAGCGGTGTTACCTTTAATGAGAAAGCGTTCAGCCGCTATACCCCCAGCAAATTGAAGGTCTGATTTTCTCGCATACAATCACAGCAGCAACTTCAAAATTTTGTGGTTCTTTTAAAGTGACAGGGTTCAGGGGGATCTCTGGACGTAAAAAAGCAAGGCTCGCATGGGCCTTGCTTTTTTTATGAAATCCACCTGCCGCCGATGCGATGCACACCGGCTTAAAGAAGCTCGTAATTTTTCATCACCTCATGCTGGGTCAACAGCCCCAGACATTTTTCTAGCATCACTCCATGGCGTGGATCCGTTCCATAACTAAATGTAATTTTTATTGCAGTTTCAACAAATTGTGTTGCTCTACCCATCGCCATGGGGAAGCTATCTCCTGTAACCATCGCACCGGTGAGCACCGACGCGAAAATATCCCCTGTCCCTGGGTAGTTGGTCGGCACATAATCATAGCGCACACACCAAAACGCATTTTGCGTGCGGTCGTAACCCACATTTGCACAGCCGCCCGAAACCAGCTCGACTCCGGTGATGACCACATAGCGCGGCCCCAGCTCGGACAGGCGTACCAGCTTACTTTTTAGTGGTTGGCGGGCAATCGGGTCATGCTGGTATTGCTCCTTTAATAGAATGGAAGCCTCCGTAGGGTTTGGCGTGATGACCGCAGCCGCGGTCACCAGCTCGCGGATTCTTTCGGTCAACGCGGGGGTGTAGGTGCGGTAGAGCCTGCCATGGTCGCCCATTACAGGGTCTACCACAACAAGCGCTTGCGGATAGGCGGCAATGAGCGTCTTTACGTCATCCACCTGCGCTGGATTCGAGAGAAAGCCGGAATAGACTCCTTCAAACGACAGCTCCAGCGACTGGTAGTGCGCAACACAAGGCCGGATATAATCGGTCAGATCGCGGTATTCCACCTCGCCCAAGCCGCCGGTATGGGTGGAGAGCACGGCGGTTGGGATCGGGCAGACCTGCACCCCCATTGCCGACAAGGTTGGAATCACCACCGACAGCGAGCTCCTGCCAAAGCCCGCCAAACCATGAATTGCGGCGATGCGCGGCGGCCGGCTTAACATAGTTTTGCCTGCCAAAGACGCGTCATCAGCTCCGAAAAATAGGGGGATGTTTGCGGAATCTCCAGCTGTGCGCCATAGGTTGTTGTAACGGTAAAGTAATAGGATTCTTTTAAATATTCGTTTCCGTTCTCATCACATAACGGCTTGATTTGCTCAAGGTTGATCTGTGCAAGCTCCTCCACCGGAACATGGACCAGCTCTGCAAGCCACTGCCAGGCGGCAGCTTGCGGATGATCGCGCATATTCGGATTTTCTAAAGGTTCATGGAGCATCATCTGGCCCGCCTTTCTTAAAAAAATTTCCAGATTAAAATTTCCACATTTTTTATGGGGTTGGTATGTGTAACGGTGCTCATTATGTGGCAAGATAACCGGGCGAACAATCGCCGCAAATGAAAAAACAGGAGGTAGCTTCACATGAACAAAACAACAACAGCAGTTACCGGTGCAGCGGTAGCGGTTGCCGCCGGAACCGCCGCCTATATGCTCAGCCATAACCGCCACAACAATGCAAAATCGCTGAAAAAAAACGCGACCAAGACCATCCGGACGCTTGGAAGCGTACTAGGCAACATTGAACAGATGATGCACTGAACAGGTTCATCCGGTATTTTTCGTAGGGGTGCTTTTTCTCTTGTAAAAAGCACCCCTCTTGCGATACGCGGTGCGTACCGCAATTCACCCCGCAAAAATCCGCCGCTCAGGAGCAGGTTACGTTTCGCTGCATCAAAGCCTGCGGCCTTGATGCAGCGACGCGGGGCGCTGCCCCGCGACCCCGCCGCCTTTTGAAAAAGGCGGGCGAAAACTTTTGAGTTTTGGGGCGGGACCAGTGGGGGCTTTTTGTTTTATCCGATTTGGATTTTGCCTTCCGGGACGATCACCCGACGTCTGACACTTGTACGCATCGCCATCGACAAAAAGAAGGATACTGGGCCAATGCGCCCGATAAACATAGACAAAATTAGCAGCAACAGGGATGGCGTATTTGCGTTCGCAGAAATTCCTGCTGACAGTCCCACCGTCGCGAACGCTGAGACACTCTCAAATACTGCGTCTACGCCACTGATTGCAGCAGCGTCCTCCATCGTGAGCAGAATACATCCACCTGTAACAGAGACGGCCAAAACGCCCAGCATCATCACCGCGAGAGATTTATAAACCGCGCTTTTATCCACGCGGCGGCCGAAGATCAACGCTTCCTCATCCCCGCGGATGACGCTATACACGGTCATGGCAATGACCGCAGCGGTCGTACATTTGATACCGCCGCCGGTCGAGCCTGGTGCCGCGCCCAGGAACATCAGCAGCGATGAAAACACCTTTGTAATCGGACGCATCCCATCAATCGGAACGCTGTTAAATCCCGCGGTGCGGCAGCTGACCGAATGGAACCACGCAGCGCCTACCCGCTGCATTCCATTTGGCAGCGCGCCCAGTGTAGCGGGATTATCCCATTCACACAGCGCGGTCATGCCCATCCCCAGCAACATCAAAATCAGCGAGGTCAGCAACACTACGCGGGTATGCAGCGTTAATTTTCTGGTTTTGCGGTAGTTCGCCAAATCATGAATGACAATAAAGCCGATACCACCGGTCAAAATTAGCAGGCCAACGATTACTAATAGTATAAATTTCCCATTATAGTTACATAAGGAGATAAATGGAGTCTGCCGTCCAAACAAATCGAACCCCGCATTGCAAAAAGCGGAGATAGAGGTAAAGGCGGCAATAAAAATGCCTTCTGCGCCGTATTGCGGGACAAGCTGGGTTGCAAGCAACAGCAGACCCACCAGCTCGACGACTAAGGAAGTGCCGATTACCACCCGAAGCAGCTGGTTGACATCCTCTCCCAACGAGGCGGTAGACTCCTGCGCCAGATGCCGCCCACGCAATCCCAGCTTTTTCCCGATTAAAATTTGCACGAAGCTGGTGAAGGTTACCAGTCCAAGGCCGCCAATCTGGATCAGTGAAAGAATCACCACATGCCCTAGCGCCGACCAATGCCAATAGGTGTCGTAAATAATCAGTCCGGTCACACAGGTGGCCGAGGTTGCGGTAAATAGGCAGTCTAAAAAGGGGGTGCTGACACCGTCGCGCGCGCAGGCGGGCAGCATCAACAGCATCGTCCCCAGCAGGATAACCACCGCAAAGCTAAGTGCAATTACACGCGCCGGCGAATAAAACAATCTTGTAATGAAACGAGAATGTGACATTCTCCCACCCCACGATTTCAGGAAGGCTTTTGCGGCTTTTGCCGTACAGCTAGAAACCGCTGCGCAGCCCGAATCAAATTTTTGTCATTTTTAAAGGTTACCAGTTCATCCGCTATATCCAGCCGGCACCAGCGGTACTCGCTGATCTCCTCCTCCTGCCGCACAACGGTATCATCCCTTGGCGGAAAGCCCAAAAAGTAAACCACCTGCTTTTTGACATGCGGCTTTGGGAAGTATTCCACGCTCTGCCGGAACCCGTCATGCAGCTGCACCTCCAGTCCGGTTTCCTCCTTGATCTCGCGCAATGCGGTTTGCAGCTCATTCTCGCCTGCCTCCACATGCCCTTTGGGAAACGACCAATGACCGCCACAGCGGTGCTTAATCAGTAAAAGCTCGTATTGATCCTCTTTTTTGCGGTACACCAATGCACCACAAGATTTTTCTCGCATCATCATTTTTACCCGTATTTGTCCTCTCTTGGGCACAACCCGCCCATGCAATCCAATCCGTTTCTCTGTCACATTGCATTCCCCAGGAAAACAACGCCTGCCTGGTTGCACAAAATACACCCAGCAGATACATATACTAATATAACACGTTTGGGACTCATTTAAAAGTACATCTACGATTTTTTTAAAGGTTTTATGCTGATGCTTAAAGGCTGCTGTTTATAGCGGGCCATCACCACAGGCGGCAAATTACAGCTCATCAGGCGCATAACAAACCAATGCCACACGATTTGGCATACACACTGCACGATTGCCTGGGCGGGCGCACCATCCCGCCTGCTCACAAAGATGGTCTGGGCAGGTGACCTGGATAAAGCGAATTTGGTGGTCCCGAATTTCAAAGGAAACCGGCTTTGCGGGAGAGTCCGCAGTCGCTATGACAGAAAAGGTTTCGTCTGCTGCGCGTGCAAGGGGAATTCTCCGGTACTCCTTGCCATCCACTGTGATTACGGCGATCGCTTCCCCACTTTTGGGCAGATAAAAATACACCCCTGCTATCACACAAATTAGCAGAAGCACCCCTATCAAGCTCCACTCTATTCGGCGCTGCTTCATTGGAAATATTCCGCCAATCCTTCAAAATTGATGCTTGTAAGCGCAAGCATATGCTCCCGCTCGGAGATGGTGGCCAAATCATGTGCATCTGAATCGACGAAAATGGTATACCCATTTTGAAGCCCGCTATGATTGCCCGCAGCAAAAAAATGCTCCGGTTGTGCCACCTCCAACACCCGAAAGCCGCACTCTGGCGGGATCATGCCAAGGTTGGACAGGATGCTATAGCTGTTGCGGTCGATATGTGCGGGAAAACAAATCCCTCCATAGCCATGCAGCAGCTCCGGCAGGTCAAAAATCGGAATGTCGGTCGCGTTGACCAGCAGCTTTTCCAGCTCTCCTATCACATGGTCCTTGCTGTCTAAAATATGCTGCTCGCCGAAAATTTCCGGCGCATTCGGAATAGGCGGCAGATGCGCATAAACATAATCGCTGAAGGCCATCGCCGCATCCAGGACAGGGAACAAACAGACAACATGCACCTCCTCGGCACAGGTCAGCTCCATGCCTGGCAGCACGGTCAGGCGGGAACCCTTTGCCGCTTGCAGCAGCGCAGGGCAGTTTTGGCAGGTGTTGTGGTCGGTCAGCGCAATCAAATCCAGCTCCTTGAGCTGTGCCATATGCAGCAGATTGTTGACAGTCATATCCTCATCGCCGCAGGGGGACAGGCAGGAGTGCAAATGCAGATCGTAATATGCCTGTATCATAGCTTGCACTCCTGCGCAATTTTTACAGCGGTTTCATAGACCGGCTCGCCGCTGCGCAGTACGACAATCTCGTTTTGCTGCGCCTTTTGCTGCGCCTGCTCATCCAACACAGCGCCCTCCGCCAGCACAATACACGCCACATCCGCCAGCGCTGCGACCGCGACCGCATTGACATTGCCCATCACCGTAACCCAGGCGCTGTCCGCTGGCGCGCGCCCCATCACCCAACTGAGCAAATCACAGCAGTAGACCTTTGTGATCTCCCGTTCTGGCGCGGTTGGCGTCAGCAGCTCCCATCCAAGCTGCTGTACAAGCTGGGTTGTTGTCATGGCTCCTCCTCCTTTGCGGGTGCCTGCGGCATATACTGCGCCAGCCGGTTTAATCCCTGTGCAAGCGTGTGAACCTCGTCCCGCAGCTTGAAAATGCAGGCTTCCTCGCTGGCGATTCCGCGCACTACATCCTCTGCAAGCGCCTTGCAGGAGGGTGCACCGCAGCTGCCACAATCCAGCCCATAAAGCCGGCTTTCGATCTTGCGCATCCGCTGTAATTTTTCCATCGCCACCGAGAGGTTGGAGTCCAGCTCGAGCACCGGCTCGTAGGAGAGCGGTTCCTCCCAACGGTAGGGCTGTAAATCCTCGTCCGGCAACCGGTTGCAGGAAACGGGGCTATAGCGCCGGATCTGCTTGAGCTTCACCTTTGCAATGTAAGGGTTCTCCACGTTCAGCACCCCGCCCACGCAGCCGCCCGGACAGGCGTTTAGCTCCACAAAGTCCAGCCCGTAAAACTTTTCGTCCTCCAGGTTTTCCAATACACTGATCACATTTTCAATGCCGTCTGCGGCAAGATACCGCTCCCGCAGCACCGCCGCCGCTTCTCCGCCGCTGCTGCCCCAGCTGATTCCCATGCGTCCGGCCTGGGTTAGCTCGGTGCTTTCCACCTTGCTCATCAGGCTCGCCAGCAGCGGGTAAACCTCACGTATCGCAAGCACCCCGTCCACCGCGCTCTTTCCGCCGCCCAGCAGCATTTTGGATGCTGTCACCTTCGCCGGACAGGGGCTAATAAAGATCGCGCCGATCTCCTGCGGCGGCAATCCCGTTTCTCTGGCGGCCTCCGTCTTTGCCATGCGCGCGGCAATTTCCATCGGCGCGTGCAGCGGCAGAATATTGGGGATCAGCTCGGGAAAGCGCACCCGAATTAAGCGCAATACCGCTGGACAAGCCGAGCTGATGACCGGCTTTATGAGGTCGGGGCGCTGCATATATTTTCGGGTGGCATCGGACACCAGCTCGGCCGCCCGCGCCACCTCAAAAATACGGTCAAAGCCCATCCTGAGAAGCGCGGCCAGCAATAGATTTGGGTCCTCCAGATTGTTGAACTGCCCGTAAAGCGCGGGTGCGGGCAGCGCGACCGTATAGCGATAGCGCTCCAGGATCGAAAGCGGGTCAAAGCTCGCCTTTTTCGCATGGTGCGGGCAGATGCGGATACATTCACCGCAGTCGATACAGCGAGCGGTGGTGATCTCCGCCTTGCCCCCGCGCACGCGTATTGCTTCGGTGGGGCAACGCTTGACGCAGTTGATACAGCCGTGACATTTTTCCCTATCCAGGGTTACCGAATGAAAATAATTTTGTCCGCTCATCCTGCCACCTCTTTTACGCCAGATTTACCCGCATATGTACGGTTGTGCCACGCCCAATTTCGCTGTCCACCTCCATCTCGTCGGTGTAGCGCTTCATATTGGGCAGCCCCATGCCTGCGCCAAAGCCCAGATTGCGCACCCGCTCGGGCGCAGTGGACCAGCCCTCCTGCATGGCGAGTGCAACGTTCGGGATGCCGGGCCCTTGGTCCACCAAACGCATATCGACCGCACCAGTGTCAATGCTCACCTCGATTTCTCCGCCGCCGCCGTGAATTGCCATGTTGATCTCGCCCTCATACATCGCGATTGACACCTTGCGCACAATCTCTGAGGGCAGTCCCAGCTTTTTGAGTACCCCCTTGACATCGCTGGATGCCTCACCCGCCTGGGTGAAATCGTCCCCTGGGACGGTGTAATGCAGTTTAATTGCCTCCGACATTTGCCTCTCCACCTCCACGTAAGCCTCGATCATGCAGCCGCCCACAGGCAGAGAACATCCCGTACGGGGTGGACAATACCGCTATCCCGCGTTCCTGTGCCAGCGCCATAATCCTTTCATCCGGTTGCTTGCCCCGAACGAATACCACACATACCATATCCATCATCTCTGCGGTGCGCACCACCTGTGCATTAACCAGACCGGTCAGCAGCATCGATTGGTCTTTTACATAGGCCAGCACATCGCTCATTAAGTCGCTTCCGCAAGCATTCTGTACCTCTGCATCAAGCGAGCTGCCCTCGCAGAGAACAGTGCCTTTTAAAATTTCGCACGCTTCCCGTACCGTCATCGCATACCCTCCTGTTTGATTTCCTGTGATTGCAGGTTACTTTGAATCGGACAAATCGTAGATATCCAGCGCATAGCAGATGGTGTCCGGCACTGTGCAAATCCCATAATACCGGCTGCCCTCACAGCTCATCGAGCGGTATCGAAACGGGATACGCACCTCACCGTGCAGATCTACACAGCCATATCGAGATTGACGGCGGTAGTTGTTGCCCTCGTTAATCTGCTTGACTCCAACCAGTCCGTTTGTGTAAAACTCCCATACATCTTGATAAATACAGGGCAGTACCTCCTCCCCCTGTGGATCGACAAAGCCCCAGCATCCATTCTTTCCGACCGCAGCCAGGCCGTTGGAGAATTCCGCAATATCCGAATACCGGCAGGGGATGACCTCCTGATCCGCGCGGTCCACAAAGCCCCAACGCCCCTGACGCTTGACCGGACAGCGTCCATCGTTAAAGATGTTGGTTGAGATGGTGTAAATTTCATTGTTGGTTGGCGCCAGCAGCTGATTGCCCTGGTAATCGAGCGCGCCCCAGCTTTTGCGCCCCTGTTGCACCACGCAACCATCTGCGAGGCATTCAATCTCCATATATTCAAATGGGACCTCTATCTCTCCGCTTGCATTGATAACCCCCCACTTGCGCTCACGCACCGCAAGATGTCCATGCCGAAAGCTGCCGTTTGTTTCTGCAAAGCGCGGCGGAATCACCACCTCATTTTTGGTGTTTATTGCGCCGTATTTGCCGTTTTCACAGAACAAGAACAGCCCCTCGCTTGAACAGCCATACAGCTTCTCATAGATGCAGGGTATCACCAGGTTGTTTTCGCAGTCGATGGCGCCGAACCTGCCGTTTTGCTTGACCAGCGCATAGCCATGGCTAAAGTTGTAGGCACCCTCATAGATGAGCGGGATCACAATTTTGCCGGTTGTATCCACAAATCCCACATGGTCTGTCTCATCCCGCACCTGCGCAAAGCCGCCTGAAAAACTCCAGGCGTCCTTGTAGATACAGGGAACCACCAGCGCGCCGTTTTTGTCCAAAAAGCCATATCCTCCCTCGCCCTCCCGGACCAAGATCATACCACCCTTACAACCATCTGATGGAAATAGATAGGGGGAGAGCATCGTCCGGTCGATGGGCGTCAGTAATGCTTGTGTGTCGTTGGATTGCATCCGAAAACCTTCTTTCTTTTATGCTTGCAGCATATGCTGCTTTCTGTAGCGTTTGTAATCGCGCGGGGATTTTTGCCAGGTCACATGTGCCAAAAGGAATGTGCCGATCTCTACTTTTGTATTATACCATAGCTACAAGTCCAAAGGACTTGTATATGCCGCTTTGCGGCATATAAATCGGCAAAGCCGATTTAGGCTATGGT
>CAJUJI010000009.1:21951-38195 GCA_910586875.1 uncultured Anaerotruncus sp. | reverse complement strand
ATTCGCCTCGCCGCAAAGCGGCAACCGGCGAAATTGCCAATTATACCATTCCGCTTCGCTTCATGGTATAATGTCCGCAAGCGGCCATTATACCGATTATTCAAATGGCATTCGCCTCGCCGCAAAGCGGCAACCGGCGAAATTGCCAATTATACCATTCCGCTTCGCTTCATGGTATAATGTCCGCAAGCGGCCATTATACCGATTATTCAAATGGCATTCGCCTCGCCGCAAAGCGGCAACCGGCGAAATTGCCAATTATACCATTCCGCTTCGCTTCATGGTATAATATCTTTATAACACCCCCTATAAAATGATCCCTGGCAAGCTTTGCAGCTAAAACACAGATGGAGAGTCGATTGTATGTTAAGCGCGGAACGCTTGGATATCATTCGCAAGCATGTGATTCAAAACAAATACGGCAATATCAATGATTTGGCAGCCATGCTGAACACCTCCCCCGCCACCATTCGCCGCTGTTTTAAGCAGTTGGAGGAGGAAAAATTGGTGGAAAGCATCCGTGGCGGGGTGGTGCTGGCCTCTACCACCGCCTCCATTTTGGAACAGCCTTACATGGTAAAGCGTCAGCACAACTCGGAGGAAAAAATCCGGATTGCACAAGCCGCCTGCCGCTATATCAATCCAAACGACAGCATCTTTTTGGATTCCAGCTCTACCGTTTATGAGATGTGCGCCAATCTGCAAACGATGAAGGCGCTGAAAATTTCAACCAATGATGTGCTAATTGCCAGCACGCTAAATGGACTGGACGACTGCACCGTAATGGTCACCGGCGGCACGGTGCGCAAGGGATACTATACCCTCACCGGCTTTTTTGCACAGGAGAGCATCCAACAAATCCATGTGGATACCTACTTTACCGGTGTGGACGCGATCACTCCCAACGGCGACTTTATGATCACCAACACCGAAGAGGTGGATATCAAGCGTTATCTGATGGAAAATGCCAACCAGTGCGTTGTGCTGTGTGATCATGAAAAGTTCAACTGTACCGCATTTTTGCACCTCTGGAACCACGCCCAGGTGGATGCGGTGATCACTGGTAAAGAGCTAAATGATGAATTGTTTAATCAGTATATCGAGCTTGGTATGCCCCTCATCCGTGTATAGTAAGCCACAAAAAAGGACCTGTATTAAACAGGTCCTTTTTATCAATAGAATCGATCCGCTGCACACCCTGTACAGCCATTTTTTTACTGTGGGCTGGTGCAAATTTCGCGGATTTCTTCCAGTGATTCGCTCAACACCGGCTCGATATCCTCAGCTATGTAATAGATAAAATCCGGATCGTGAACATACAGGATAATTTGTCCTTGCTTACCCTTTGGCGCGGGAGCGTAATCTAGCATCAGATAAAGCGCATTTCCCAATGTGGCGAATGGAATCCAGCGCTTATGAAACAGATACGGCTGAATGCGCTCATCCAGATTCTTCAGTTCGTCTGGATCGTATAGATCCCCGACCTCTTCCCAAAGAAGGTCCCTGTCTTGGAAATATTCCTTGGTCTGCAAAATTTCCTCCAGCGACATCAGGCGGAATGCTTCCTCATCCAGACAAAAAATCTCCAGCATCTCACTGCCGTTTTTATATCGGTATAACTCTCGCATCGAAGCGGGCAGCTTGATCCCTAGCTGCTGTTCAAACGCGTCCAACAAAATATCCGAAGCGCCCTCTACCGCTTGATAGTCGGCAATTGTATCATCCTTGATAGGCTCCCAGAGCACATCTACTCGCTGGTTAAAATAAATCTGTTCAATCTGCTGCACAAGCTCCTTAACGCCCATGCTCACCCTCCTCTTAGAACTGTTTAACGCTGTCTGTCAAACATGCTCAGCAACGGCTTTGCAATCACAATGCACAATACCACCGCCACGGCTGCCTCAGCCAGCCCATTTGTGAATACAACCCCCATAAGTACCCCTGCAAGCGCCTCGAAAGCGACCTGCTTTGCAGCAGCGTACTGTTGGCCAAACAAAAAATAAATGCTCCCCATTACTAAAATGGTATTGGTCATCGAACCCACCAAACCGGCTACTGCACAGGCTACAATCTTCTTATGATCAAAACGAGCTACCACACGAAAGATCAGCGCCGCCAGCACTCCGGTAAGAATTCGCGGCACCAGCGCAATAATCAGCGCCTTTAAGCTGCCGGCTGTCTCGCCCGGCGCCGGAATCAGTGGCGTGAATACAAACGAAACGACCGCTGGCTCCATTGTATTTTTGATAATACTCGTCAGCCCAAACACTGCGCCCAAAACCGCCCCCGCCTTTGGGCCAAGCAGGATTGCGCCAATGATGACCGGAATGTGCACCGTTGTCGCCTTGATTACCCCCAATGGCACAAACCCGAGAAATGGCACAAACGCGACCACTACCACGACGGCTACCATCAGAGACAACTGAACCAGATACTTTGTTTTTGCTGTGTTTTCCAAAATAACTCCTCCTAGCTGTCGCTCCCTTTTGGGATGCAACGCTCTTAATCGCCCAAAAGCTCCATCCGCTGGTGAAAATCAGCGAACGGTACTGTTGGCCGTATCAGGTGTTTTTCCGGTTTTTTGCATAAAGCAGCCGCAGTCCATCATGCAGCAGCTGCGGCCGGTACAAAAGCGGTTCTGCACAACGCTCGCAAAGAATCTGTGCAAGCTCTGTGCCGGTGACAATTCCTTGCGCCTGTCCGCCTAGCGCCTGCTGATAGCGATTGAACATCCCTTCCAACAGACACAGTGAGCTGTACAAAATCCCCGAGCGAATTGCATCGGCGGTATTTTTGCCCAACAACGCCGCATCGGTATCAAACGAGACATCCGGCAGCTGCGCGGAGCTTTTGCAAAGATGCTCCAGTGAGCTTTCTACGCCCGGCAGAATCGACCGCCCAATGAACACACCCTTGTCGTCAATCGCTGCAAAGGTGGTTGCATTGGTCAGGTGTATCACCACCAATGGAGGTTTGAATTCCTGCAACGCCGCCACAGCATTGCAGATAAAATCCGATCCGACCGTTCCCACGCTGTCCAGACGCAAATTCAGTCCGGTTTTGATGCCGGCGCCCACCACCAGCGGCGCATGGCCGCAAAGCCGCTCAACCGCGCGGCGAAGCACCGGTGTCAGCGATGGCACCACCGACGAGATTACAGCACCTTCCAAGGTGTCTGTATCGGTGCCGGAGAAGCCTAACACTGCATAGAGTACCGCCGCGTATTGGTCGCTGGTGCCGCACAAATCGGTGCCTACCGAGGTGGAAACCCGCTGTTTTTCGCCGTCGTAAACCGCCAATGTAATCACACGATTGTCGATATGTACGGTCAAAATCATTGGACCACCTCCCTGCAAATCATTCCAGAAAACCCTAACATTTATTATAGTATCGCAAAATTGCTTGTCAATACCCCTCTTGCAAACCTTTCCCATTTTATGTTAAAATTACCTGGGAGGGATGTCCTTTGTTCGGGCGCGCACTTGCATTCACCATTCAGGCGTTGACCACCGCATTCCCGTTATGGCTGTGTTGGCTTGCGGGGCGGCTGTGCTGGTTGAAACTGCGCCGCCAAAAAATTATCTCCTTGCGGGAATTCTGGCTTGCTGCATTTGTCGGCTACCTGCTTTGCTTGCTGGCAATCACCATCTGGCGCTACGGGATCGGCACATCCGCACAGCGAATCGTAAACCTGCTCCCGATTGTCGCACTGATTGGTCTGCCTGCACTGGATCTGTTTTACAACATTGTGGGCAATATTGTCTGGTTTGTGCCGTTTGGACTGCTGTTGCCGCTGGCGTTCCCGCAGCATCGAGCCTTTCAAAGGGCTGTATTTTGGGGAGCGGGCTGCTCCGCATTGATCGAGCTGAGTCAATATCTGCTCGCCACCGGCATCGCTGATCTTGACGACCTGCTGTTTAATACCATCGGTACAGCGCTCGGCTGGTGCGCTTATAAATTGCTCTTTGGTTTGCGGCTAAAATAAAGGTTGCAATGCTTCCGCTGTTGCCGTAAAACCATCTTTAGATCAGAATAAATCTGCTGATACAAAAACAACCCCCTACATGGAGGTTGTTTTTTGATAAAACGATTAGAGATCCTCTGCCGCACCCAGTGTCCCTAAGCTTGCTGCTTTGAGATACGCGTTGATAAAGCCGTCCAGGTCTCCATCCATCACCGCATTGATGTTGGTATTCTCAAATTTCGTGCGGGTGTCCTTTGCCATGGTATAAGGCATAAACACATAGGAGCGGATCTGGCTGCCCCAGGCAATTTGCATCTGATCTCCCTTGATTTCGCTGATATTATTCAGATGCTCACGCTCCTTAATCTCCACCAGCTTTGCGGTCAGCATCTTCATGCACATGTCGCGGTTTTGGAACTGGCTGCGCTCGTTTTGGCAGGAAACCACAATGCCGGTTGGCAGATGGGTCAGCCGCACCGCTGACGAGGTTTTATTGATATGCTGGCCACCTGCACCGCTTGAGCGGAACACGTCCATTTTGATATCCTCCGGCCGGATTTCTACGCTCATATCCTCACTCAGCTCCGGCAGCACCTCCACCGACGCAAACGAGGTGTGCCGCCTACCTGACGCATCGAATGGGGAAACGCGCACCAAACGATGTACGCCGCTTTCCGAGCGCAAAAACCCATACGCATTCTCCCCCTCTATCATGATGGAGGCGCTTTTCAGTCCCGCTTCATCCCCATCCAGATAGTCAAGAATCCGATAGGTAAAACCATGGCGCTCCGCCCAGCGGGTATACATACGGTAAAGCATCTGCGCCCAGTCCTGGGCCTCTGTGCCGCCCGCACCCGCGTGAAAGGTCACAATTGCATTGCTCGCATCGTATTTTCCGGTGAGCAGGGTGGTTAGCTTCTGTGTTTCCAGCTCCTTCTCAAAGCGCTCTACATCCTCGATTGCCTCTGTATAAACACTCTCATCATTCTCCTCATTGGCCAGCTCAATCAAAGTCAAGGTGTCCTCATACAGCGCGCTCAGCCCGTCGTACGCCTCCAGCTTTCCCTTGACCTTTGCCGTCTCCAGCTGGTTTTGCTGCGATTTTTCTACATCATTCCAAAAGCCGGGCACGGTCGTTTTGGCCTCCAATTCCTCCAGCCGGCGTTTGAGCCCTTCATAGCCAATGGCCTGACGCAGCTCGGCAACCTCATCCTGATGGCCCTCCAGCCGCAGCCGCAGTTCTTCAAATTGTAACATATCGGTCACACCATTCCTTATATTGATTCACAAATTTTCTAAGAATTTATTATATTATTTTTTTAGCGAAAAGTAAAGGGATTCTCTGCCTTTTTCGTATAGGCAAAACCAGTATCGTTTGAAATCAGCGGCAAGCATATGATTGCAATTGGGTTCACAGCTGCGACACTACTATAATTATCGTAATTTTGTGGGAAATTTCTGCAAAAAGTGAGAAATGTTCATAATTACGCCCTTGAAAAAAGCTTACAATCTATGTATCATAATTTGTTAGAATGATGAATTATGCAGACAAGATAATCAGGAGTTGATTTTTTGGCAAACTATACAGGTGCACGTTGTCCGGTATGTGAGAAAAAGTTTACTGACAATGACGATATTGTTGTATGTCCAATCTGCGGCGCACCGCATCATCGTTCCTGCTATCAACAGTTGGGACATTGCGCGTTGGATGAGCTGCATATCAAAGGGCATACCTGGCAGCCTTCCCAGGAAGATTCCCAACAGGAACAGCAGGGCGGCACCAGCTGCCCGTGTTGCGGTGCAAACAATCCCGCCAGCGGCATTTTCTGCCAAATTTGCGGCGCACCGATAAAGGGGCCTTCCGCGTGCACCCACCGGCCGGCGGACGGCTGGCAGGATTTGCGGGCGGCGGCTTCAGCAGCCTATAATTCGGCCTTTGGTGGTCTTTCTCCTGAGGAGGAAATTGAAGGGGTTAGCGCACGTGATATTGCTCTTTACATCGGCAGCAATTCGCGCTATTTTCTGCCGCGCTTTAAACAGCTTTCTCTGCGCGGTGGCGTCTCGCCAAATCTAGCCGCCTTCTTCTTTAATTTTCTCTATTTCTTCTACCGTAAAATGTACCTGGTGGGGGGACTGCTGTTGGGACTTTTTCTGCTGGCGCAGCTTCCCACCTTGGTGGCGTTGCCGGAATATATGGTCTATGTGTATGAAAATATTGAAATTATCCTCAAAGGCATCAACCCTGCGCCGTTTACCCCCACCCAGTATATCTGGGCCTACTCTGCCATTAAAATTGCGCGGATTATCCTGTTTGCATCCGGCTTTACGATGTCCCTGTTTGGCAACCGCGTCTATATGTCGCATGTGCTCAACCGCATTCGCAGAATCCGCGCTGCCTGTACTGCACCGGATGGCGCCTTTGATGACACCCATTATACCGAAACGCTTGCACGCCGCGGAAAGACCAGCCGCCTGGCGGTGATCCTCTGCGCCGTTGGTGTTTTTCTGGTCATCTACATCGCTTGCGAGGTAGTTGCCGCCATTGTTTATAACCAAACCATCTAAAAAAATATTTGAAGGAGGGCTCCCCTTGATGAAGGTAAAAAAGGCGGTCATCCCTGCCGCAGGGCTCGGCACCCGTGTGCTGCCCGCATCGAAAGCTGTGCCAAAGGAAATGCTGCCGATTGTGGACAAGCCTGCCATCCAATATATTGTGGAAGAGGCGGTCGCCAGTGGAATCAAGGACATCCTGATTATCACCAACCGCGGAAAATCGCTGATTGAGGATCACTTTGACCATGCGCCGGAGCTGGAGGAAAAGCTGCTTTCCTCCGGCAAGCACGACCTGCTTGAGCAGGTGGTGGGTCTGGCGAATCTGTGCAACATCCAATATGTCCGCCAGAAGGAAACTCGCGGTCTGGGTCATGCGGTTTGGTGCGCCAAATCCTTTGTCGGAAACGAGCCGTTTGCAGTGCTTTATGGAGATGATGTGATCATTTCACAAAAGCCTGCGATTGGACAGCTGATTGCCGCCACCGAGCAGTATGGCAAGAGCACTGTTGGCATCAAGCAGGTGCCAGACGAGCTGCTGCCCAGCTATTGCACGCTGGACGTCGCGCAGGTACAGGACAACATTTATGATGTGTTCGATATGATCGAAAAACCGATGCCGGAGGAAATCCTCTCTAATTTCGCGATTTTGGGACGCTGTGTGCTGACACCGGACATCTTTGATATTCTGGCGCATACACCGCCTTCCCGCAATGGTGAAATCCAGTTGACCGACGCTATGCGCACCATCGCAAAGCATGGCGGTATGATGGGGGTTGCATATGAGGGCACCCGCTACGATATGGGCAACAAGCTCGGCATCCTACAGGCAATTGTAGAGGTCGGCCTAACCCATCCGGAAATTGGCACGGGCTTCCGCGAATATCTCAAGAATCTTTCCTCCACCCTCTAAGAACCTGCATTGCATAAAGTGAAAGCACCACGGCCTAATGACCGCGGTGCTTTATCGTTTTTGTTATGGCAATGAACGCTTTAAGATCGCCTGCAAGTCTGCGCGCGAAAAGGTATACTTCTGATTGCAGAAGTGGCAGCAAACCTCGGTTTGCTCCTGTTCCTCCGCCAGCTTTTGCAGCTCGTCACGGCCGATGCTGACCAACGCACGCTCCACACGCGCCTTGGAACAGGTGCAGGTGTACTGCACCTGCTTTTCCTCCAACAGTTGCGGTGCAAAGCCCGCCAACACCGTTTGCGCAATCTCCAGCGGAGACATACCGCGATCTACCATCACAGTGATTGGCGGTACCTCTTTGAGCGTTTCCTCCAGACGGCTGATGACCTCCTCCGTAGCACCCGGCAACAGCTGAATCAAATAGCCACCTGCTGCACGCACCGACAAATCTGGATTGACCAGCACCCCCAATGCACAGACGGTCGGGGTTTGCTCACTCACCGCATAATAGCTGGTGATGTCCTCAGCAATCTCGCCGGACACAATCGGCACCGAGCCGGTGGAGGGCTCTGGCAATCCCACGTCTTTTATCACCGTCAGCGAACCGCTAGTGCCTACCGCACCTGCAACATCCAGCTTGCCATAGCGATTCAGCGGTATCTCTACAATCGGATTTGCCACATAGCCGCGCGGATTTCCCCGCCCATCGGCAACCGCGATCAGAACGCCTGCCGGCCCATCCCCCGCTAAGCGGATGGTTACGCTGTCGGTTTCTCTTTTCAGCTGGCTGCCCATAATCGCAGCAGCGGTGGTCAGCCGCCCCAATGCCGCCGTTACGGTTGCAGAGGGCTGATGAATCTGTTCTAACTGTGCTACAATGTCGGTGGAATCGATTACCGTGCAGACAACCGAACCATCCGCCGCAATTGTACGAATCAATTTTCCCATTCCAGGTCTCCTTACCGGTTACAATTTGCGTGCTACATAAACTGCACGCTGGTCCTGCTGCTCAAGCGGCCGTTCGGTGTCGCCGGCATAAACGGCCTCTAGCGCAAAGCCTGTACGCTTTAAAATTTCTTCTAGCTGTGTCTGGGTATAGCATTGCTCAAAAAATTGCTCCTCCTCGCGGTAATAGACGTCCTCGTCCCGCACAAAAAAGTCCAGCGTAATTTCGGTGCGCAATGCTTCATCGGTGGTATTCTGCCATACGCAGTATACATCCTCCAGATCATACACATAAGTATGGTTGCCCAGCAGTTCCCTATGCTTATAAGGGGTATTGGTGTCAAACACGAATACCCCGCCTGGCACTGTAAACAGCGACACCCTTTGAAAAATCTGTTCCAATACCTGTGGGCTGGTGATATGATTGAGCGAATCGAGCGCACAAACCGCCGCATCAATTGTGCCATAAAGATCCAGCTGTTCCATCGGCTGGCAGAGGAACAGCACGCGCTCCTTCTGCTTTTTGGCCAACGCCTCCGAAAGCATTTCGCTGCTGCCGTCCACCCCGATCATATCATAGCCCAAACGCGCCAGCTCACAGGTCAGACTGCCGGTGCCGCACGCCAGGTCCAACAGAATGGTTTGCCTGTTTACCGCCAGACGCTGGCGAATCAGGCGGTCAAAGTAGCGGGCGCGCGCCGGATAATCAATTTCACCGGTCAGGCGGTCGTAATAAGCTGCAAATGCAGCGCCATACGCCATCAGTTTTTCCCGATCCTCTCAAAAATAATTTTATAGCCGTCACTGCCATAGTTTAACGACCGGTTTACCCTGCTGATGGTTGCGGTCGAGGCGCCGGTTTGAGCAACGATATCGCTGTATACCTTGCCCTCACTCAGCATCTTCGCCACCTCCAGGCGTTGGGAAAGCGCTTTTAGCTCCGGCACTGTACATAGATCGTCAAAGAAATGATAGCATTCCTCCATTGTTTGCAGCGCAAGAACTGCTTTGAACAAAAATTCCACATTCATGTCCTTTAGCTTTGTGTTCATGGTCAAACACCTCCAAATGTAAAATGTCTCTTAGGTTTATTTTAGCATTTTAGAGCATGAAAGTAAAGAGGAATCACAAAAGTTTTTGCCTGCACCTCAAATCCTGCTAGCACATAACATAGGTCTAGGAGGTGTTTGCAGTGGTGCAATCCAACCAAACCGGCATCGAGCTGCTTTCTATCGCATTTATCCTTCTCGTTGTTCTGTTGATGCCGCTGCTTCAGGGAACCCGCAGCAGCTTTGTCCGCTAGAATTCTTCCCATGTTTTTACAAAACAAAAAGGCTCCCGCAGGAGCCTCTACAATGGTTCAAAAGGCAGCATCGTACCTTTTGAACCATTTTTATTTGGGTATACACTGTGCAAGCATTTATTACTGATCGATATAAACCAGCGGGTCTAATTGCTTGCCCTGGTACCGCAATTCCATATGCAGATGGTTGCCGGTTGAGTTGCCGGTGGTGCCCACCTCGGCAATCTTCTCCCCTTGCAGCACCTTCTGCCCATTTCGGACGGTCAGCTTGCTATTATGTGCATAAAGCGTTTCCGAGCCGTCTGCGTGGCGCAGAATCACACAATTTCCGTATTCCCCATACCAGCCAGACAAGGTGACCGTGCCCTCCGCCGCTGCATAAACCGGCGTCTTGTAAGGCGCTGCAAAGTCCACCCCATTATGGCCTGGGTAATCATAATAATCCGCAGAGATCCAGCCCGCTCCCTTGAGCGGATGGGCAAAGGATGTGCTCCATATTTTCCCATCAGCGCGTTTGGATTTCAGCACCTTTGTACCGCGCTGCACCACCTGCGGGACCGGTGTGCCTGTCTCGGTCGTCGTAATCGACAGCACCTTAACAGGCTTGTCTCCCTCATATATCACCTGCGCTTCCACCTTGCGTGCACCTGCAACGCCCTCACTCACCAATTTTGTGTAGCCTTTATATACATCCTGAAGATCGATATAGGTGGTCCCAAAGGGAATTTTCTGCTCTACTACCACCGTTTTTGTCACCTGCTCGGGCGCCTTTGCCTGCGCCGAGACGGTCCCTATGTACAAAAACAGCAACATTGCAAAAATACCTGTACATTTTTTCCAAAATTTTGTCTGCTTCCCTGCTGTCCCGATCTTGCAACCGGCGGCAGGATGTCTCATACTGGATGGCCTCCTTTTATGACCAAAGCGCTTCAAAAAAATCCAGCTGGGGTTCTTTTGGCGTGCTTTGATAATCTTTTGTTCTTGGGGCTTATTTTACCGTTTAATTATGAACGTAAAATGAATATCAGCGGATATTCATAAAAGCTTTACGATATTGGAAAAGCCTGTGCAATGGCTCTGGAAGCAGGCTGGCAGCCTTTCCAAAACCAGCCTTGTACGCGGTTCTGCTGCTTGCATTTTCAGAGGGGATTTGTTATACTGATATCGTCAATGCGCCCCAAAACACACGTCTTTTTAATCTGCTAACCCAAGGGAGCTCTATATGTTATGAAAAGCCGAAATTTACAGCGTTTGCTCGCGGTGCTTTTGGTATGGTCGATTTGCCTATGTTTGGCCGGCTGTCAAACATCCGAGCCGAAACCGTTTGATTTGTTTATCCAGGAGCTGCCTACCCAGCTATTTCCTGCAAATAGCTTTACCCTGCGTAGTCTGTTCGCGCATCCGGAAAATTACGGCTTCCCGCAGGAGCTATGCGAGCTTCCCTTTTTCAGCGAACAGGATTATGCGGACTCCAAAGAAAGCACCCAACAGCTATTGGAACAGCTCCATGCCTACCCTTACGAGGAACTGAGCGAAGCACAGCAGCTCACCTATGACATTTTAGACGATTACTTCACCCGTTCGCTGCCTTTATCGGACTATTACTACCTGGATAACTCCATGTTGGGCAGCTTCAACGGCTTCCAGGCAAGCCTTCCGCTCCTTTTGCAGGAATCCTCCTTTTATAATCAAAACGATCTGGACGGTTATTTCCATATTTTAGAAACTACCGAAGAAACCTTCTTGCAGTATGCCGCCTTTGAGGAACAACGGCTTGCACAGCAGATGGGGCCATGCCAGACGTTTTTAGACGGTGTTATTGAACAATGTCAGAACTTTGCTGCTGAACAACAGCCTTTTTTGATCGCATCCATCAACCAAAAGATCGACCAATTGGACTTTTTGGACGAAACGCAAAAGCAGCAGGCGAAACAACGAAATGAAAGCTTACTGAAAAACGAATTTCGCAATGCGTACCTCTCTCTGGCGGACGCGCTCTCCGCTCTGGAAGGAGCCCCAGAACCACTTGGGCTGGCACATTTTGAGGGCGGCAAGGAATATTACACCGCCCTGCTACAAGCCAGGCTGGGAACCGACCAATCCGTAGAGGAGATTTGGACGCTGATTGAAGAACAGCAAAAACAGATTTTGCGGCGCTTTTATCTGCTGCTGTTGCAGTACCCACAGACGTATGAACAATTCCACGACCCTTACTACGGCGATTTTGAATCGGCCGAGCAGACCATTGCATTCCTAGCGAATGCCTGTGTCGCCGATTATCCTGCCCTTCCACAATTGAACTACCGCGTTTTGCAGATTCCGGAAAACATGCGGGAAAATTATTCTCCGGCGGCATATGTTGTCTCTGAAATTGACAGCCCTCTTTCCGATCCGCAGTCCATCTATCTAAATGGCGCATTCCACCAAGCTCTTTTTCCAACACTTGCCCATGAGGGCTATCCAGGGCATATGTACCAGAACACCTATTTTAAAAATCTTCAGCCGCCGCTCATCCGCCAGCTGTTGGATCATCCTGGATATACCGAAGGGTGGGCCTCTTATGTGGAGACTCGTTCACTCCAATATGCACCCACCTATGCACCGGAGCTGGAAGCGTTCGCACTCAATGAGCAGCTCTCCCTTTTGAGCATCTGTCTATTGGATATCGGCATCCATTACCACGGTTGGGAGGTCGAACAGGCCCATCAGGAAGCGCTGCATCTTGGGTTCAGTTTGGATCTATCGAATTTTTCGGAGGGAATTTACAAGATCATCTTAGAAAATCCCTGCTATTATCCGACCTACATTGTTTCCCAGCTTTTGTTTGAACAGCTGCGCGCCACCACCGAACAAGCTCTGGGGGATGATTTTTCCCCAATCGAATTTCATCAGGTGCTGCTGGAAACCGGACCGGCCAGCTTCCCCATCCTGCAAAAGCAGCTTGACCGCTATCTCCGGCAAAAACAGCTTTCTGCACCTGCACAGGCTGCTTAATCCGCCACCTGTGCGCCGCACCAAAGAAGTCCATAGCGGGCATCTGCCCGCCGGCGCGCCTATTTTAAGTATGGCCGCCTATCTTATTTTGGAGGTCCTGTTATGTCTGTCTTAGAAGAAATCAGCAAACTGTTGCAGCAGGGACGTATGCCCGCCGTCAAACAGAATGTCACCAAAGCGTTGGAGGAGGGCATCCCCGCTACCCAAATTTTGGAGGAAGGATTGCTCACTGGTATGAGCGCCGTTGGCGAGCGTTTTAAGGCGGGCAAGGCTTTTATTCCTGAGGTGATGATTGCCGCACGTGCAATGAACGCTGGCATGGAGCTTTTAAAGCCGCTGCTTGGAGAAGGTGGACCAGAAACAAAGGGTACCGTCGTTCTTGGCACCGTCAAGGGAGATCAACACGACATCGGCAAGAACCTAGTTAAAATGATGATGGAGGGCAAGGGGCTGAAGGTGATCGACCTGGGGGTAGATGTTCCCGCCGCCCGCTATTTACAGGCAGCACAGGAGCACCACGCGAACATTATCGCCTGCTCTGCGCTGCTGACCACTACAATGAATGAAATGAAAGCGGTTGTTGAGCTGGTTAACGCCTCCGCGTTGGCCGGTCATGTAAAGGTTATGGTAGGCGGCGCGCCGGTTACAGAGGAGTTTTGTAACCGGATTGGCGCGGACCGCTACACGCCGGACGCTGCAACCGCCGCAGAGGTCGCCTGCCAGCTCTGTAGCTGAGCCATTCTGTATCCTGTAGAAAAGGGGTGTTTTGATGCGCTGTGAATATTGTGGGCGCCAAATTCCAGAGAACAGCAAATACTGTAAATACTGCAAAAGCCGGGTATCCACCTCTACGGACGACTGTATTCGGCCACATATGCCCAAAAAGCACTGTGCCGGATGCGGCAAGGAGCTGCCAGGCAGCACCATATCTGATTTGTGTGCAATGTGTACCATCCGTAAGCGCAATCGTGAGATTGAGCAGCAGCGCAAGCTGGAAGCTGCCAAAGAAAAACAGCGCGCTGCTTCCGGTGCAGCCCGTAGCTACGACCGCTCTGACGCCTTTGACCAAAGTGTTTTTGAACGTGAACGCGATAAATATTACAAGGAGGAAACTGCCGAGCGGTTTACCGAAGCTGCCTCCCACCAAAAACGCGGTGCTTCTGGCTGGAAATTTCGCCCGCCCGCTGCAAACGGTAAGAAAAAGATCCGCTATCCTTGGGTCGCTGCGCTTGTCATTTTTTTGGTGCTGGTTCGGCTTGTCCCCATTCTGGTCTCCTTGTTTTCCAACTTTGCATCCCCGAAAGCGGACCGTCCCAGCTTTTCCAGCGTAGACAATGCCGCAGGTGAGGACTGGAAAAAAGTTACCACCCCTTCCCATGAAATTTCTATCGAGACGGAATCCGGCTCGAGGGTGGATATTGAAGTCCCCTTCCCATCCGAGCAAACACCGGAAAGCACCCCTTCTATCGGGGAGGAGGAACCGGCGCCCGTCTCCACCCAGAGAGATGAATTTATTCGCGATTATGTAATGCCTGTCACACATCACGTGCTTTCCTCGTGGATTGATGCTATCCAATGGGTCGATTATGGAGAAATCTATACAGATAATTATTATATTTACATAGCTGGCACTACTACCACCATGCCAGAGGGAGATGACCATTTGGAGGAATCCGCATTTTTGTTCTGTATGGTGATGAGTGAGCAGCAATATCTGCCGCTCATGCTGGAATGGGATTCCGAAATGTTGTTTGATACCCGCGAGCTGGTCAGCACCGATGGTACACTCGCGCTGCCGTCTGGCGGCAATCTTCCCGGTCTGGAGGTTGGAGACCCGCTGTTCAGTGCTGAGGATCTTTTGATTCAGCTGGATGAGCTGGAGTAGCAAATCGAACAAAAATTTTTAAATGATTTTTCTATGAAACAATCCAAACTTCCTTTACTTTTTCATCAGAAATATGTTATACTGTTTTTGTACCTGAAGCAGCCGCTTCTCGACGAAGAATTTATCAAAAAGGGGAAGGATTTGAATGGGCGCACTATACGATGCAATCAAGAATTACCTGGATGAGCAAGAATGGCGTTATAATTATGATGAAGAAGACCGCTATTTCAGCATGGGTATGAACTTGAAAGAGGTTGATTCCTGCCGTGTTTATATCCAGATGCGCGGATCGGATGACGCATTTACCATTTACTCTGTTCTGCCTGTTAAGGCGCCAGAAGATAAGCGTTCCGCGGTTGCAGAATTTATTACCCGCGCGAATTACGGGCTCATCCATGGCAACTTTGAGATGGATTATGAGGATGGCGAAATTCGTTACAAGGTCACTACCGCCTGCGGCGACATTGATCTGGGCGAGGAGCCAATGGATCGCATCATTAACACTGGGTTCTGTATGCTCGACCGTTATGGCAAAGGATTGCTCTCTGTGATTTATGGCAATGCAAATCCGGCTGCTATCATCGACGAGATCGAAAACGCAGACGACTAAACAAGACCCTAAAAAAAGCTCTGGCAGTAGCCAGAGCTTTTTTATTCGTTGTTTTCTTCTGCATCGTCGCCTAATTCCTCATCGATATCGGCCCATTCTGGCGCGGGGAGTTCCTCCTCTGGTTTGTTATCCACCAAATCCAGCGGTGCGGTGCTTGCAGGTGTATATGGCACTGTAACCATATGCGGATAGGGGAACTCCACCCCCAGCTCATCAAACAGCTCCTTAATCGCCAGGCGCATCCCGCGTTCGACCTCCCACTGCTTCATCGGCTGCACCTTGCAGATCACGCCGATATCTACGCTTGAGTCTCCAAAGTTGGTGATGCCCTGTACAAAGGGAGGTTCTATCACAAGGTCCTCGTGCTCCTTGGCATACGCCTGCACCGCCTGATCAATCACATGCAGCACCTGTCTCGTATCCGCCTCATATGCGGTGGATACGGTGATAGCCGCGACATAGCTGCTGCGGGTATAGTTGATTACCCTTGTAATACTACCGTTTGGAACAATGATTTGATCGCCCTTGAGAGAGCGCAGATAGGTGACACGCATCGCGGTCGCAGTTACCGTTCCTTCGGAATCCTCTGTTTTGATGTAATCCCCAACCGAAAATTGGTTTTCAAACATCATAAAAAATCCGGTCACAACATCCTTTACCAGGTTTTGTGCACCAAAGCCGATTGCAAGGCTTCCGATTCCTGCTGTCATCAACAGATTTTCCATCGGCTTACCCAGCCCAAACTGTTGGAGAATGAGCAGCAACGCAGTGAAATAAATCATATAGCGCGCGATGCTGCGCAGCAGGGTCATCATTGTATCCACCCGTTTGCCTTGATACTCATTCACATGGTATGCTTTGCGCTTCATCGCAGAACTCGTAAGGCGCGAGACCAGTTCCAGTGCCACCTTTGCCAGCAGCAAAATCAGCGCCACCACCAAAATATCCCATAAAAGATAGCCCAAATTCTGGGTAATTTTGGTCAACAGCCCCTCCAAACGAGAAAAAAATTGATCGCTCACCATTGATATTCCCTTCATAAAAGCCCTCCTTTATTTTGCTTTGTGCTTGCAGCAGCAGAAG
>CAJUJI010000009.1:0-21941 GCA_910586875.1 uncultured Anaerotruncus sp. | reverse complement strand
GCATTTACGCTGGCAGCAATCCCATCACAAAAATAATTAAAATCAGCACAGGTGCGATATATTTGAGCATCACACCAAAAAACTTCTCAATGCGGAATTTCACACCACATTGTTCAATTTCTTCGGTTGCGTTGCGGATTCCCCAAATATGCCCCACAAAAATACAAGTGCAAAACGCCGCAGCTGGCATTAAAATTTTGTCGGTCAAAAAGCCCATTGCATCAAACAGGTTCATCCCGCCAATGGTATATTCCGAAAGGACGCCCATCGAAAGCGACGCAAAAACACCGATTGCGCCCATAATTAACGAGAGGATCACCGTTGCGTTGCGGCGTTTCCAATGGAACTGGTCGATGAAATAGGAGGCAACCACCTCTAGCAGCGCAATCGCAGAGGTTGCTGCTGCAAAAAAGACCAGCAGGAAAAATAGCAATCCAAAAATGCGTCCCATTGACATTGATTCAAACACCGCAGGCAGTGTTACAAAAATGAGTCCTGGGCCTGCGGCTGGTTCAAATCCAAACGAGAACACCGCTGGTAAGATCGCTACACCTGCCAAGGTCGCCATCAGGGTGTCCAGCCCTATCACCAGATAGGTATTTTTTGGCATATTCGAGTTCTTTTGCAGGTAGCTACCATAGGTAATTGTAATACCCATTCCCAAGCTGAGGCTAAAGAACACCTGTCCCATCGCCAGCACCAGCACGTTGCTCAGTTCCTTTGCAGAGCGGAAAATTTCAAATTTCGGTACAAATAGGAACTGCAAACCTTCGATTGCGTTTGGCAACGTCACCGAGCGAATGACAACCACAATCAGCAGCAAAAATAACACCGGCAGCATCCGCTTGCTCGCCGCCTCAATCCCCTTTGCTACTCCATCGATTACCACAATCGCGCAAAATGCCATAAACAACAGATGCCAAATAGCCGGCTCAAGCGGCTTTGCTACAAAATCTCCAAAATAGGCTGCGGTATTCTCGCCAAAGTTGCCACCAGTCAGGTAAACAAAAATATACTTGAGCACCCATCCGCCTACCACGCTATAATAGGACAAAATTACAAACGAGCAGAGAACATCCATTGCACCCACGAACGCCCATTTTTGATTGATGCTGCGAAATGCGCCGATTGCATTTAGCTCGGTATTGCGTCCAATGCTCATTTCTGCCAGCACAATCGGCACACCCAACATTGCAGCAAACAGAATATAGAAAACAATAAAAAATCCGCCGCCGCTATTGCCTGCAATATAGGGAAATTTCCAAAGATTTCCCAGTCCGATAGCCGAGCCCGCCGCCGCTAAAATAAAGCCGATAGATGAGGTAAATTGCCCTCTGGACTTTTTGTGAAATTTTGACATAACCTTCTCCTTCTCTTTCCTGCCTGCAATCGCAAAAAAATCCTGTCCTTTGTTGCCAAAGGACAGGATCAATTTTCCTGCGGTACCACCTTACTTAGCGCATCAGCGCTCACTCAGAGGATGCAAACACATCCCGAACCAGTAACGCGGTCCAAACGTTGCAGACTACTCAGGCAATCGCCCTTTCACCCGCACTCTCAGAGGCTACTTTGTCAGTCCCGTTTTCCGCCGGTCTCTCAGCAACGCCGGCTCTCTGTGGGTACGTAGACCGTTTTACTTCCTCGTCAACGATTTTTGCTATGCAGTTTGTTATTCTCTAATTGCAATAACTTTATCATAGCGCAGAAGATTTGTCAACCTAAAAACAAAAGAATTGTTGTTTATATCCAAAAACTCTTCACAAAAGTCGTCTCTCTCTTGTATTTTAAGATTCGATTACGGTGGAGGTGGAAATATGATGCAAAATCACCAGGGTAAACAGCAGCATTGCGCCAGAAACACCCAGGGTCAGCCAGATATTTGCGTTGCTTAATCCCGCTACCAAATAGCCGACAAAACAACAGCTCGCGACGGTAATCGAATAAAGCATCTGGGTAGAAACATGCTCAATGTGGTCACAGCCCGCACCGGTTGAAGATAGAATCGTTGTATCAGAAATCGGGGAGCAATGGTCGCCAAACACGCTGCCCGCCAAGGTCGCAGACAATGCAACCACCAGCAGTTCCGGCGCAATCGCAGTACATGCAGGAACCACAATCGGAATTAGGATGCCGAACGTTCCCCATGCGGTGCCCATCGCAAACGAAAGGAACGCAGCGATTGCAAAGATGAGCGCCGGCAGCAAAAATCCTGGCATATTGCTTTTTTCCACAATATCACGAACATATTCACCGGTTGAAAGCAGGTCCCGACAAACGCCGCTGATGGTCCATGCCAGAATTAGGATGATATCTGCGGGGACCATCGACTTGACGCCCTCGCCAATGCCCGCCATAAAGTCATGGTAGTTGATCACACCACGCGGTACAAACAGCAGGAATGCAACCAACAATGCGCCAAAGCCGCCGACTACCAGTGCGTCTGCCGCCACACAATTGCCGAACGCCGCAGCCATCGAGTGGTAGGCAGGATCATCGCCCCAATAGCCGCCGTTATGCAGCATCGCTAAAATTGAGAAAATGATCAAGGCAATCACCGGAATGATCATATCTGAAACGCGCCCTTTTTCAGAGATCTTTGTATTCTGCTCTGTGCTGACATCAATCGCACCCAGGTTGCCGGTCTTTGCACGGCTCTCTGTTCTTGCCATTGGGCCAAAGTCGAGATCGCACACACACAAAATCACTACCATTAGTAGCGAAAGCAGCGCATAGAGGTTATACGGAATGCTCGCTACAAATGCGGCAAGGTCGCTTTCAAAGGCACCTGTAATTTGCAGATTCGATCCAACAGCAGCCGCCCAGCTGGAAACCGGTGCAATGATACATACCGGCGCCGCAGTCGCGTCGATGATATAAGCCAGCTTCGCGCGGGAAATGTTGTATTTATCTGTGACCGGCTTCATAACAGTGCCAACGGTCAGACAATTGAAATAATCATCAATGAAGATCAGTACGCCCAGCGCACCGGTTGCAAGCAACGCACTGCGCTTGCTTTTGAGCTTTTGGGCGGCCCAACGCCCATATGCACGGGAGCCGCCTGCCATTGTAATGACTACAACCAGCGCACCCAGCAGCGCAAGGAACAACAGAATGCTGACATCCATACGCGATGCCATCAGCGAAAAGGTAGTTTCCGCAACGCCAACAATCGGATTTAAGCCTGTGCTAACCGCATAAATCAATGTACCGGACAAAATTCCGATCATCAGGGAAGAGATTACCTCCTTGGTGATAAGAGCAAGTGTAATCGCAATCACCGGCGGTAAAATTGACAGCCAACCAACATAAATTGGTTCCATCGTGAACACCCTCCATTTTTACCTTCTCCTTAAAGGCTTTTGTTTTTCAGTGGTCGCTAAGAAATCATCCTAGCTCTTAGCATGACACAAAAACGCTCTAATGTCAACAGGATTCTCTAAATTTTTGCAAGATTATTCACTATTTCCTGCAAATCAGCAGGAAATTTCCCCTGCATAATTGGTTGCAAAGATGCGCCGTATCTCTGCGAGTTCTCGCGTCTGTCCCAAAGCCCACATCAATTTTGTCACTGCCGCCTCGGTGGTCATATCGCAGCTCTGGATGATACCAGTTGCAAGCATCCGGCGCCCCACCTCATAAATTGAGCAGTCACTAGGTTCATACAGACACTGGCTGCACACAACAACGGCAACCCCATTATCTACCAACTGTTTGATTTTTTCGGAAAGGTCCCTGCGGATAAAATGCAGGCCGCCTGCCCCGAACGCCTCCAGTACAACGCCTTTATACTGCATGTTCAGCAGTGTATCAAAAATTTTCGGATTGGTCCCAGGAATCAGCTTGAGCAAAAACACATCATTGCAAAGCGCGTCACACAGCTTTGTGCCTCCTTGCTGCAATAAAGGCGCACCCTCGGGTGCAAGCCGGATTCCACTGGCCAGAATGTCGCCGCGCTCAGGGCTGTTGACGCTTTCAAACGCGTCAAAGCTCATGGTGCGCACCTTGACCGCCCTACAGCCGCGTATCAGCTTATGATTAAACGCGATGCTCACCCCGTAAACATCCTGCTCCACCGCCGCCAGTGCGGTCGCAAGATTGCTGCGCGCATCCGACAGCCGACTGGTAATTGGAATTTGCGAGCCGGTCAGCACTACCGGCTTGTCCAGATTTTGCAGCATAAATGACAGCATGGATGCGGTATAGGCCATCGTATCTGTACCATGTGTGATAACGATTCCATCATAGTGGGACAATTCCTGGTAAACGGCGCGGGCAATCAGCTGCCATTCCTCCGCCTGGATATTCGAGCTATCCAGATTCAGTATCGGCCGGTAGTCAATCTGATACCATCGCCGAAACTCTTCTAATGCGTGCAGCAGTTCCGATGGTGCTGGCTGCGGTTCCAGCCCGTCTGGTCCCTGCGTTGAAGCAATCGTTCCTCCGGTCGCCAGCAAAAGCACCTTTTTCACAAGGCTTCCCCTCCCCTTCTCTGGTCCTAGTATAGCAAAACATGCGCCTGTAAACAAGCACATACCTCGCTCTTTGCCGTCTATAGATCTCGCAGCATCTTCTCAACTACTAAATTTACGCTTTGTCTCATATCCATTTAGAAAATAAGCTTTTCAGGTGGATTTATGAAACAAACAAAGCGATTCCTATTCAATGCGACGATTATGATGAGCACCTCATTGCTTTTGAGCAGCATTGGGGTTTGGTTCAATCTTTACCTTTCAGAACGGTTGGGTGCCGTCGGAATGGGCGTCTTTCAGCTCATGTCCTCGGTTTATACGCTGGCAATCACCTTTGCCTGCTCTGGAATTGGGTTGGCGTCCACCCGCATGGTGGCGGAAGAAGCGGTCCGCCAAAATGGCAGCATTCGTGGCGCAATGCGGCGCTGCTTACTGTATAGTGGTGTATTTGGATTGGCCGCTGCCGCTGCGCTTTGGGGTGGTGCTGGCTGGATCGGGCTAAAATGGTTGGGCGCTGCGGAAACCATACGTCCACTGCGGATGATGGCCGTCAGTATGCCTTTCATCTCCTGCTCTAGCGCATTGAACGGCTATTTTACTGCTGTTCGCCATGTTTCCAAGGGGGCAGCTGCTCAAATACTGGAGCAGCTGCTCAAGGTGTTGCTGGCAATTTACGCGTTGGAGCTGCTCGTTCCGGATGGGCTCGAGGCGGCATGTTTTGCAATCACCGCCGCGGGGGTGGTTGCAGAAGGGGTTTCCGGTCTGCTGGCTTATCTGCTCTACCTGTGGGACAGCCGGAAAAGCACCGCTGGAAACTGCCAGCATTTGACCCGCAAGCTGGTTGGTATCGCACTTCCGGTCGCGTTCAGCTCCTATCTGCGCCAAGGGCTTTCCACCATCAAACATCTGCTGGTGCCAATCCGCTTGCAGGTGGGCGGGCTCTCTGCCCCTGCTGCAATCGCTGTATTTGGCATGGTGCAAGGGGTTGCGCTTCCGGTCATCCTGTTTCCCTATGCGTTCTTCAATGCGTTTAACTGCTTGGTGGTGCCAGAGCTTGCACAGGCACACAGCCGGCAGCGGGACGTTTCCGATGCGGTAGAACAGATGCTGTCCATGACCTTATCCTGTTCGATGATCGTCTGTGGTGTGCTGTTTTATTTTTCGCAGGAAATGGGGGCGCTAGTCTCCCATCATCCGGATATTGCAATTTATATTCGGCTGTTGGCGCCAGTGGTACCCGTGATGTACCTGGACACCGCAGTTGATAGTATGCTAAAGGGGTTGGATGAGCAGCTGAGCGTCATGCAATATAACATCATTGACGCATTAAGCAGTCTGGCCGCAGTCTGGCTGTTGCTGCCATTTTGGGGGATCAAGGGATATGTGCTGATTATCTGTATCAGCGAGGTGTTAAATTTTTCGCTCAGTATCGGCAAGCTCTCCCAGGTCTCCCGCTTTCGGCTGGATCTGACACATCAGCTGGTCCGCCCGTTTCTTTGTGCCGCGATTGCGGTTGTGACCAGCGGACTGCTGCGTTTATGGCTTTCCGCCGGTGCGCAGACTATGGGAATCCTTTTGATGGGGGGTTCCGGTTGTATTTATATTTTGCTGCTTCGGCTTACCCGTTAGAAAAAATTTCCATGTGAGCCTTCTGCATCGTTGGGAAAAACAACTGTGGAGGTGATTTTCATGGATGCTTACCCGGATTTATATAACCTGATTCAACAGAACGCACAGGCACACCAGTTCTTTACAGCGTTGCCCGATGAGGTGCGCCGCGCAGTCAGTTACCAGGCTCGTGAGCTGCACTCTATGCAGGAATTGGAAAACTACGCTGGTGAGCTGCTCAGTGATTACGACTGATCCTCCCAGCGCCCTCTTGGCAATCGCCCAAAAACAAGGTATAATACGACTATCAAGCTGTTTTGGAGGCGCGCGAATGGAATATCCTATTGAACTGCCCAACACAGAATATTTTAGCTATCGGAACATTTACACCGGCAGTGTCGGGGACTTCCGCTACCGCATTGAACCGGTGGATAGTCAATTGAAGGTTTATACCTACGCGATCTATTGTTATGAGGCCGCCGAAACCATTGCCACCTATGAGGCCGCATTGGACGATGACGGCATCGAAAAAATCCGCGTTTGGCTAACCGAACAATGCCATTTGTTCCAGACACAACAGGACGGTTAATCTTTCGGTTTGCAGATTTTATTTTTTGACAAAGCACAAAAAGTCCTTGGCGTTTTAAAGCGCCAAGGACTTTTCTTTATTCTGAGAGAATTTTCTGAATTTTTGCCAGTTTCTCCTCCGCCGCCAAAGCGCGCATCCTCCATTCGGCCTCGCCTGTGCAGGGTTTGCCATACCCGTTCAAGCCGGCATTTTGGATAATAGCCGGATAGTCTTTATAGGCATAGTCCACATCGCAGTTGCCCATTACCCCATCCACCTGCCCGAAGATGGTGTAGTCGGTGCCCTTGCGCCCTTGCGTTCCCAAAATACCATATTGCCAGATGCCATACTCCCCTGGATAGGTCACTTTCGGCGCATATTGTGCCACCCATTTATCATAGGCGGTCAGTTGACTGCTATCCACCCAGTTGGTCAACCAATCCGCCGAGGCATAAAGTCCAGTAAAATAGCCCGCTTGGGTGATCACACCGAGGAACGCTTTGCAGATGTCGGTGCGTTGCTGTCTGGTAAGCGCTTTGATCTGCGGTTCATATTCCTGGTCAAACCACACAGGGTAGGGCAAGCGATATGGTTTGATCGCCGCCAAACATGCAGCGGCCTCCTCACGTGCTTCAGCAGTTGACTCGGCGTAAGAGTACCAATATACGCCCGCATCCATTCCCGCCGCCTGTGCCGCTGTGATTTGTGGCACAAACGCTTTCGATTGGGTTTTGCCATATCCCGCGCGAATGAGGACAAATTCATAACCATCGGCTTTCACCCGTTTAAAGTCCGGCGTTCCCTGGAAGGAAGAAATATCAATTCCCTTTCGCTGCATCATAATCACCATCCTCTTTCTATCCTATGTAGAGTTGGTCTTCTTGGTCACTCTAAACGAATGATAGGAAAAAGGCGGCTGCTGTAATCAATCCATTTTGGAACCGTTCAGCAGATAAGTCTTTAATTCTGGAATTCCTTGTTTTGTATAATTGCTGATGCAAAAAATCGGGGATGCTCCAGCCAGCTCGAGCACGGTGCGCGCCTTTTCAAGCTGCTCCGGCGCTGCCAAATCCGTTTTTGTAATAACGCCAAGCAGCGGCTTTTGGAACATGCTGCCCATTGCTGGCGCAAACCGGCATTCCTCATCGGTGGCGTCCTGCAAAATCAGCACCAAATCCGCATCCGCGGCGGTCACCATCAACGCACTATACAGGCTGCGCCGTTCCAGATACTCCCCAGGCGTATCGATTGCGTCGCCAATCAGCTCCACCGCTTGGGTTTTTTTATAGGCGAGCTGCTGTTGGTCCAGCACTTGGCACAAGGTTGTTTTGCCGCAGCCAGACCGCCCAATCATCATATATTTCATAAGTTAGGTCCTCGTAATTTCGGTTGAGCTGAAATGCAGGATGCCCGAAAGCACACGGATAACCTCCCTCAAAGCGCTTTCCACACTCGCTACATCGCCGCAGACCACCAATGATCCGCTAAACCGGTCCAGAAACACAATCTCCACATCGGCGGCCTTGGTTGCCACATCGCCGCCGATAATCGCCGCCTCGCTGGGCGTAATCGTAAGGATGCCGATTGCGCCCCGATTCTGGGTGACAACACCGAGCTTTTTGTAAATATCCTCGTTCGGATTCGCAATCAGATGCGCCATTGTCACCTGTTTGCCAGGTACATACTCCTGTATAATCCGTTGTTTCTCCTCTGGCATTGTACCGCCCCCTGTCTAAAATGGCTGGTCAGGGAACTTTTTTTGCAAAAAGCCCCCTCTTGCTGCTTGCTTGCAAGCAGCAATTCACCCCAAAAATGCGCTTCTCAGGAATAGCTACGTTTCACTGCGCGTCTCGGAAAACCAGCTGGTTTTCCGAGACGCGCAATGACCAGGGGCGCTGCCCCTGGACCCCGCAGCCTTGAAAGGCTGGCGAACTTTTTCATTCGCTGCGCGGCTGGCGTAGCATTTGAAGTACTGCTTTGGGGTCTTATGATTTTGACTAGAATAGGCTGTCAAAAATTTCCTTGCGCGGGCTGGGGATCACCACCTGTGAAACCACCATCCCCTTTGCGTTCTCCTGTGACACGCCTGCGCTCACCGACTCATTGACCGCTGCGACCTCTCCGGTCAGCACCACGAAGGATTTTCCGCCGATGCCCGTTCCCAACCGCACCTCCAGCAGGGTCACGTCAGCAGCCTTTGCCGCTGCGTCTGCCGCATAGATGGAGGCAGTCACGCTGAAAAATTCCATCACGCCGACTGCGTTGATGCCTTCCGGCGCATTGGACATATGGATTGCACGGATGACCTGCGGATGCACCCGCGGAATCACAACGCTGTCAATGACAAAGCCATCGCCGCTCGCTTTGCCGGCTTCCAACGACGCCTGCACCGCAGCCACCTCTCCGGTAAAGAGAATATGGTATTTTCCGGGGCAGCTTGCCCGCACATCGATCAGTTCCACCTCCGCTGCTTTCAGGATAGCATCTGCCGCTTCGATCCCTTTTGCAATGCTGTTCAGTTCCAGAAAGCCGATTGTCTCCATCATACCGCATCACCCGCCTGCCTTTGTTCTATCACGATTCTATCTCCTACCGAAATGACCGTTCCACCGATGCCGGTGTGAATATTTGCGCCCAATGCGCCTTCCGGACAGGCCGCTACCAGCTGGTTCGGCTGGACCTGTTCCCCTGCTTTCACCACTGCCTTTGCAGGCGCACCGATGTGCTGCTGCAATAGAATTTCCACCCGCTGGGGCTTTAATTCCTGCAAGGAGTCGATCCGCAGGCTCTGATAAGCGCCAACCCCTGCACGGGAGGCGGCTCTGGCGGTTGGTATCAGCCGCTCCGGTCTTGCCTGCTTTGCGGCAAACGGGCCTGCCGGCCTTTGATAGCGGAAGCCACTCGCCCGCAGCTTTCCTTTTAAAAAGACATTGACCTGACGTGGATGCAGCCCCATTGGACAGGCAACCACCTCACAAACGCCGCACTCGCTGCACAGCATCGCACGCTGGATATCAACCTCAGCCAGCAGCTGCCCGGCATCCGGCGCATAGGCCATCTGGCGCATAATGCGGTGTGGCTCAAGCGGGTGCCCCAAAAGATGCCTGGGACAAAGGTCGGTACAGGTTCGGCACTGGATGCAAACGCTTTTTGCGCGGTTTAAAATTGCTTGCATCGGGGGATCCCGCCGCAGTGCAAGCGGGTGATCCTCTGCAAGCACGATCAGTCCAGAGGTGGTTTTGGTTACAACCGCGTCCGGCACCTGCTGAGGCGGCAGATATTTCCCCATCATTGGGCCGCCTACCACAACCGCATATTCTGCTAATTTTGCACCGCCCGCTGCTTCAATGCACGCTTGAATGGATGTGCCAATTGGCGCATGGACAATACAGGGGGTCCCCACCTCGCCGGTAACGGTAATGTATTTGTTGCACAGTGGCTGACCCTGCATCGCGTCCGAAATCGCCAGCATGGTCGCCACATTGGAAACCGCTGCGCCCACATCCAGCGGAATGCCTGCCGGTGGCACCACCTTTCCGGTAACCTCGTAGACAAGCACCTGCTCATCCCCTGCCGGGTAAAAGCTTTCCATCCGATGCAGCTGGATTTTGGAGCCCGCCTTCTCGATTGCCGCCTCTAGCGCCGCAATTTCCCGCCGGTAGCTGGCCTTTAGTCCAATTACACGGTGCTCCGCCTGGGCAGCATTCGCGACCGCGTCTATCGCGCAAACGAGCGCATCCGCCATATGAATCATCAGATAGCGGTCGGTCCGCAGAAGCGGCTCGCACTCTGCGCCGTTAATAATCAGCCAACGAAATTGTCCATCCAACTTTTTATGGGTAGGAAAGCCTGCACCGCCGCAGCCGACTACTCCTGCCTGAAAAATTTTTTCAATCAAAGCGTTCAACGCCTACCACCTCCGCTCTCTTCGGCGCTTATTTGGCATCTGGAGAAATTTCAACGCTGTCAATGATGCCCACAATCGTACAGTCTACCGGTATGTCATCCCGTCCAAATACCCGGCGCGCAGTACTTCCGCTGACCACCAGCACCCGCTCTCCAATTCCTGCGCCGACCACATCGGCCGCCACCATCATGTTTTGCGGTTTTTTGCCAGCAGTCTCCTCCCGCACCACCATCAGCTTCAGACCGCTAAGGTTCTCCTCTTTTTTAGTCGCCCACACATGCCCGATTACCTTGCAGATTAACATACCCTTCTATCCTTTCAGACAAACTCCAACGTTTTCTTACCGCTGCGAAATACATCCCGTGCAGACGGGGTCACCAGCGTGCCTTTGCGCAAACGCACCACCTGTCCAGTGGCCGACAGCAGCCGGATTGCAACCGCCTCGGTAATCAGCTTTTCTTCTGGCAGCGCGGGCTTTGGTTCCGGCTGCTGCGGGGCCTGTGTCATGGGGATCTGCTGTACCACCACAGAAGAACAATCGCTTTGTGCGCGAATGAGCTGTCCTTTTGTACTGCTATCCATACAGCAGCAGTTCGCCTCGTCATAATCCAGATGTACCGCCAGCTTAAATTTAGGGCTTACCCGCACCACAATATTCTCAAAGGTCACAGGGCGCTTTGTCAACGCACGAACATGGATCACCTGCCCGTTCTGCACCCCAAAACGCTGCGCATCCTCCGGGGTCATATGTACATGTGCCTGCGCGATAATCCCGCACTGTTTTGCATAAATCGCCCCCTGTTCGGATACTATCAGCAGGTCCGCCGCCCCTTGCAGATTGCCGGAAAGGTTCACCGGCGCCTTTACCCCTAGTTGCCGTGCGTCGGTGGCGGAAAGCTCCACCTGTGTTTTTTGGCGCACCGGACCCAGAACCGCTACATGCTCAATGCAGCCCTTTGCTGTCACCAGCTTCACCCGCTCATTGCTCAGAAACTCTCCCTGCTGGGAAAGGTTCCGCTTGACGGTCAACTGATAGCCCTTGCCAAATAACTGCTCCAAATCCTCTGCCGAAAGATGCACATGCCGCGCAGAAATTTCCATTGGCAAACATTCCTGCACTGATGGCTGGGGCACTGCACAGGACAGCTCCTCCATCACGCGCGCCACAATTGCCCGAATTTCATCACCATTCATACTGTTTTTCACCTCTTTTTTCGCCGCTGGTGTTTGCTTGCTGATAATAGCCGCCTGCCAGCAGCTTGCAGAAGATTATATAAACTGCGCTGCTCAACCGATTCAGTGCGCGGATGAGATCCTCCCGCTCCGGCTCGCCCTCCAATGAAAAGGCGGCGATCCCCGCAAGCTCTGCCTCTCGCACCTGGGTGCGCAGCAGATTGAGGGTCAATGCCAGCTTACCCATTTTGCAGCTTGGGGTTGGATGCGGAATCCCAATTTCTTCTTTGACATTGTGGGAAACCTTTCGCAGCTGTTCGCTGTTGTAGCCGAGCAGCCGTTCCACCGCAAACGGCGCCTCACGCACCTCCGCGCTGAGGATCGCCCGCACAAAACTCAAAATTTCCTCCAGCTCCTGCATCACATCCAAATAGCCCTGCTCCAATGCTGTAATCTGCCCACAGAGAATCTGCGCCTCTAACGAGTCGAGCTTGCCGCGAAATAAAATGCGCGGATGGGTTTTGGGGACCAACCGGTTTGCCCGCAGATGGGTCATATGCTCCGGCTTTTGCTCATAGCTTGCACCGGTCTGCGCATCCACATAGCCCGCTTTTGCAGACAGCGGCGTGCGCGGCATCTCCCCATACTGCCCTTGCTCTTGGATTTTCAGTTGAATCCCTCTAAAACGCAGATACTCCCTGGCGCCCGGCGTTATATATACATCCGGTGCAACCAGATATTCTGCGGTTCCTTCCGGCAGAATTTTTGCGCGCAATTCCGATTCGGTCAGCGCACTTTTAAAAGGCATTTTCCCACCACACTTTCTATCTTTAACCTGTCACTGCACCGCTAAAGCAGGTCTTTTGCCACGCTATATAGCGTGGCAAACCTCTTACTTATCGCTCGTGGGAAGGGTAGGCAGGATATACTCCACCTCATTGTGTGGACGCGGGATAACATGTACGCTCACCAGCTCCCCGACCTTAGAAGCTGCTGCTGCGCCTGCGTCGGTTGCCGCCTTCACCGCGCCAACATCACCGCGTACCATAACGGTCACCAATCCACCGCCGACATGCACCTTGCCAATCAGATTGACATTCGCCGCTTTTACCATTGCATCTGCCGCCTCAATCGAGCCAACCAAACCTTTTGTTTCTACCATTCCAAGTGCCTGTAATGCTGCCATTGTAAGTTCCTCCTAAAATCATAGTTATTTGATAAATTTTATAAAGCCAAACGATTTTACTGCATCCCGAATCTTGCCAAAACCGCCTTTGTGATTGCTTCAATTTCCTCTGGGGTACATTTAAGCGTCTCTGCTGCGCAGTTTGCCGGCGCTGGTGCCTGCCCCCGCAATTCCTCCAGCTCACGGGCGCCCCAGGCGACCCGCCGGATATTAAACAGATTTTTCGGGGTTACATTGTCGCTGGTGGCGCTACCGCCCACCGCGCCGCACCCCAGTGTCAGTGCCGGCGCAAGATTGGTGGTCGCGCCTACGCCGCCCAGCGCGCCTGGTGTATTCACCAGCAGCCGCGAGATCGGTTTTTTCAGCGCGAACTCCCGCACTACATTTTTGTCCCGCGTGTGGATGGTCATTGTATGGCCCGCTCCCTCGTTATAAAGCACCTCGATACAACGCCTGCAAGCGTCCTCCCAATTTTCCTCCACATAAAACGCGAGGATGGGACAAAGCTTCTCCCTCGAATAAGGGTTGGTTTTCGATACCGTTGTCTGCTCGGACAAAAGCACTCTCGTTTGCGCTGGCACTTGAATGCCAGCCATCTGTGCGATCTGCTGCGCAGATTTCCCCACAATTTTGGGATTCATGGTGCCGTTTGCGCGCAGGATAAAGCCGGATAGCTGCTGGCTTTCCTGCTGGTTGAGGAAATAGCCGCCCTGCCGTTTGACCTCTGCAACCACCTGCTCGCAGATGCAGCGGTCGGTGACAATCGACTGCTCAGATGCGCAAATTGTGCCGTTGTCAAAGGTTTTGCTGTCAAAAATTCGCTTGACCGCCAATGGGATATCCGCGGTTTTCTCGATATAAGCGGGTCCATTGCCCGGGCCTACTCCCAACGCCGGATTGCCGGAGCTGTAAGCTGCGCGCACCATCGCTTCCCCGCCGGTTGCCAAAATCAAGCCAATATCACGATGTTTGAGCAGCGCGTTTGTCGCCTCAACCGTCGGAATGGAAATACAACCGATTAGTCCCTGCGGCGCACCAACGCTGTTAGCGGCCTCCTGCAAAATCCGCACCGTTTCAAGGATGCAGTTTTTCGCATTGGGATGCGGACTGATGACAATTGCGTTGCCTGCTTTTAGGGAGATAATCGTTTTGTACATGGTGGTCGAGGTGGGGTTGGTGCTGGGAATCAGCGCTGCAATAACCCCGACCGGAACGGCGACCTCCAGAATACCATCTCCGGTATCCTCCTTGAGCACCCCGACGGTTTTCATCTCACGAATACTTTCCCAGGTAAGGACACTGCCCAGACGATTTTTCAGCACCTTATCCTGCCAAATACCAAAACCTGTTTCCTCTACCGCCATCTTTGCCAGCTCGGTTTCGTGCTGGCTGCACGCTTTCACCAATGCCTCTACCAGCGTGTCCACCTGCTGCTGCGAATAGGCTGCCAACTGTTTTTGCGCTTCCTTTGCCTGCGCAACCAAATTGCGGACCTGCTGAATGGATTGCAGGTCCCGATCAAACTCCATTTATGTACCCTCCTTGCTCTATTTAATATTGCACCGGATTTTCTCCGATTTCACAAACCGTCTCGCCAAACGCTTCACAGGCCGCACGACAAGCCGCCTGGTCACCTGTGAGCAAGCCTCCGGCAAAGTTTGTTTCGGTGGGCGGTCCATAAAATACCCGCAGCTCTACCTCGGCGGCCTTGAGTGCTGCATCCAGCCCAACCATCGCCTCTAGCGGCGGCGCGATCAGATAGGCCATCGCCGTCCCCTCCGGCACGCCCGCCATCTCGGAAAGATAGCTGCCGGTCCGTGAAATGCAGTGGTTAAAATAAACAATGCTGTCCTCATCATTGGCGCTGTAAAAACCAGCATCCTGTTGGATGAAGGCAATGGCGGCATCCAAGCCGCTGCGCGCTTCCTCCGGATTGGGCGCAGCCAGAATCCCAATAAACTCGCCAGCCAGCTTTGTGGAGGCGTTGCCGGAACCTGCATACATGCTTTTTGCATAAAGCACCCGCACCTGCGCCTTTTTGGTCGCCTCGTCCAGCGCCGCATACGAAACATCATCACAGTCGGTGGTCAGGATGCCCAGACTGCGCTCCTCCGGCTGCATCTGCAATGTTTTACGCAGGCCCTCGTCTGCATTGCTGATAATTCGCACCGACAGCACATTCGTCTGCAATCTATCGTGCTTCATCCTGTCCCCCTACTTCTTCAAATCGACGCCGCTGGCCTTTGCCGCCAGCATCTTTTCGATGACTTCCGCGATATAAGCGCCCGCCTCAACCGCGGTAATACCGCCGCTGTGGATGTTGGAAACCACCGTGCGCCTGGATTCCGGCATCCCAACCGTCGCCTTGTAAGCCATATAGCAGCTCATGCTTTCGGCGGTTGCCAAGCCTGGACGTTCGCCAATCAGCACACAGGTAATTTCACTGCCGAGCAGCTCGGAAATATGGTCCATCGCTGCCACCCGTCCGAATCGAACAAAAAATGGCGTTGCCATCGAAATCGAACGCGCGGCCAACCCTTCCCGGATTGCCGGCAGAATATTTTGCAGGTTCGCCTCAATCGCTTTGGAGCTCAGCCCGTCCGAGGCATAAATAACGACCGTTTTGCCCTGCTCGCACCGCTGGCGGATTTCCTGTTCGGTTTTGGGGTCAAACTCCCGCCCCAAATCCGGCCTTGTGAGAAATTCGTCCTTGTCTTTGCAGCGGGTTTGGAAGCAAGCAAGTCCCAGCTGCTCCAAAAACTCCGGCGCAACATCCGCAAACACTGAATCGCGCGCCATCGCGTGGTCAGCCCGCAGGGTCAGCATACTTTTGGTGTCCAGTCGCGGTCCCCGCTTGCCGATGCCAATGCGCGCCGCGGTTTTATGCTTCATGCGTACCAGCGCTTCAAAATCCTGCGCATCGGTCAGCCGCGGCTTCTGCTTCTCCTGTGGCGAGGTCAAATCCTCCAGCAGTTCCTCCGCCGGCCCCGGCGCTATCTGTACAGGGGCGTCCTTCTGTGGTGCTGGGAGCACAACCGGCGCGTCTGCCTGCGGCTTTTGCGCGCGCAGCTCTTGGATACTTTGGGCCACTGCGTTTACAATCTGCTCCATTGTCCTGCTATCCAATCTTCCTTCACCCCTTTCCCAAAAAGATGGTTGGGTCGCCTGCTTTTTTGGTCAGCTTCCCATTTTCTGAAATGCCCATCTTTTCCAACCATTGTTCAAACTCCTGTATCGGCCGCAGCCCCAAAATTTCACGGACGGTTGCCGCATCGTGGTAGGCGTTTGTCTGGTAGTTGAGCATGATATCATCGCTGTTGGGCACGCCGATGATATAATTGCAGCCGCAGCTTGCCAGCAGCATGGTCAGATTCTCCACATCGTTCTGGTCGGCCATCATATGGTTGGTATAGCAGCAGTCGCAGCCCATTGGAATGCCCGACAGCTTCGCCATAAAATGATCCTCCAGTCCTGCACGGATTACCTGCTTGCTGTCATAAAGATACTCCGGCCCGATGAAGCCGACCACCGTATTCACCATAAACGGTTGGAACTCCCGCGCAAAGCCATAGCAACGCGCCTCCATCGTGACCTGGTCCGCGCCGTAATGTGCGTTGGAGGAAAGCTCGGAGCCTTCGCCGGTTTCAAAGTACAGCACATTCGGACCGGTTCCGGTGCCCCGCTGCTTGAGCAGCGACAGCGCCTCGCGCACGGTGTCCGCGCTGAAGCCAAATGCGCGGTTGCCCTTTTCGCTGCCTGCGATGCTCTGGAAAATCATATCGGTCGGCGCGCCCTGACGTACCGCTTCAATCTGGGTTGTGATGTGTCCTAACACACAAATTTGGGTAGGAATTTCAAACTTGTTTTTGACCTCGTCAAACCGCTTGAGCACCTCGCTCAAGCTGGATACGGTATCATTCACCGGATTTAGGCCGATCAGCGCATCTCCGATGCCATAGCTAAGCCCTTCAAACAGCGATGCGGTGATGCCCTCCACGCTGTCGGTGGTATGGTTGGGCTGTAACCGGGTGGAGAGAGTACCGCGCTTGCCAATGGTGGTATTGCAGTGAGCGGTCACGCGGATTTTATTCGCCGCATAGATTAGGTCCAGATTGGACATCAGCTTTGCCACCGCCGCAACCATCTCACTGGTCAGCCCGCGGGAAACCCTGCGGATATCATTTTCTGTGGTGTTGTAGTCCATCAGCCACTCCCGCAGCTCGGACACACTCCAATTCTGGATTTTCTGATAAATTGGTTCGCTGATGCCATCCTGGATGATGCGGGTCACTTCATCCTCTTCATATGGAACAACCGGATTTTCCCGCAAATCCTTTAAGGTGATCTGCGAAAGCACCTCTTTGGCGGCAATCCGCTCCAATCCAGAGGTCGCTGCAACGCCCGCCAGCACATCACCGCTTTTCTCCTCGTTTGCTTTGGCGAGCACCTCGGTCAGTGAGGAAAACTGGAAAACCTGCCCGCCAAGCTTTGTTTTCAATAGCAATAGAACTCCCCCTTTCGGTCAGCCGAAAATCAATGTTTTTACCACGACTGGGATCACCAATCCATTCATTGCCGGCCGGCCAAAATCCATATAATCCTGCTGATTTAGCTGGATGCCATCCAAAACCGCAATCTTCCGCCGCCCCTTGAGCAGCTGGCCGATGGATACCCCCAGCGCCTTCGCTATATCCTGCTGCACCACCACCAACAGCGGTGCACCGGCTGCCAGCGCCGCGTCCATCGCCTGCGCGATGCAGCCCGCCAGCCGTTTGAGTGCTGGATAGGAGGGGTTTGCCTCCCCTTTCATGCCCAGCACCATCGTATCCTGCCCGCACTGCTCCAAAAACCAGCGGACACGCTCCTCCAAAAGCGCACTGTTTCCGGCAAAGCATTCCGCCTGCTCCTGCTGATTGAGCTTGAGCACCGGAATATTTTTGAGCGGGAATAACTCGCTGGCATAGGTAATGGTGCTGCCGCTGATCGAGGTGGTATAGCTGCCTGCTCCCACGACGGTTGCACGGATGGTCTCGGCAGCCTGCACCCGACGGACCGGAAAGTTTTCGTTCGCCAGCGCCCGCCCCAGCAGTATCCCGATGTCTCCGTAAGGGAACTGCGGTGCCTCCGGCGCCTGCATCGCATCTGCAACGCCGCCGGAAAAGCAAAGCGCCTGAATCGGCCTTTCCAGTACAAACGGGCTGCTGCCAGGGGTACGGATCACCTCTAAAAGCGGTTCCTGTGGTGCAAAGCCCAAGCTTTGCGCCAGTAGCTGGGCCATCTTTTTGCTCACCCGCTCGAGCGCTGCAATCGATGCCGTTTCGCCTGCTGCAAGTTGGACGCCTACCGACCTTGCAATTGCCGCAGCGCTCTCGCTGACATACAGCAGCCGCATCGAGTCGGGGTCCACGCGGATAATCCGCCCGCCGATATCCAAACAGCCCTTTGCAATCACCTCACCATCATCAAACACCACAAGGTTGGAGGTGCCGCCTCCCACATCGATGTTCGCGGTAACGCTGCCCATCTCCTTGGAGTCCTGCTGTGCGCCGCTCCCCTTGCCCGCGATGATCGCCTCTAAATCGGGGCCCGCAGTGGATACCACAAAGTCCCCCGCAAACCGGCTGAGCTGTTCGAGCACACTCGCAGAGTTTTCCTTGCGCGCCGACTCCCCTGTGATGATAACCGCACCGGTTTTGGTATCTGCCGGTGAGAAACCCGCCGACTGAAATTCCGCCTGGACTACTTCCCGCACCTTCTGTGCATCAATTGTGCGCAGGTCTATGAGCGGGGTGGTGTAAATTTTGCTCTTGTAGACCACCTCTTTGTGGGTGATTGCCACATGCGGAATGGAAAAGTAGGAGGCGGTATTCTCCATTGCCAGGCGGCTGAAAATAACCTGTGTTGTAGAGGTTCCAATATCAATTCCAACGCTTAAAAGCTCTGCTCCCATCTTCCGCCCCCTTTTTAATAGCACAATAGCAGGGCGGCTGAGTCAGCCACCCCGCCGGAGAATTACATAAACAATTTTGGAAGGATCAGCTTCGGAATTGTCAACGCCAACTCTGGGATAAAGGTGGTCACCAATAGGGTTGGAATCCACGCGAAAAATAGAAATGCCAAGGTCGGTTTCATCATCTCGTTGATCTTTGCGCCTCCGATGCGTCCGCCCAGATACAGCAGCGGTGCGGTTGGCGGGGTGATATTTCCCATGCCCAGATTTACACCGATGATTGCGGCGAAATGAATCGGATGTACGCCCAGTTGGACAATAATTGGCATTAGAATTGGGGTACACAGCAGCATACCGCTTGTATCATCCATCAACATACCAATAATCACCATAAACACATTGATGAGGATTAACAAAACATATTTGTTATCCGAAACACTAAGCAGCATTTCCATGATAATGGTCGGCAGATTTTCCATCACAAACAGCTTGCTCAGCACCATTACCATGAAGAACATCACCATCACAACGCCGGTTGTCGTCGCAGTTTCGATGATCGCCTCTTTAAAGGACTGCCTTGTTAAGCCCCTGTACACGAAAAATCCGACAGGGATTGAATAAAGAATTGCCACAGCCGCCGATTCGGTTGGGGTCATGATACCGCTGTAAATACCACCGAGGATGATCACCGGCATCAGCATTGCCGGAATTGCCTTTCCTGCCTTTACACCGGTGTCCCGAATCCATTCGGACGCTGTCTCATTTTCCGCTTTTTTCAGGTCGCAATTGCGCACCAGGAAAAAGTTTACGATGCAAAGCATCATCACCAGCACAATACCAGGAACGATGGTGGACAGAAAACAAGCCAATACCGACTGGCCGCTTGACCACGCATACAAAATTTGTGCGGAGCTGGGTGGAATCAGCAGTCCCAACGGGGATGCGTTTGCAATCAGGGATGCTGCCACACCGGTTGGATAACGATTTTCCTTGAGCTTGGGCACCATAATTGAGCCGATGCAGGAGAGGGTTGCAGACGCGCTTCCGGAAATCGAGCCAAACACCGCGCTTGCAATAATCGCAACCGCGCCAATGCCGCCTTTAAAACGCCCTACAAACTTTTCAACGACATTTACCAGCGCGTCGCCGATCTTTCCCTTTTCCATAATGCCGCCGGATAGGATGAACAATGGCATTGCCAGCAGAACCACCGAGCTAATCTGCGTGTAGCCGGACGCCAGCAGTGAGTCTGGGGAATAACCCAGCGTATACACCATGCTGATGACCGAAGCACCAAAGCAGAATGGGATGGGTACGCCAATGAGCAAGGTGATAATTAGAATTCCAACGGTCATAAATAACGCCATTTAGTTTTCATCCCCTTCCTGCTCCCGTCTCAGCGGCTCATTTTTCAGATAAGCCCGAAAATCAACCACCAGATAATAAACATGATAAAAGCACATCAAAATTAAGCCGATTAAAATTGCGCTTTGTGGAATCACCAGCGGAATTTTTAGACCGGTGGTGCGGGGCATTTTTTGAATGCCCCATACCACATAGTCCCAGGCCCATTTGGTGATTACAAGATTTACAAAAACAGTAACCATCGATGCCACAAGCGCAACTGCATCCCGAATTCTGGCATTTTTGATGTATACAGAAGCGATATCCGCTTTGATATGGCTTTTGTCAAAGCTGCCGTAAGAGGCTCCCAGGAAGTAAAGCCAAAATGCAAAAATAATAATAATTTCCTCTGAACCATAAAAGTTCTTATGAAGGATATACCGCATAAAAACCGACAAGCAGATCAGCAAAACGGTCGTCAGGCTGCATACAATCAATAGGACTCTCTCAATTTTTAAGAGGACATTCCAGAACAAGGACTCTTGAAATCTCTTTCTTCCCAAATGATTCACCTCTCAAACTGTCTTTAGCCGGCCAGGTCCTTCTCCAGATTTTCCAATACGTCTGCGCCAATGTTGCCCTCCAGCTTTGGCCAGGTGACCGCTTTGGCATGGTCTACCAAAGCTTGCATCTCTGCATCAGAGAGCTCTTTGATCTCAACACCATACGCCTTCAAATCTTCAATTGCTTTCAGGTCGTTCGCCTGTGCATCCGCATAGCTTTTGAGTACAACCTCCTGCATAAAGGTTTCCTCAATAACACTGCGCAGATCTTCTGGCATCTCGTCATAAACCTTTTGACTCATGAAAACGCCACCGTTTTCCATGAAGACATTGGTTGGAATGTAATATTTAATTACATCGCGGAAGCCGGTATAGTTCAGCTGTGGAGAACCGCCAATCCAGCCATCACAAACACCGGTCTGCAATGCGCTGTAAAGGTCCGCATAAGGGATGGTGGTACTGGTATAGCCGTTATCCTCTACCGCCAGTTTGTAAACCTCGATGTTCGGAGCACGCACCAGCTGCGGTTTTTTAGAGGCAGGGTCGGCATAGTCGGCCGCCAACGTATTCATGCCCAATCCGATAAAGCCCTCTGAGTATACACCGATCAGCTTAACACCCAGGTTTTTATGTACCTCGGTATACTTTTCAAAGAAATAGGACCCTGGGCCAAACGCTTTCTCCACCTGGTCATAGCCTGTCACCAAATAAGGGATAAAGTTCATCTCAAGCTGCGGGTCATACTGGCTTGGGATGGAGATAACTGCCATATCAATTGTGCCTTTCATGAGTTCCTCATAGGTCAGGGTATAGTCTCCCAGTTGGCTTGCAGGATAGACGGTGATCTTTACCTGTCCGTTGGTTTTCTCCTCCACCAATTTTGCTGCTGCATTGGTAGCGTCCAAAATCGCATGGCCCTCTTGGAAATGTGTGCCCAAGCGAAGCTTATACTCTTTTTTCGCTGCACTGTCACCTCCACCCGAAGCAGCCGGAGCAGAACTGCCGCCACAACCAGCTAGCATTCCAACCGCCAACGACATTGTTAACAAGATCGCTGCTAATTTTTTCATACTGCACCTCTCTTTTCTGGTTTCACTGTATCTCTGAGACTATGAATAAAGGCAAGCTGGATTTTCACTTTTTCAACAGCTTGCCTTATCCCATTCGATTTAT
>CAJUJI010000008.1 GCA_910586875.1 uncultured Anaerotruncus sp. | reverse complement strand
TTGTTATATAGTTATCAAATAAATTTGTGAAATAGCACAAGTTATGCCTTGCAAATACGTGTAAAACAGATAAATTGATTATTTTTATGAAATTTTTATTGACAAACCGGTTTCATAGTTGTAGGATGAATTTAGAAAATAACCAACCAAACATTTTGGATGTGATGATATGCCAGTCAGGCTCCGCGGTCAAGCGAAACCTGTAACCATAGACCAGGTGGCGGAACGTTCGGGCGTTTCCAAAACAACCGTTTCTCGCTATCTGAATGGCAGATATGATGCGCTTTCCGAAGAAACCAGAATGCGAATTCGAGAGGTGATCAAGGAGCTGAACTATCGGCCAAACCGAATTGCGCAGAGCTTGAAGGCGCGCAACAGCCGGATGCTGGGATGCCTGGTGAGCGATATTGGAAGCCCGTTTTCCGCCTTGATTGTCAAGGGAATCAACAGTGTTTGCGAGCAAGCGGGCTATCAGCTTCTTCTTATGGACAGCGGTGACGATCCCCAGCGTGAACGTATGGGAATTCAGGAATTGCTGGAAAATCAGGTGGATGGACTGATTGTAAACACCACCGGCGAAAATGACAGCTATCTTCTTTCGCTGCATGAACAGGGTGTACCGCTGGTGCTGGCCGACCGGTGCCTTTCTAAATCGGGAAAGCTGGACACGGTAACAACCGAGAATTACCACAGCACCTACAACTGCATTTCCCTTTTACACGAATATGGTTATCAGCGGGTGGGCTTTTTCACCCAGGGTAACGCGCATGTTACCCCAAGGCTGCTGCGTTTTCAGGGCTATCAGGATGCGTTACAGCAGCTATTTGGGCAGCAAGGGGAGGCGTTCAGCTTTGATTTGGAGGATGAAGCGGATTGTCTGCGCGTGCTACACGATTTTTGTAATCGCTATCCGGGCGAGCGTCTTGCGGCCTTTGCGGTCAATGGGATGACACTGCTGAGCTTACTGCGTGGCGTTCACACGGCAGGAATTCCGATTGGAGAACAGTTTGGTGTGTGCGGCTTTGACGCATGGGGCTGGGAGAATTTGATTACACCTGGCATTACCACCATCGCGCAGGATTCCAAACGCATTGGACAGCGTGCGGCCGAGATTCTGCTTGAGCGCATCGCGGGCAAGGGGGCGGAGCCGCCGATCTATGAGCAGTTGACCAGTCAACTCCAAATAAGAGGTTCCACCATAAAGGCGGTCGGTAACGATGGCTGCTGCAATCAATAGGCTTATACTGGCAATACGGCCAGATAGCAAATAGAAGTCTTGAAACTTATTCAAGGAGGAAATGAAATGTTTAGTAAAAAATCAATTGCTGCGCTACTTATGGTTGGTGCACTGATGATGTCTGCAACCGCTTGCGGCGGCAACAATGCACCTGCTTCCAGCGCTGCGCCAGCGTCTTCCGCTGCACCGGCTGCGTCCTCTGAGGCTCCTGCGGCATCTTCCGAGGCTCCGGCAGAGAACGACGGCGCCAAGGTTGGCCAGACGGTTCTGAAGTGCTCCTTCAACCAGACGATGGAGAATCCAGAGGCGCAGACAATGGTAGAGCTCAGCGACAAGCTGTACGATGCAACCGAGGGCCGTTACTCCATCGAGGTTTACCCGAGCGAGCAGCTGGGCAACCAGCAGGAGTCCCTGGAGCTGGTACAGGCGGGCGCAATCGACATGGCAATCGTTGCGAACTCGATTGTAGAGGGTGTCAATTCGGATTTCGCAATTATCGGCTGCCCGTACATCTATGACAGCATTGAGCACCAGAAGAAGCTGTTCCAGTCCGGTAAGCTCGACGAATTGTTTGCAACCACTAGCAACAACGATTTTGTTGTATTGGCTGCTTACAGCTTAGGGCCCCGTTGCGTTTACGCAAAGAAGCCGGTTACCACTCCGGAAGAGCTGGCTGGCATGAAGATCCGCGTTATGCAGTCTGATACAATGATTCAGATGATGAACAACATGGGCGGCGTTGGTACCGCTATGGCACAGGGCGATGTTTATTCTGCAATCCAGGCAGGTACCCTTGATGGTGCAGAGAACAACATCATCACCTACACCGACCTGCTCCAGTACGAGGTTGCTCCGTACTACTCGCTGACCAACCATCTGATGATTCCGGATGAGCTGATCATCAATGCGAACCTGTTCAGCACCATGAGCGCTGAGGATCAGGAGGCTTTGAAGAAGCTGGCAACCGAGTCGGTTGAGACAATGTTCACCCTGGCGGATAACCTGCGTGAGTCCTATTTCGAGAAATGCAAGAACGAGTTCGGTGTTACTGTAACCGAGGTTGACGTTGCTCCGTTCCAGGAGAAGATGAAGAGCTTTATTGAGGAAGTTGCAAACCGCAGCGACATGACCAAGGCGGTTTATGCGGAGATCCAAGCTCTGCGCTAAGCTAGCTTGATTTCTAAACACAAGCTGGGGAGGCCGGCAGTTTGTCTGCCGGCCTCCTTTCTAAATCTATCGGCGATCCTTGCGCAACGGCCTGCCTGCCGCATCTGCGCGTTTGACCATATCGTAAAGGAGGCCTCCCTATGCAAATTCTTACCACCATCAAACGGGCGCTCGATAAGATTATGGCATGGTTTTGTATTATTATCCTGGCGATTATGACCGTGCTAGTAACCTATCAGGTAGCAACCCGTTACATATTCTCGAAACCCAGCGCAATTTCTGAGGCCATCGCCCAGTATTTGTTCGTTTGGATGGTAATGTGTGGTTCCGCTTATGTTTTTGGACTGAAAGAGCATTTGGATATTACCGTTCTCAAGGATAAGTTTGCCCCATGGGGAACGTTGGTTGTGGAAATTTTGATCAATATTACGCTGATTTTGTTCGCTGCTGTTGTTCTGCTGTATGGCGGAATTCTGGTAACCAAACAACAGATGGGCACCATGGATGCAGCTTTACAAATTCCAATGGGTGTTATTTACAGCGCAATCCCCATTTGCGGTGCATTTTCACTGTTCTATGCCATCTATAATCTGGCCCTGGCTTTCCAAAATTACCGGAATGGCAAAACCGAAGATTCCGGCGCTGCGGGCAGCACCATGTAAGAGAGGAGACATGATAAATGGAACAAGCAGTTCTCGCCGCCCTCGTCATGGTCATAACCATTGTGGTTATGTTGATTTTGGGCTTTCCAATCGGCCTTGCAATTGGTGCTGGCGCATCCGCCGGCATTATGGTAATCCTTCCGTTTGAGCAGGCAATGCTCACCGCCGCAAAACGCGCTTTTACAGGTGCAAACTCGTTTTCTTTGCTAGCGATACCATTCTTTGTGCTAGCGGGAAACATAATGAATAACGGCGGCATCGCAAAACGATTGATTGGTTGTGCGAATATTTTAGGTAGCAAGCTGCCTGGTTCGCTGGCACAGACCAACATCGTTGCGAATATGTTGTTTGGCGCTGTCTCCGGTTCTGGTGTTGCTGCTGCTTCCGCAATGGGCGGCATCCTCGGCCCAATGGAGGAGGAAGAAGGCTATTCCCGTGAGTTTTCTGCTGCGGTTAATATCGCATCCGGTCCGACCGGTATGATGATTCCTCCAAGTAATATTATGATCGTTTATTCCACTGTGGCAGGCTCGGTTTCCATCGCTGCGCTGTTTATGGCCGGTTATGTTCCTGGGATTCTTTGGGGCGTAGGCTGTATGATCGTAGCAGGGATTATGGCGAAGAAACGCGGCTATGTCAGCCATGAGAAATATACATTTGCCTCGATTATGAAAACGCTGTGGCAGGGTATTCCGAGCTTGCTGCTGATTGTCATTGTAATCGGAGGTATTTTGGGCGGCGTATTTACCGCAACCGAGGGTTCTGCAATCGCAGTTGTATATTCTTTGGTGCTTAGCGCGGTTTATCGCAGCCTGAAATGGAAGGATCTTCCGAAAATTCTGCTGGATAGCGTTAAAACCACCGCGGTTGTAGAGTTTTTGGTTTGCGTATCTGCGATTATGAGCTGGGTAATGTCGTTTGCAAAAATTCCGCAGATGATTTCTGATGGAATGCTGGGGATCAGCAATAGCCCGATCGTCATTTTGCTGATTATGAATGTGATTTTGCTGCTGGTCGGTACCTTCATGGACCCAACCCCTGCGGTGCTGATCTTTACCCCAATTTTCCTGCCAATTGTTCAGGCGTTTGGAATGCACGCGGTACACTTTGGCCTGATGATGGTTATGAACCTTTGCGTTGGTACCTTGACTCCGCCGGTTGGTGCAATTCTGTTCGCGGGCTGCCGGATTGGACAGGTTAAAATTGAACAGGTTATTAAAACGTTGTTGCCATTCTTTGGTGTTGTAATCGTAGCGCTGTTGGTGGTCACCTTTGTGCCGTTGCTATCGATGATTATCCCGAATCTGCTGGGCCTGACCACCTATACCGGCAGTATGTTCTTTGTGGGCATGTGAGAAAGGATGTGCATGTAAATGCCAGAAATCATAATCTGTGACTGTGACCACAAGGATGTGGACACCGAAAAAGCGGTTTTTGAGGCCGCTGGCTATGACTTTGCGTGGCTCCAGTGCCAAACCCAAGAGGCGGTCATTGAGCAGTGTCAGGGGGCGGTTTGCTTCTTGAATCAGTATACACGCATGGATCGGAAAATTTTTGAGGCAATCCCAACCCTGAAATTTATCGTGCGTTATGGGGTAGGGGTGGATAATGTCAATCTGGCGGACGCCACCGAATATGGTGTGCAGGTTTGCAATGTGCCGGATTACGGTACCAATGAGGTTGCAGACCAGGCGCTGTCGTTAATGCTGGCGCTGGTGCGCAAGACCTATTTCAGCGGAAATCTGACCCGCTCGGGCACCTGGAACTATATTGAGGCGGTGCCAGTGCATCGTTTGTCTACCCGCACGGTAGGCATCATTGGTGCAGGTCGGATTGGCACAGCGTTTGCGCAGCGGGCGCGGGCATTGGGCTGTCGCGTAATCGCCTATGATGCGGATTATGGCCGTCCTGGGCGCAGCTTTGCGGACTTTATCGAGTTTAAGAGCAGCATGGATGAGGTGCTCGCACAGGCGGATGTGTTGTCGCTGCACTGTGCATTGACGCCAGAGACGGATAAGCTGATGAACGCGGATGCGTTTGCAAAAATGAAAGATGGTTCGGTGCTGATCAATGTGGCGCGCGGCGGTGTTGTAGATGAGGATGCGCTGGAGGCAGCGCTTTCGAGTGGTAAGCTGATGGGTGCGGGAATTGATGTGGTGCGTCAGGAGCCGCTTTCTAAAGAGAGTCCGCTGTTCCGGCATCCAAATGTGATTGTAACACCGCATATGGGATGGTATTCGGAAGAATCAGCGGAGGAGCTCAACCGCAAATGCGCGGAGGAAGCAGTCCGGTTTATGCGTGGTGAGCCGGTGCACTATCCGGTGAATCATCTGTAAGCTTGTTTTGTTACAAAATTGCGCAAAGCGTTCTTGATTGCCTCCGGCAACCAAAGGCATCATAGCCGCGGTAGCGCATGAAAGTTTTCGCCCGCCTTTTTCAAAAGGCGGCGGGGTCGCGGGGCAGCGCCCCGCGTCGCTGCATCAAGGCCGCAGGCTTTGATGCAGCGAAACGTAACCTGCTCCTGAGCAGCGGATTTTTGCAGGGTGAATTGCGGCTCGTAATACGAGCCGCAAGAGGGGTGCTTTTTGCAAGAGAAAAAGCACCCCTAGATTACATACCTGATGTTACCTGCGGCGTATCCGCCGCGCTTTGCGCGGCGGGAAAAAGGAGCGGCTGCCCCGCGTGCCGCTCGGGCAGCCGCGCGCAAGCGCATGGCGGCCAAATCTACGATTTGGCACCGCGCTTGCGGGGGATATCGCCGGCTGCGGCCGGCTCTTTCACGAAAAAGACGCGTTTCGGTGACCACAAATCCGAACGGATTTGTGGTCACCGACGGGGGGCTCTGCCCCCTCGACCCCTGCAGCCTTGAAAGGCTGGCGAACTTTTTTGTGCGCTGCGCGGCTGAAGGCGGCGGGGTTTAATTTTACAATAAAAATAGGGAGGAATTTTTATGCAGGCAATCCTCTATGAAGGTGCGAACACACTATCCGTACGTGATCTGCCCATTCCGCAGCCCAAAGAAGGCTGGGCGCTGGTGCGGGTATCCCATGCGGGAATTTGCGGCACCGATCTGAATATTTATGCGGGAACCCATCCACGTGCAAAGGCGCCATTGGTGATGGGTCATGAATTTTCCGGCTTTTTGGAGAGCGATGATGTTCCCAATATCCCAAAGGGAACGCGGGTAACCGTTTATCCGCTGCTTTCCTGCGGGCACTGCACCCCCTGCCGCGAGGGGAATGCGCATGTTTGCAATACGCTGGGACTTTTGGGGATCGACTGTGATGGCGGTTTTGCACAGTATGTGCAGGTTCCCATAGAAAGCATTATTCCGCTGCCCGATCATGTTTCTGACAAGCTGGGCGCCTTTGTAGAGCCGGTTGCAGTGGCCGTTCACACCCTGCGCGAGCGTGGTTTTAAGCCGGGTGACAATGCGCTGGTATTCGGCTGTGGCACTATTGGCATGGTGGTTGCGCTCACCCTGCGGGTGTTTGGCGCCTCCTCGATTCTGATGCTGGAGACCGATGAATCCCGTGCAGCGCTCGCTCGAGAGATGGGCTTTGAGGTGCTCAATCCTGCACAGCTGGAAATAGATTCCTTCTGTAAGAGCCGCACCGGTGGCGACGGCTTTGACTGGGTGTTCGACTGCGCTGGCGTGCAGCCGGTTGCAGACGTGCTGCTTGATGCAGTGAAGGTGCGTGGACATATCATTGTGGTGGCCTCCTATAAAAAGCCCGCCAGTATGCCGTTCTTTAAGGGGATGGCGAAAGAGGCGGACATCCAGTTTGTACGCGTCTACCGCATCAAGGACTTTGCGATTGCTGCAAAGGTAGTGGCGATGGATCCCAACTTTGAAAGGGTTATTACCCATGTACTGCCTGCAACCGAGGCGCAAAAGGGTTTTGATCTGTTGACGACCAAGGGAACAGGGGCTGTCAAGGTCATGTTCTGTTTTGACTGAGGAGGGGTAAAATGAATCCGATGTTTGATTTGACCGGTAAAAAGGCGTTGGTGACAGGTGGCGGCCGTGGGCTGGGCTTTGGCATGGCTGAGGGGCTTGCCAGCGCTGGTGCAAAGGTTGCGATTCTGGGCTCGAGCGCAGCTGCGCTGAAAGCGGCAGAGCAGCTGCGCGCCAAAGGTCTGGATGTGGTTGGACTTCAAGGGGACCTGTCCGACCGTGCTGGACTTCCGGCGCTGTTCGACCGTGCGGTGGAGCTGCTGGGCGGCATTGATATTCTGTTGAACAATGCAGGCATCCAGCGCCGCAACCATTGTGAGGATTTCACGCTGGAGGACTGGGACGCGGTGCTGAATGTCAATCTGGACGCAGTATTTGTGCTCTGTCAGCTGGCTGGGCGTAAGATGTTGGCCCAGGGCGGCGGCAAAATTATCAATATGTCCTCGATGCTCGCATTTTTTGGCGGGTTTACAGTACCGGCCTATGCAGCGAGCAAGGGCGCGGTTGCCCAGCTGACCAAGGCGCTTTCCAACGAGTGGGCGTCTAAAAACATCCAGGTCAACGCGATTGCCCCAGGCTATATGGCGACCGAAATGAACACGGCGCTGGTGAACGACGAGGGACGCAATCGGGAAATTTTGGGACGCATTCCGGCTGGACGTTGGGGTGTGCCACAGGATATGGCGGGTATCGCAGTCTTTTTGGCCAGCGATGCGTCGAATTATGTGACCGGTGCGGTCATCCCTGTGGATGGCGGCTATCTGAGCAAGTAAGAGGAGGAGCAAAATGGATTCGATTGATGTAAAAAGCTTAAACTTTTCCCTGGCACATTTGGGGGTTAATCAGGAGACAAAAGAGGAGGCAGCTCACACTGTTGCGCTGATGAAGGACCTGTTCGGCTTTGAGTCTACCGAGACAGAAGGCTCCTATTTTGTCAACGACCAATTTGAGGTCATGAAGATGCCGTTTTTAGGCCGTCTGGGTCATGTGGCGCTGTACACCGATGACGCAGTGAAAGCAAAGGCTTATTTGGAAGGCAAGGGGGTTGCCTTTGATGAAACCACTGCGGGCTATGATGCGAATGGGCGGCTGATGGTTATTTATTTCAAGGATGAGATTGCTGGCTATGCCTTCCATCTCAAACAGCGGTAATCCGCCGTCATGCGCTTTCGATTGTCATAAAAGAGTGCCGGAAAATTCCGGCCGAAAGGAGTAAGCTATGGATATTCGTTATTCCACCGGCCCCGAGGATGTCAAACGCTACACCACCGAGGAGCTTCGGAAGGAATTTTTAATTGAGCGGCTTTATCAGCCAGATCAGGTAAATGCTGTTTACTCACATGTAGATCGCATGGTTGTGCTGGGGATTCTGCCGGTTACCAAGACGCTCCCGATTGACCAGGGCATTGATGTTTGGAAAAATTTCGGAACCCAATATTTCCTGGAGCGCAGAGAGGCGGGAACCTTTAATCTGGGCGGCCCCGGCGTCATCGAGGCGGATGGCGTAAAATATGAACTGGATTTCCAGGACTGCCTGTACATCACCAAGGAGACGAAAAGCGTCACCTTCTCCAGCAAGGACCCGCAGAATCCGGCGCGTTTCTATCTGGTTTCCGCGCCCGCACATAAGGTCTGCAAGACGACCTTTATTTCCATTAAGGATGCCAACAAGCGTCCGTGCGGTGACGAGGCGGCCTCCAACAAGCGGGTTATCAACCAGTTCATTCATCCGGATGTGTTGGAGACCTGCCAGCTTTCAATGGGGCTTACGCAATTGGCACCAGGCAGCGTTTGGAACTCAATGCCCGCTCATACCCACGAACGCCGGATGGAAATTTACACCTACTTTAATCTTCCAGAGGGAAATGTGGTATTCCATATGATGGGCCAGCCGACGCAAACCCGTCATCTGGTGATGCAGAACTTTGACGCGGTGATCTCCCCGTCCTGGAGCATCCATTGTGGCTGCGGCACCAGCAACTATACCTTTATCTGGGCGATGGGCGGCGAAAATCAGGCGTTTGATGATATGGACAATATTAGCGTACCCGATATGCGGTAAGAGAGGAGCAGCTCGATGATTACAGAGAAAAGTTTCCGTCTGGACGGCAAGGTAGCACTGATTACCGGCGCGTCCTATGGAATTGGTTTTGCGATTGCGTCCGCCTATGCGAGCATGGGCGCCACCATCGTATTTAACGACATCAACCAGGAATTGGTGGATAAGGGCATGGCTGCCTATCAGGAGGCCAACATCCCTGCGCATGGCTATGTCTGCGATGTAACCGACGAACAGCAGGTTTCTCAGCTGATTGCCACCATTGAAAAAGAGGTTGGTACGGTTGATATTCTGGTGAACAACGCGGGCATTATCCGCCGTATTCCGATGCTGGAGATGTCTGCTGAGGAGTTTCGCAAGGTAATCGACGTGGATCTAAACGCGCCGTTTATCGTCTCCAAAGCGGTGATTCCAGGGATGCTCAAAAAAGGACGCGGCAAAATTATCAATATCTGCTCGATGATGAGCGAGCTGGGCCGCGAGACGGTCTCCGCGTATGCTGCGGCAAAGGGCGGACTTAAAATGCTGACCCGTAACATCTGCTCGGAGTATGGAGAGGCAAACATCCAGTGCAATGGTATCGGACCTGGCTATATCGCTACGCCACAGACCGCACCGCTGCGCGAGCGCCAGCCGGATGGCAGCCGTCATCCGTTTGACCAGTTTATCATTGCAAAAACGCCTGCGGCGCGCTGGGGCACCACAGAGGACCTGATGGGACCGGCTGTGTTCCTTGCTTCCGAGGCATCCGACTTCGTCAATGGACATATCCTCTATGTTGATGGCGGTATTCTGGCATATATCGGCAAGCAGCCGTAAAAGGAGGTTTTTGCTATGGCGACAAAACGGATTTTAACGGCGGGAGAGCCGATGGGCCTTTTTATCGCACAGGAGGAGTGCAAGCTGGAGGAGGTGCGGAATTTTTCCACCTCGGTAGCAGGTGCGGAGTTTAATGTTGCGGTAGGACTCACCCGTTTGGGACATACCGTCGGCTATCTTACAAAGGTGGGGGACGACCCGTTCGGCCGGCAGATTATCAACTGCATGAACCGCAATGGGATTGATACCTCTTTGACCCAGATTGACCCGGAGCATCGCACCGGCTTTATGCTCAAGAGCAAAACCAGCGCAGGCGATCCGGACATCTATTACTATCGCAAGGGCTCGGCAGCTTCTACCATCAGCCCAGAGGATGTGAAGAATCTGGACCTGGGCAAATGGGATGCGATCCACCTTTCGGGCATTCTGCCGGCCACCTCGGAAACGGCGCTGGCAACCAGCTATACACTGATGGAGAAGGCAAAAGCGGCGGGAATTCCGATTTTCTTTGACCCCAATTTGCGTCCGCAGCTCTGGCCCAGCCGTGAGCGGATGGTTGAGGAGATCAATCGAATGGCGGCGCAGGCAGATTATGTGCTGCCTGGCGTGAATGAGGGTGAAATTCTCTGTGGTACCCGCGATCCGGAAAAGATCGGGAAATTCTATCTGGAGAGAGGCGCAAAAACAGTGATTGTCAAGGTCGGTGCAGACGGTGCATGGGTCTATACAGCTGAGCGCGCGTTCCATTCTGGCACCTATCCTGCGCCAAAGATTGTGGACACGGTCGGTGCAGGAGACGGATTTGCAGTGGGTATCATCAGTGCAACGATGGAGGGACTTTCGCTGGAGGAGGCCGCCCGCCGTGCAAACGCGATTGGTACCATTCAGGTGATGAACGTCAGCGACAACGAGGGCCTGCCCACCCGCCCAGAGTTGAATCGCTTTATGACGGAAAATAAACAGGATGCGTCTTGAGAGGGGACTGTTTTAAAATGCGTATGGAAGAAATTTTATTTCAGGTAGGCGTTGTGCCGGTTATCAAGATGGACACGGCTGAACATGCAGTTCCGCTGGCGCAGGCTTTGGCGCGTGGCGGGCTGCCCGCAGCAGAAATCACCTTCCGCAGCAAGGCGGCCGCCGATTCCATCCGCGCAATTGCGCAGCAGGTGCCGGAGCTGTTTGTCTGCGCAGGTACAGTACTCACCCCACAGCTGGCACAGGAGGCGGTTGATGCAGGTGCCCGCGCGATTATTAGCCCTGGACTGAATGTTGAAACTGTGCGTTGGTGTGTGCAAAAGGAGATCCCCGTTATTCCAGGCTGTGCAACCCCCAGTGAGGTGGAAACAGCCATGCGGGAGGGACTCTCGATGGTCAAGCTGTTCCCAGCCGAGGTGGTCGGAGGCGTGGGTATGCTCAAAGCGATGGCAGGACCATATGCAGATATGAAGTTTATGCCCACCGGCGGCGTAAAGCCAAACAACCTGGCCGATTATCTGACACAGAAGAATGTGGTTGCTTGTGGCGGCACATGGATTGTTCCGTATGAGCTGCTAGAGGCAGAGCGTTTTGATGAGATTGAGGCGCTCGCGAGAGAAGCTGCGCAGCTGCGCGATAAGGCGCGCGGTTAATCCTGTGGCAGTTTCTCTGCTCTAAGGGCGACCTTCGGCGCCTCTGATTAGTAAAAAAGCAAGCCCTTTTAGGTAGCTACTCAGAAAAACAGCATTAACAAACTGAAAATAGAGTAGCTGTCATACAGGGTGCAAAGAAAGACGGGCAAGAAGCAATCGCTTTTTGCCCGCCTTTTCTTTTCTATAATCAAAAGAAAATCAATCTATACTGCGCAACAATCCCATAGTAAATTGAGGACGAAATTGATTTTAAAGCCAATAAATAGTTCAGGGAAAGCGAATTGTAACAGTAGTTCCATCTCCGATGGTGCTGTTCACCTCAATCGCCGCATGGTGAATCATTGCGGCGTGCTTTACGATGGAAAGTCCAAGTCCTGTGCCGCCGACCTCTTTGGAGCGGCTCTTATCCACGCGGTAGAATCGCTCAAAAATGCGCTCCTGTTCATCAGTGGGGATGCCAATACCTGTATCGCGGACAGAAAGGGCGGCGGAACACCCAGCCTCAGCCGTTAAACTGACCTCCACCTCGCCGCCTGCTCGGTTATATTTGATAGCATTATCACAGAGATTATAGATCAGGCTGTATAAGAGCTGCGGGATACCATGCAGGGCGGTATGCTCTCCTCGCAGCTTAATAGACACCATTGCGGCTGTTGCCTCGGTATCCAATCCATTGACGGCTTTTTCAGCCAACTCATACAGATCGACCTTTGCCCACTGCATATCATCAGCACCCTCGTCTAAATGGGAGAGGCTGATAATATCCTCCAAAAGCCGCACCATGCGCTGTGCCTCTGTGTATATTTTCTCGGCAAACGGAACAATATCACTGCTTTTTACCATACCGTCTTTCAGGAGCTCCGCATAGCCTGAAATGGAATGGAGCGGCGTTTTCAGCTCATGAGACACATTGGCAGTAAATTCGCGGCGCATTTGTTCTGCTTTTTCCTTTTCCGTCACATCAAAAAAGCAAAGGGCAGCGCCCGCTACTTTTTCTTCAGACATAATTGTGCTGGCGCTGATTTGGTACTGCCCGGTTTCAAGGCTTACGGTTTGTACCTCGCTTTGACCCTGTAATGCCTGAGATAAAATATCATGCAAATCCAGATTCCTGCTGACCGTCAGCATATCCGTACCCACACAATTCTGACTTGTACCCAGCAGGCGCATAGCGGCGGGATTGATGCTGACGATCTTTCCTTGCTCATTCAACAGTACCATCCCCTCGCTCATACTGCCGATAATGGTGTCCAACTCGGCCTGTTTCTGTTCCAGCCGTGCCTTTTGCCCTTGGAGTTTCTGTTGCTGGCTGTCAATTCGGCGCAGAAAGGGCGCAAGCTCGTCATATTCAGCATTTGACAAAGGATGATCTAAATCCATCTCATTCAGCGGACGCACAATGCTTTTTGAAAGGCGAATTGCAAGCAGAATGGACAAAACCACTGCAACAAGAAATACAATACAGATGGGCTGTGCCATACCAAGCACCAGCGTTAAAATAGAGCTTTGCGCAATAGATAGCCGCAAGACGGTTCCGTCTGGCAAGCGCTGCGCCGCATAGAGAGAGCGATCCATCAGCGTGGCAGAATAACGCCTGCTTTCCCCATAGCCTGTGGCAAGAGCTTCCCTGATTTCCTCACGCTCCAAATGATTTGCCATGTCTGCACTGTATGCGTCACTATCAAACAGTACCATTCCATCTTCGGCGATCCATGTGATACGGTAATCCTGCACCCTCAAATCCTCAAGATATGCGGTTTCCTCATTGGTGACGCCTTGTGCAGCAAGCTCTAACTGCATTCGAAGTTGCCTTTGCTGCACATTGGAAAAGTAGCCGTACAGCACACCCATAATAAGAATTAAGGAAGCAAGAAAAACTGCAATGGCAACAAAGCAGATCGAGCGAAAAATCCGTTTTGTCATAGCTTGTCCTCCATACGATAGCCAATGCCCCGTACCGTCGAAATCAGGCCGTTGTATTTCCCCAGCTTTGTCCGCAAGGTTCCGATGTGTACATCCACCGTCCGGCTCTCTCCCACATACCCCAGCCCCCATACGATTTCAAGAAGCTGGTCGCGGGTAAATACCCTGCCGACGTTCTCCATAAAGGTAAGCAGCAGCTTGTATTCCTTTAAGGTTAGGTCTATGCGCTGGCCGTCTATGTGGACAATACAGGATTGCGGTTCCAGTTCCAAGCCCTCAAATCGCAAAGGCTTTTGCGTCTTCTGACTGGAGCTGCGGCGTAGAACAGCTCTTACGCGCGACACCATTTCCATCATACCAAAGGGCTTGGCAAGATAGTCGTCTGCGCCCAAATCAAGCCCTGTCACTTTATCATATTCTGTACCTTTGGCAGTCGCCATAATGACGGGAATATCCTGTGTTACAATTTGAGAACGCAGGTTGTTCAAGATGGAAATACCGTCCTCTCCGGGCAGCATGATGTCCAGCATAATAAGCTCTGGCCGCTGCTTTTTTATCGCTGCCCAAAATGCTCCGCTGTCTGAAAATCCGACTGCCTCAAAACCGGCTGCATTCAGCGTATAGATCATCAGATCCCGGATACTGCTGTCATCCTCTACACAGAAAATCATAATCTTCTCACTCCCTGTTTCCAGTAATGGAGAACACCACCCATTTTGCGATGTTGACCGCGTGATCTCCAATGCGTTCAAAATACTTTGCAATCATCAAAAGGTCGATGGTCTGCTCGCCATCTGTTCCGGGCTGACTGAATCGCTCAATCAACAGCCTTTTGATGCGATCAAAGCAACCGTCCACTACATCATCGTAACCAATGACCGCCTCTGCCATAACAGCATCCTTTTTCACAAAGGCATCAATGCTTTCAGCGACCATCTTAATAACCGCGACTGCCATATCGTGTAATTCCGCTGTATCTCCGGACACCCTTATGTTTGCTATTTGGACGATTTCGGCAATATCCGCGGATTGATGTCCGATACGCTCCATATCAGTTACCATCTTTAATGCAGAGGAGATCGTTCGCAGATCCTTTGCCACCGGCTGCTGCTGCAACAGCAGTTTTAGGCACATGGTTTCGATTTCCCGCTCTTTTTGGTCAATCTTCTCCGCAAAGGTGAGGATGGGGCTTGTCAGAGAGAGATTGCCCTCGATTACGGCCTTTGCCGATATTGCGATAGCGTTTTCACACAGCGCCCCCATTGTAATCATTTCCTTATTCAGCAGTTCCAGCTGCTCATCAAATTTAGAACGCATTATCCAAACCTCCCTGTGATATAGTCCTCCGTGCGTTTATCCTGCGGCATGGAAAACAGTGTTTCTGTTTTGCCTGCCTCTACAAGCTCTCCCAACAGGAAAAACGCCGTTTTATCAGAGATTCGGACGGCCTGCTGCATATTGTGGGTCACAATAACGATAGTATAGCGCTTTTTCAGCTCCAGAGCAAGCTCCTCAATCTTTCCCGTAGAGATCGGGTCGAGGGCGCTGGTCGGTTCATCCATAAGCAGTACCTCCGGTTCTACAGCAAGGGCGCGGGCAATGCAAAGCCGCTGCTGTTGTCCACCGGACAATCCGAGAGCGGACTTTTTGAGACGATCTTTTACCTCATCCCAAATGGCCGCACCCTTCAAAGAACGCTCCACGATCTCGTCAAGCATCGCCTTAGAGCGAACACCGTGGGTTCTCGGCCCAAAGGCTATATTGTCATAGATGCTCATGGGAAAAGGGTTCGGCTTCTGAAAGACCATGCCAATCCGCTTCCGGAGAAGATTGACATTCAGATCTTTGTAAGTATCTTCACCGTCCAGTAAGACCGTTCCGTTAATACGACAGCCCTCCACCAAATCATTCATGCGGTTCAGTGTTTTCAAAAGGGTGGACTTTCCGCAACCTGACGGGCCGATGAATGCAGTGATTTCGCACGAGCGTATTTGCAGGTCAATCGTTTTCAACGCTTGAAATTGTCCGTAAAACAGGTCTAAGTGTGCAACAGTTATTTTATCCATCTGCTTTTTTGCCTCCTAATTTCTTTGCCGTAAGGCTGGACAACGCATTGATAAGTATTACAACAACCAACAGCACAACGGCAGTAGCGTAAGTCTGTTCAATATACAGTCCGTTGCTGGAAATAGCATACATGTGGACGGATAGCGTCCGCGCGGAAGAAAACAAACCTGTTGCTGTTTCCGCTACCGTTCCCGCCGTAAAAATCAGCGCCGCCGATTCTCCTATGATACGTCCGATTCCAAGTATTACGCCGGAGAGGATTCCGGGAACTGCGCTCGGCAGTACAATGCAAAATACGGTACGCAGTTTTCCCGCCCCTAAACCAAAGCTGCCTTCGCGGTAGCTGTCGGGGACGCTCCGCAGTGCCTCCTCAGTAGTACGCATGATAAGCGGCAGGATCATGATGCTCAGGGTCAGCGCGCCGGACAGCAACGACAGTCCCAGTCCTAAAAATTTTACAAAAAATAGAGAGCCAAACAAGCCATAAACGATGGATGGTATGCCGGACAGCGTTTCGGCGGTCGTGGCCACCATGCCGACCAGCCTATTGCCTCGCCTGGCATATTCTGTCAGGTAGACTGCCGCACTAACGCCTGTGGGGACGGCAAGCAGCAGGGAGAGAACGGTCATAAACAGTGTGTTGATGAGTGCTGGAAGCAGGGACACATTCTCGGTTGTGTAATGGAGATGAAATAGCTCCGGCCTCAAATACGGCACACCCTTTATTAGTATGTAGCCAATTACAAATAATAGAGTCAATATGGTAGCAAGTGCCGCCGCCCATACAGCAAGACGCAAAAGCGTGGATTTTGGGTCGCGCCGACAGGCGCGGATTTTCCGAAGAATTGCCTCACTCATTTAGCGCACCCTCCTTTTGAACAAAGATAGGGAAATATTGATAATGAGGATCAGCACAAACAGCACTACCGCAGTACCGATCAATGCCTCCCTGTGCAAATCGGTGGAATAGCCCATTTCCAGCACGATGTTTGTGGTCAATGTCCGGACCCCGTCAAGGATATCGCCCGGTATCACTGGCTGATTGCCTGCGACCATTTTTACCGCCATTGTTTCACCCACGGCACGTCCGATTCCAAGGACAACTGCCGCGAAAATACCGCTTTTCGCAGCAGGCAAGACCGCGTGAAACACACTCCGCTCATGGGAAGCTCCCAGCGCAAGTGCGCCTTCGTAGTAGCTTTGAGATACCGCGCGGATTGAGGTTTCTGAAACGCTGATGACGGTGGGCAGAATCATTAGGCCCAGCAAAATGGAAGCTGTCAAAACACTTTGGCCGCGCCCGCCAAAAGTATCCCGCACAAACGGGACCAGTACCACCAGCCCGAAAAAGCCATAGACAACGGATGGAATCCCTGCCATTAGATTGACCACTGCTTTCACTGGCCGGTAAAGGTGTTTAGGGCAAAAGTGAGCCATAAACGCCGCAGTCAGGATTCCTATGGGAACGCCAATCAGCAGTGCCCCCACTGTTACATATACCGAGCCGACTATCATCGGTAAAATCCCGTACAGGCTGTTTGCCGGTTTCCATCTCGTACCAAGCAGGAAATCGAAAAGACCGATTTCTCGTATGGCAGGGACGCCATTGGCAAGCAGAAATAGGCAGATCAAAACCACTGCTGCGATAGAAATACAGGCGGCTGTAAAAAATAGAAACCGCATCAGATTTTCTTTGATATGGTTCATAGCTGTTCTCCTTAACACAGAGAATAGGTGGAGGGTTTTCCACCACCCAATTCTCTTATTTCAGCACATCATCCCACTCTGTGATATTGCCCATAAAAATTTCTTTGACCTGTTCGTTTGTAAGGCTGGTTACGGGGCTATCGTTATTGACGATGACCGCAATGCCGTCCAGCGCAATGACTGTGGAGGTTAACCCCTTTTCTGTTTCAGAATCCTTCAATTCGCGGGAGGCCATTCCGATGTCGCAGGTGCCGTCAATCGTATCCGACATTCCGGTTGAAGAATCATTCTGCTGAATTTCAATCGCCACATTCGGATTTTTCAGCAGGTAAGCCTCTTTCAGTTTTTCCATGAGCGGAGCAACCGAACTGGAACCAGCAACCACAACCTTGCCAGAGACAGATGGGCCGGAATAGGGATCTGTGCTGGATACAGAAATGTAGCCATTTTCCTCTACCACCGTCTGTCCCTCGGCGCTCATGATAAAGTCGACGAAGTCCTGCGCTGCATCACTTAAGCCAGTTTTTGTAGCGATATTGAACGGACGCGCGATTTTGTATGTAGCATTTTTGATGTTTTCGACAGTAGCGGCCACACCGTCGATTTGAACAGCCTTTACGGTATTGTTCATCATGCCAAGAGAAGTATATCCGACAGCGTATAAATCCTCGGCAACCGTTGTCATCATCACAGCGGTGGAATCGGTGACTGCTGCTGTGTCGGTGGTGTAATCTACCTTTTCACCGGCGTCGTTCTTCTGCTCGATGCCAAATAGCTCAATAAATGCCCCGCGTGTGCCAGACCCATCCTCGCGGGTGATAACGCCGATCTCGCTGGATGTGTCAAAACTGTTTTGCGCATTTTGATTTTTGTTTTTGCACCCGGTCAGTACAGAGAAGCTAAGCACTCCAATGAGGCCAAGAGCCATGAACTTTTTACCAAATTTCATTTTGCATTTCTCCTTTGCAATTCATATTTTCGCTTTGAGCTACATCCAAATCGTACTGCGTCAATGTCAAATCGGATACCATACCTTTGTAAAATCGCTGTAAAATGAAACTTTGTATTCATCGAACTCTTTTAACAACTAAGCAACTGATAAGCAGGACATAGGGTACAATAGATTGACATATCCTATGACCTTATGGGAATACTTCCTGTATCCTTGCTGAGAGACCTAAAGAACGAAGAAACGGCATAGCCTGTAAGCTATGCCGTTTCCGAAAACAACGCTAATGATCTAATATGACCTTGTGAGTACTGCCCTTTTGGGGCTTGCTTTTTTTGACGAATGATATCCTGACCTTTAGAAGCGCAGATACATGAGATGGCCCCGCAAATGCGATGCTAAACCGTAGCTTTGGACGCTATGCGGTTGTTACCCAAGTGGCGTAAACCCCTTCAATGTCAGCATCGAGTTGGAGCGGAAGATGTGCAGCAATCCCTTTAATTCGTCATCCTTCAGCTTGCCATAATTTTCCTGAAGGATACAGCAATCAATCCAGAACAGATAAACACACATCTCAAACGAGCCGCACAGAAAAGCAGGCGTAAATTCGGTGCCAATGAAAAAAACCTCCAGTTTGTTGCGGCCCAATAGCCCATGAAAGCGATTTTCTACCCGTTTGTTGCCATAAACCGTTTGGAGTATCGGCGGCAGTCCCGGCAGCGTGCAAACGAAAATTTCTTTGCCCTTTTCGGGGATGCAAAGCTCAGGCGCATCGGCGGTATATTGCATGGGAGAACCATAATAGCCTACCGAGCCATCGACGCGACGGGTGAGGGTTTGCGGCTGAAAAACCCGTCGCTGCCTTCTTTTGGAGTCCTGAGCAAACCAATCGGCCAGCTTGAGCTGATCAAAATGAAAGGTGAGCGTAACCCCCTGAAAGGTGTGAGAAACTGCAAAAATTGCATCTGGATTTTCAGGGAGCCAATCCTGATTGCCGCGTGCACTGGCGCGCAATGTCCGCTGCCATTTGTCCCGAAATGCTCCGGCAAAGGCGCGTTCCTTTAACCATGCGGCCCCAAAAATAGGGGCGATTTCCTGATAGAGCGATTCATAATCGGGCATCTGTTTCATCCCCTTTCTATTTTATGTACACCAAAGAGCAGCGTTTATTTCCCCATTGAAGATGCTAAAAGTGCTAAAAATACTCTTGATATGAGTAGGTCCCAGCCCAGCTTTGCAAAAATCCCAACTAATACGCAGATTAGTACCCCGCGAATAAACCGGCTGCCTTTGTGAATGGCCATTCCGCTGCCGACCCAACCGCCAAGGATGCTACAAACCATGGCAGGGATTGCGACCTGAAAGGAGATCATCCCTGCAAGAAAATAAACGATCGCACTGGACAGGTTGGAGCAGAGGTTTGCAACCTTTGCATTTCCGCTTGCGGTAACATAGTCAAACCCAACAAAGGAGGTATACGCAAAGATCAGGAAGGTTCCTGTGCCGGGGCCAATCAGTCCGTCATACATTCCAATGACAAAGCCAATCAGCGCACAGGTAGCATACAGCCGCCAGCCATTTAGCATTTGTGTGCGCACCTTTTCTTTGCGAAACAGGACGAACCCTGCAATGATCGGCAATAGCAATACAAAACCGCTGGAGAGCAGCTGGTTTGGAATCATCATATTGATTTTTGCACCTACCACCGCGCCAGACAGCGAAAGTATTCCAGAACAGACAGCGCTGGACAGATGAATTTTCCCATTTTTATAATAACGGATTGACGAAACAATGCTGCCCATACAGGCGGAAAATTTGTTGCTGCCGCAGGCGATGTGCATTGGCATACCGGTGAGCATAAAAGCAGGCAGGCTAATGAGACCGCCGCCGCCCGCAATGCTGTCCACAAAGCTGGCTAAAAATACCAGCGGGCAGATCACCAGCAACATTTGAACCGGTGTCACGAAATCCCTCCCAAATGGATTTTAAGGGGGCTTTTTTTAAGAAAAAGCCCCCTGCTGCGGTCTGTACCAGAAACCGCAATTCACCCAAAAACACTTCTCAAAAAAAGATAGGATTCATCTGCTGGGTGGCAATCAACGCCAGCTTTTGGCTGCGGGAAAGCGATTTGATTGCAGCCTCGCGCCGCAACGCAGAGGAACGGTCCCCATGCACCTCGCAATAAACCAACGTCACCGGCCGGCGCGAACGGGTATATTTCGCGCCAGTGCCTTTGTTATGGTGTTGTAACCGCTGCGCAAGATTGGTGGTCCAGCCGGTATAAAGTGAGCCGTCTGCACAGCGCACCATATAAACCCAATCAGTGATTGCCGCAGCTGTGCCCTCCGCAGGAATGCTCCCCACAGGTGTGTTCTCCTTCGTGGTGGTGGCTGCATCCCGCGCTAGGATCGTTTTGTAAATCCCCTTTAAGAAAACCATCTACAGCGGCGTCTGCATCTCCAGCCGCCCCTGCAACCAACAGAATGCCAGCTTGTACCAGCGCGTCCTTGGCGCCCTGGCCAATACCACCGCAGATGAGCACCTGTGCGCCGTGTTCCCGCAGCAGTCCCGCCAATGCACCATGTCCACTGCCCTCGGTGGTTACAACTGTAGAAGAAATAACCTTGCCAGCCTGCGTTTCATACAGCTTGAAAAAAGGGGTGTGCCCAAAATGTTGAAAGATAACGCCATCCTCATAGGTAACTGCAAGTTTCATTTTGCCGAACCTCCCTTTAAAATTTCCCATTCTGCGGGCTTAAAGCCGATCAAAACGGTGGTCTCGGTGATAACCAGCGGACGCTTGACAAGCATCCCATTGGAGGCAAGCAGCTCGTATTGCTCCTCCTCGCTCATGTTGGGCAGTTTTTCCTTCAGGTTTAGCTGTTTATAAACCATTCCGCTGGTGTTAAAAAACTTTTTGAGTGGCTGACCACTGCGCAGACACCAGCGCTTTAACTCCTCTATATCGGGGTTCTGCTCAACAATATGGCGGCTGATGTGTGTTACACCATTTTCAATTAACCATTTGCGCGCCTTTTGACAGGTGCTGCATTTGGGGTACTCCAAAAATAAACATTCCATTGCTTCACGATCCTTTCGATTCTTGTTTGCATATTGCCACAGGCGACCGCTGATTATACCAAAGATAAAAGCTGATCCAAAGAGCGGATGATGTAGGTCGGTTCAGCGCTTTGCGCGCCGCTGGGACAAAACCAACAGGTGTCCAGGCCGGCTGCCTTGCCGCCCGCGATGTCAGAGGTTAAAGAATCCCCAACCAGCAGTGTACTTGTCGGACAAAACTGAGGGATATGGGCAAATACATAGTCAAAATAGCCCTTCAGCGGTTTTTGAAACCCGACCTCTTCCGAGACGAAAACCGCATTTAGATATGGGTTTAGCCCGCTACCAGAAAGTCTGCTGTACTGGGTGCGAGCGGTACCGTTGGTCACAATATAAAGCCGGCATCCCAAGTTCTGCAAAGCACAGCAGGTCTCTAACGCCCCCTCTACCAGGTAGAAGCCCTGTCCCAACCGCTCCATATAGGCAGCGTTGACCATTGCAGCATCTTGCGGCAGTCCGAGCTGTTCAAACAGCAGGCGAAACCGCTGCTGTCCAATTTGCGATTTTTCAATTTGGTTTTGCTCAAATGCCCGCCAAAGACGATTGTTGATGACGCGATAATCTGCAACCGTTTGGGTATCGAATGGCAGAGCGCGCGTATGGAATACCCACTCCAGCGCTTCCTGTTCCGCACGATCAAAGTCTAATAGCGTGTTGTCTGCATCTAAAAGGATGGTGTCATACCGCATAAGAAGTCTCCTTTCAGGCCATCGGCCGCAGGCTCAGCAATACCAGCGCACCTAAGACAAATTTAGAACCGGCACCGCATAGCATTTATTATATCACCAGCAAAGGGAGAAAGTAAACCCTAAATACAGGAAAGTTTCGGCGCGGACTGTGCAACACCCTGACCATAAAAAAGCAAGTCCGTTAGAACTTGCTTTTTGCAAAATATATCTTTTTTGTTGCGTGTACCGCAAGCTGTAGCGAAGGCTTGAAGCGCAGGGCTTAGCTTGTTGACGTTGGCTGGGGTCAGCTGTGATCAGCCCGGAGGCCACGCCAGCGAGCGTTTTGCAAGCACATGAAAATGCAGGTGTTTTACCGTCTGGCCCGCCAGGTCACCGCAGTTTGTAACCACACGGTAATCATCTTTGCAATCCAGCTTTTTGGTCAGCTGTGCAATCACTGCGTAAATGTGTCCTACCACCGCACAATTTTCCGCTGTGATTTCGTTTGCGCCGGTGATATGCGCCTTGGGGATTACGAGAAAATGCACAGGCGCTTGTGGATCGATGTCATAGAACGCAAAACAGCTTTCATCCTCATAAATTTTCTTGCTGGGGATTTCTCCAGCAATGATTTTACAAAATAGACAGTCGTTCATCTCTCTGCTCCTTTCTTTGGTAATGATTGACCGGTCATAGGGGGCAGTCTGGCCCCTATGACCTCGTGGTTGCCGCCTGATATGCAGAAGAATCGCCAGGCAAGGTCTCTGGCGCACCGCTGCGATTGGCGACAGCCGGCTTTATTTGATAAATTTGCTTACAATCGCTGGAAGCTGTGCCATTGCTTCATCTACCTTGAAAATTTCGGTGGTGCCGCCCATCGCAGAATCCGGACGTCCGCCGCCGGAGCCGCCGCACAGCGCGGTAAACTCCTTGACGATTTTACCCGCGTGTGCACCCTTCGCGACCGCCTCTTTGCCGCAGGAAACCAGAATATTCGCTTTCCCGTCATTGGTGGTGACCAGTACACAAATTGCACTTGGATTTTTGTCGCGAGCGCGGTCGCCCATCGCACGCAATGCCTCAATCTTTGCGCCATTCATCGAAACAGACGCAATTTGGATGCCCTGGATCTCCTGCGCATTTTCAAAAATATTGCTCATGCGCATTTCGGCAAGCTTGCTGTTGATGGTATCCAGCTCTTTTTGCAATGCTTTTGTTTCGGAGATCTGCGCCTGCGCTTTTACCGGCAGCTCGGCCACATTGCCCACCTTGAGCGCCATCGCAGTTTCCAGCAGCAGCCGTTCCTGCTCAGCGATGAATGCCAGAACATTCTTGCCGGTGACCGCTTCAATCCGGCGAATTCCCGCGCCAACCGACGACTCTTTTACAATTTTGAACAGTCCGATTTTCGCGGTGTTATCCAGATGGGTACCACCACAGAGCTCGATGGATTCTCCGGGTACATTGCATACCCGGACGGTATCCCCATACTTCTCGCTGAACAGTGCCATTGCCCCCAGCTTTTTCGCTTCTGTAAGCGGCATTTCCCGCACATCCACGTCGATTGCAGCGAGCACAACATGATTGACAATCCGTTCAATCTGTGCCAATTCTTCTGGGGTGACCGCGCTGAAATGGCTGAAATCGAACCGGCAGATGCTGTCATCGTAATAAGCGCCAGTTTGGTGCACATGGTCGCCCAACACCTTGCGCAGCGCAGCCTGCAATAGATGGCAAGCGGTGTGATTGCGCATAATATCCCGCCGGTGTCCCGCGTCAACCGCTGCGGTTATGGTATCACCCACCGAAATGCTACCTGTTTTCAGCTCTCCAATATGAACAAAGTGTCCACCGCGGGACTTTTTGCAATCGTATACTTCAAAAAGGCTCAGATCGCCCTTGATTAGACCGATGTCGCCGACCTGGCCGCCGCTCTCCGCATAGAATGGGGTCACGTCCAGTACAATGGAGCCGGACTGACCATCCTCCATGCAATCGACGCACTGGTTGTCCTTCACAATTGCAACAACCTTCGCCTGGCAACTCAGATCGGTGTAGCCAATAAACCGGCCGCGCTCCTGCACCGCTGCAAGAACATCTTCTTCCCAGCCCAGATCTCCCATCTGCGCGCGCGTTTCACGAGCGTGCTGCTTTTGTGCTTCCATCTGTACCAGGAACTCGGTCTCATCCAAATCGATCTTATGCTCATCAAGAATCTCTTTGATCAGGTCGACCGGGAATCCGAACGTATCATACAGCCGGAACGCATCCTCGCCCTTCATCATCCGCTTTTCTATGCCAGAGTCGATTTTATCAATCAACTGGTTGAGCAGCTCCATGCCCTTATTGAGTGTGCGTGCAAACCGCTCTTCCTCCGCTTTGATCACCTTTACAATATAGTCCTTGTTCTCCACAAGGTTCGGATACGCATTTGCGTTTTCCTGGATGACCGTCTCGCAAACCTTGTATAAGAACAGGTCTTTGATACCGAGCAAGCGCCCATGACGTGCAGCGCGGCGCAGCAGACGGCGCAACACATAGCCGCGGCCCTCGTTCTGCGGCAGAATCCCATCGCTGACCATAAAGGTAGTGGAACGAATGTGGTCGGTGATTACCCGCAGAGAAACGTCAGTTTTTTCGTTGTCATGATAATTTACCCCTGCAATCTGCGCGATGTGCTTCATGATATTCTGCACGGTGTCTACTTCAAACAGGTTGTCAACCCCTTGCATGATGCAGGCCAAGCGCTCTAGGCCCATGCCGGTGTCAATATTTGGATGCTCCATCCGCTCGTAGTTGCCGTTGCCGTCGCTATCGAACTGGGAGAAGACCAGGTTCCAGAACTCTACATAGCGGTCACAATCGCAGCCTACCCCACAGGTTGGCTTGCCGCAGCCATACTGCTCGCCGCGGTCAAAATAGATTTCCGAGCAAGGCCCGCAGGGTCCCGAACCGATTTCCCAGAAATTATCCTCCCGTCCTAGGTGTACAATATGGGTAGGATCGACACCGACCTCCTGAATCCAAATTTGCTCTGCCTCGTCGTCATCCTCGAACACCGATACCCATAGACGGTCAACCGGCAGCTTCAGCTCCTTGGTGATGAACTCCCAGGCCCAGGCGGTAGCCTCATGCTTGAAATAATCTCCAAATGAAAAGTTGCCCAGCATCTCGAAATAGGTGCCATGGCGCGCGGTTTTGCCCACATTTTCGATATCCGGTGTGCGAATACATTTCTGACAGGTGGTTACTCGTTTGCGGGGTGGCGTTTCGATCCCCAAAAACCACTTTTTCATCGGCGCCATGCCGGAGTTGATCAGCAGTAAGCTTGCCTCATCCGCCGCAGGCATCAGCGGGAAGCTTGGCAGGCGCAGGTGCTCCTTACCTTCAAAAAAGCTTAAAAACTTTTCCCGCAGCTCGTTTAGTCCGGTCCATTCCATTTGATTCATCTCTCCTTATTCATTTCCAGCGATATGCAAAAAACGCTTCTCGCCCCTGTCTGGGACGAAAAGCGCATCTTTCCGTGGTACCACCCAAATTGTGCGTTGCCGCACCACTCAAACGGGATTAACGCTCCCATGCACACACGTCCGACTCGTCGCCGGAAAGCTCGGGGGTGGCCTGCCGCTGTGCAAACGCGGCGCGCTTCCAGCAAATACGCGCCTCTCTGGGCCGATGAACAGCGGCTTTTCCCGTCATCGCTATACGGTGTTAGTATATACCTGTAAAGGCGAAATGTCAAGAGATTTTCGCCGGCTGTTTAAAGAGGGATGCGGTGCTAAAAGCAGCGTTCCTGGTTGGTTGAACAATACGGAATGTATTTTGCCACCGATGGTGGAAATACTGGAAAGAAAGGCTTGTCAGACGGTTGGATTCATGGTAAAATATACAAAAATAATTCTGTGGATCGGGATCTTAAAATATCTGCTTGGAGGAAGTTACATGGCTAAGGTAAAACCAGATGAAATCAAACGGGTCAAGGCAATGGGCTGTCTGTTCAATCGGGACAGCGAGGATGAATTTAATGTGCGGGTAATTACCGTCAATGGCACACTTACAGGTGAGCAGCTCGCTTGTATTTCGTCCGCTGCCGAAAAATTTGGCAATGGCCGTGTTGCAATGACGGTACGTTTAGCGATCGAGATTATGGGCGTAAAGCTTGAAAATATTCCTGCGCTCCAGCAGCAGCTTGCAACCGCAGGACTTTATACCGGTGGCACCGGCGACAAGATCCGGCCGGTGACCTCCTGCAAGGGTACGACCTGCGTATTTGGCCAGGTGGATACACAGGGAATTGCAGCGAGCATTCACAAGCGTTTTTACGAGGGCTGGAATCCGGAAATCACGCTGCCGCACAAGTTCAAAATTGCGGTGGGGGGCTGCCCGAACAACTGTGCAAAACCGGATCTAAACGATTTTGGATTGATTGGACAGCGCCGCCCGCAGATCAACGAGGAGCGCTGCCATGGCTGCAAGAAGTGCATCGTGACCGAGGGTTGCCAAATGGGTGCGCCGCAGCTGGTGGATGGGAAGATTACCATTGACAGGGAAAAATGCAACTCCTGCGGTAAATGTATCCGCAATTGCTATTTCCAGTGCTTGGAGGATGAGGCGCACGGGGTAAAGATCGTGCTGGGCGGCAAGTGGGGCCGCAAGCATCGCAGCGCAAACGAGCTGCCGGGCATTTACTCGGTAGAGGAAGCGATGGACATATTGGAAAAGGCGCTGCTGCTATTCCGCAAGTATGGTTATGTGAAAGAGCGGTTTGGTGACATGATTGACCGGATCGGTTGGGACAAGGTACAGCAGGAACTGCTGGGTGATACCTTGCTGGCAGAAAAGGAGTCGATCCTTGCGGCGCCGATTCAGGTGCGCCCATAAGATCGGTGATCGCTGCTGGTGGCATCAGGTAAGGGACACAAGGGGTGCTTTTTCTCTTGCAAAAAGCACCCCTCTTGCAGTGCATAGCGAACGCTATGCGCTGCAATTCACCCCACAAAAATCCGCTTTTACGGAAAAGGAGTTCCGCGCTTTGCGAAGCGCGGCCAAAGGCGCTGCCTTTGGAATCCGCAGCCTTTGAAAAGGCTGGCGAAACTTTTGGTGAGGCTCGCTGTATTTGAAAAGGCTGGCGAAACTTTTGGTGAGGCTCGCTGCATTTGAAAAGATGGGCGAAACTTTTGGTGAGGCTCGCTGCATTTGAAAAGATGGGCGAAACTTCCTGTGTGCTATGGCGCGGGGGAGTTAGCAAAATTTGTGTGTTATGGCACATAGACATAGGGTGGCAGGCAACTGCCGCCCTATCATTTTTACAAGGGGGATCTTATGCGCATTTTACATACATCCGATTGGCATTTGGGCATTCAGCTGCATGGAATAAGCTTGCTGGACGATCAACGCAAAATGATAGAGCAGTTAGCTGAACACATACACAAAGAACAAATCGATGTAGTGATTTTAGCCGGAGATATTTTTGATCATGCGATTGCCCATCCGGAGGCGGTGAAGCTTTACACCGACGCAATGACACTGTTCTGTCGGGACTGCAACCGTCCGGTACTGCTTTGCGCGGGCAATCATGATGGTGCAGAACGGTTATCCATGTGCAGTGCGTTGCTACAAAAAAGTGGCTTATACATTGTGGGACGGTTGCAGGATTCCCTAGAGCCGATTCTACTGGGGGATACAGCATTTTTTCTACTGCCGTATTTCAATGCAGACGAGGCGCGCGCGCTTTACCCACAGGACAACATTCGCGGCATGGCTGAGGCGATGCAGGCGGTGCTTTCGCGGCTGCATCCGGTGCAAGGATACCGCAATCTTCTAATCGGGCATTGCTTTGTAGCGGGCGCGGTTGCCTCAGAGAGCGACCGCGCGGCGATGGTTGGAGGGAGCAGCCGAATCCCGACAGATTTGTTTTCTGCGTTTGATTATGTGGCATTGGGGCATCTACACCGTGCACAGGCGCCAGCGCCTAATATTCAATACAGCGGCTCTCCGCTGCAATATTCCTTCGCCGAAGCGGGCCAGCAGAAATGCGCGATTTTGTTGGATACGGTAACATTAAAGCGGTGTGAATTACCGCTAAAGGCGGCCCGTCAGCTTCAGGTGCTGCGCGGCAATTATGAAGCGCTGTTGATGCAGCTGCGGCTGTCGGGCGGCTGCCAGGATTATCTAAAAATCGAGCTGACCGATACGCCTGCTGGACTGGACAAGCTGGAACAGCTGCGCGTTCTCTGTCCGAATTTGCTTTTGCTCACCGGCACCACTCCACAGGGCAGTCGTACCACGCTGACGGTAGAACAGCTCTCGGCGCTCTCTCCCACCGATTTGATGACACATTTTTATGAGGAAATTGCGGGCGGCCAGCCGGACGAGGAGCAAAAGAGCTGGTTTGAGGCTGCGCTATTGGAGGAGGAACAAACATGACGCCAATTTCGATCACCGTGGAAGCGTTTGGGCCGTATGTACAGCGTCAGGAGGTTTTGTTTGCGCCATTTTTACAGACGGGATTGCTGTTGATTCGCGGCGAGACCGGCGCAGGCAAAACCGCGCTGTTGGACGCGATGACCTATGCGCTGTATGGACGCAGCTCCGGCGGTCAGCGCGGGGAGTTAAAGGAGATGCGCTGCCTTTGTGCACCGGAGGATGCACAGACCAGCGTGGAGTATGTATTTGAGCTAGCGGGTAAACGGTATCGGTTTGCTCGTTGTCTGCGGGTGCGCCGCAAACGTACTGGCACGTTGGAGTATCAGCAGGAGCAGAACTGTTGGTATCTGGATGAGCAAGGGGTATTTGTTCCGTTTTTTGCCAATCCGAAACAGAAGGATTTGGAACAGAAGGCGCAGCAATTGATCGGATTGGATTGCGGCCAGTTCTGCCAGGTGATGCTGCTTCCGCAGGGGCAGTTTGAACGTCTGCTCACCGCGAAAAGCGAGGATAAGGAGGCGGTGTTGGTCAGTCTATTCCAGGCTGAGCGGTGGCAGCGGGTTGCCGAGCGGCTTTGTGCCCAGGCGTCAGGCTGGCATAAACGTTTGGAAGCGCAGAGGGCAGGGGTACAGGCGTTGCTTTCCAGGCATGGCTGCACACAAATGGAGGAATTGGAGCAGCGGTTATCAAAGCTCTTGGTGCAGCTGGAAGAGAAGCAAACGGTACGCGCGCAGGGAAAGCAGCGTTTGGAGCAGGCGCGTCAGCTTTACGAGGCGCAGACCCAACTGGACACGCAGTTTGAACGGCTAAGCGGATATCAAGCGCAGCTCTTGCGGTTGGATGCGCAGACGCAGGAAATGGAGGAGATCCGGCAGCGCATCCAGCGGGCGAAGCAGGCACAGGCAGCGCTCCCGCTGATTGCACAGATGCAAACGGCACAGAAGGAGCTTGCCCGGCGCACGCAGGCTCTATCACAGGGGCAAAGGTTGGCGGAGCTTGCGCGACAGCGTTTAGAGCAGGCGCAGGCGCATCAGACAGCAGCGGAAAAGGAACGTCCGGCCTATGAAGCGGCGCAGGCACGCTTGCGAAGGTTGGAGCCGTTGCGGGAGGGCTATCAGCATCTTGCGCAGATCAAGCAGAAGCAGATAAAAGCGAAGGCAGGTCAACAGCAAGCCCGCCAGCAGGCAGAGAAAGCGGTCAAAGCGCGCAGCGCGCAGGAACAGGAATGTCAAGCATTGGAGCAACAGCAGCAAACAGCTTGGCAGCAATATCTCTGCGATTCAGCGGTGGCACTCGCAAGCGATTTGCAGGAGGGAGCGCGCTGCCCGGTTTGTGGAAGCGTCCACCATCCACAGCCAGCGGTTTCCCAGTCCGCACAGGCGCAATCGAACGTTTCCGCTGAGCGGTTGGACGAATTGGGGGCGCACTTGCGCCAACAGCGCCAGATATTGGAGCAGCGGCGGGAACAGGAGCGGCAGCTCACACAGAAGGCGGCGCAGGCCGATGCTGTCTGGGAGCGTATACAGGCAGAATATCTGTTGCTGGAAGGGCAGCGCGACGCGGAGATTGCGGATTTGGCAGCGCTGGATCAAACGCTTTCTAACTTGCAAACTCAAATAGAACAGCAAGCACAGCGGTTTATACTCATACACAAGCAGGCAGAGGAGCTGTCTATCCAGGAGAGGGAAGCCGCCGCCGCGCTGCCGCTGCTGCTGCAAGAGCAGCAGCGGGCGCAAAAGCAGGTGCAGGATGCAGAGCAGGCGCTTGCCCCACAGCTGGAGCAAACAGGCGATACTGCTGAAACCTTGCAGGCCGCTGCACTTCCGAACCAACAGATCGACCAGCTGACCGAACAGCTGCTGAACTGGAACAATCAGCGGCTGCGCGTGCAGCAGGAGGTTGCACAGCTGGCAGACCGGCTGGAGGGGATGCAGCGTCCGGCATTGGAGGAGCTGCGGCAGCTGGTGCAGACACAGCAGCAAGCGCTATCTGAGCTGGATCAAGCATATGGTGCACAGCAGCAGTCCTGCCAGCGGATGCAGGAGGATTTGCAGACCATCCGGCAGACAGCGGGCGAGCTGGCGCAGGAATGCGCGCGAGCGGATAAGCTGGCGGCATTTGGCAAACTGCTGCGAGGAGACAATGGCGTAAGTTTGCGACGGTATCTTTTGGGGGTGATGCTGGCATCGGTGACAGGCGAGGCAAACCGGTTGCTCGCACATGTTCACGGCGGGCGTTACCGGCTGTATCATACCCTGGAGGGGGTGGGCCGCACCCGCAAGGTAGGTCTGGATTTGGAGGTGCTCGACGCGCATTCTGGACAGCGGCGGTCGGTTGCGGGGCTGTCCGGCGGTGAAAAATTTCTGGTCTCATTGGCGCTGGCGCTTGGGCTGGCGGCGGTGGTACAATCACAATCGGGCGGGGTGCAGTTGGATGCGATGTTCATTGACGAGGGGTTTGGCTCGCTGGATCCACAGTCGATTGATGATGCACTGGAGGTGCTTGCACAGGTGCGCGGCTCTCGACGGTTGGTAGGAATTATTTCACATGTCACCTCTCTGCGGGAAAGTATCGAAGCCTCTATCGAGGTGGTCAAAGAGCGCGGTGGGAGTCGATTGGAGATACATTCCTAATTTACCAAAATTAGGAATATCTGGCGGAATGGTCCATGCTGCTTTTGCAGAAGATTTTTGCTGGTGAGCGCGCGCTTTTGTGTAAAACCTAGAATATTAGCTGAAATATGTAGCACAACCGAGAACAGGCTTTACTTTGGTGGTCCGATGGATTAAAATAAAGAAAACCTGAAGGGGGAAAAGGAGCTGACAGAATGGGTTTGAAAGCCAGAAAAATTGTAATTATCGGCGCAGGGCATGTAGGGTCCCAATGCGCGCAACTGTTGGCAGTACAGGGTCTTTGTAGCGAGATGGTTCTTTTAGATACCGACCGTCCGAAGGCATATGCACATGCACAGGATCTTTCGGATATGGAGCCATTGCTGCCACACAGGGTGCATATTTATGCAGGCGGATACGAGGACTGCCGGGATGCTGAGGTTGCGGTATTTTGTGCAGGGCGAGAGCCGAGGGTGATGGAAAAGCGCGCCGATGCCATAGAGCCAGCGATCCGCGCCGCTGATACAATGGTGCAGTCGTTGATGAAGAGCGGTTTTGAGGGGATTCTGTTCAGTGTATCCGACCCATGTGATATCGTCACCCGCTATTTGTATGAAAGAACCGGCCTGCCTGCCGAACGGGTGATTGGTACTGGCACAGCGGTGGATACATTGCGGCTGCGGCGGATTTTGTCCAGCAAACTGAGCCTGGACGCACATTCGGTTCACGCGTATGTGCTGGGGGAGCATGGAGAAAGCCAGATGATTCCCTGGTCAGCGGTCAGCCTGGGCGGGCACCGGCTATTCGAGCTGATGCGTACGCACCCCGACACCTATGGCCGTCTGGATCTGACCAAAATTGCCAGCGAGGTGCGTTTGTCTGCGCGCAACATCATTGAGGGTAAGGGCGATATTCTGTTTGGGATATCTGCGGCATTGGTGGATATGATAAAAGCAGTTATCTATGATGAACACAGAATTTTAACCGCTTCCACCCTTCTGCGCGGGCAGTATGGCCAACAGGATATTTTTGCAGGAATTCCGGTGGTGCTGGGGCGGGACGGTGTGATCGAGGCGATTGAGATGCCGCTTACCAACGGAGAACATGCCGAGTTTGTCGCCTCCTGCGAGGGGATGCGCTGCTTTTTTGAACAACAGTTTAGGCATAAAGGAGGGGTTTGCGCTTGACGCAGCCCAAACAAAAGCTGGAACTTAAAACCGAGTTCCAGCGCTACTTTTTTATGATCGTGGCGAGCTGTTCCTATGCGCTGTCAATCGATGTGTTTTTACTGCCAAATAGCATTGTGACCGGTGGTGTAACCGGTGCGGCGACGCTGATCAGCCTGTTGACCGGATTGGGAGCAGGTACCTTCAGCATTCTGCTCAATCTGCCGATTTTGCTGCTGGGGCTGCGCTCCCAGGGGAAATGGTTTATCCTGCGTTGCCTCATTACGACCACTGTGCTGGGTATTTTCATCGATTTGTTTGCAGGCTTGCCCAGTATGACTACCGACCCGCTGATGGCATCGATTTATGGCGGCATTGTCCAAGGGGTCGGGATCGGATTGTTTTGCCGTTATTCGGTTTCCTCCGGTGGTACCGAGCTGCTTGCACGGATACTGCTGCCGCGTTTTCCGGCGATGAGCTTGGCAGGGCTACTGGCGGCGCTCGACGGAATTGTTGTGTTAGTGGGCAGCATTGTGCTGAGAAATCCGGAAAATATGCTGCGGGCGTTAATCGTTATCTATCTGTCAGCAAAGGTCAGCGACTTGATTATTACCGGCCTTGACTATGCAAAGATGGTCTATATTATCAGCGACCATGCAGATGAGGTTGCACAAGGACTGATTTCAAACTCCCCGCGCGGCGTGACCAAATTTACAGGGGTGGGGATGTACACCCACCGGGATAAAAATATGCTCATGACGGTGGTAAAACGTGCGCAGCTTGCACAGCTGCGGCAGCTGGTGAAGCAGGCCGACTCTGCGGCATTTGTGATTGTGTCGGAAACAACAGAGGTGTTGGGCAACGGCTGGAAAAATTTGAACGAATGAACTGTAAAAAGAGGGCGTCAATGCACCCTCTTTTTCATGCAATAAACGGCGCAGCAGATGCTGCGCCGTTTTTATTTAGAACATTGGGATTACAGCGATGCCATAGGTTTTGTTGATGAAATCACGGACAGAATCGCTTGCAAGCGCCTGAACCAGTGCCTGAATTTCCGGGCGGCTTTCATCGCCGTTGCGGACTGCGACAATGTTTGCAAACTCCTGTGCAGCTTCAGATTCCTTATCTTCGGTGGTGAGCACACTGCCTGCGATGCCAGCGCCTACCGCATAGTTGCCGTTGATTACCGCAAAATCAACATCCGGAAGCACCTGCGGCAGCTGAGCAGCTTCGATCTCCTCAAATTTCAAGTTCTTTGGGTTGTCGGTGATATCCAATGGGGTAGCTTCCAACCCAGCGCCATCCGCAAGGGTGATCAACTCCAGCTTTTGCAGCAGCAGCAGCGCGCGAGCCTCATTGGTCGGGTCGTTAGGGACCGCAATGGTAGCGCCATCGGCTAGCTGATCCAGTTCAGCGGTTTTGCCGGGATACAGGCCCAACGGCTCAAAATGGATGGCAGCAGCGGAAACCAGATTGGTGCTGTTCTCCTTATTGAAGTTTTCCAAATAAGGGTAGTGCTGGAAATAGTTCGCGTCAATGTCTCCTGCATCCAGCGCCATATTCGGCATTACATAATCGGTAAACTCTTGGATTTGCAGGGTGATGCCTTGCTCCGCCAAAATCGGTTTTACCTGTTCAAGAATTTCTGCGTGCGGGGCGGGAGATGCGCCAACCACCAGCTGGGTGTTGGTGTCCGGATTGCTCTTGCTGGCTGCCTCAGAGGAGGAAGCCTCGGAGGATGCCGGTGCAGAAGAAGCTGGCGCAGAGGAGGTCGGTGCGGAGTCAGAACCACCGCAAGCTGCCATCGAGAGTGCCAGGCTCAGTGCCAAAGCGGGCGCAAACAATTTTTTAGATAAATTCATAGTCATTCCCTCATTTCCAAATTAAATGGTTTGGCAGGCTGCCCACAGCCTGCGATATATCTGCTCCATCACAGCCTCCTTGTGGGCAAAAGGCGCTCTGATGGGAAGCATCTAAAATAAATTAGCGGTTGCGTTTGTCAATGCCAGAAGCAACCTTGTCAAAAATCACCTGGATAAGACAGACCAGCACCACCAACAGCGCGACGGTAATCATCATCACATCATAGCGGTAGCGATGCTGCCCGTATCGAATGGCGATATCGCCCAGGCCGCCAGCACCGATGGTGCCAGCCATTGCAGAATAACCGACCAAGGTGATCACCGAAATAGACAGTCCGCGCACCAGCGACGGCACCGCTTCGATCAGCATAACCCGTGTAATAATCTGCCAGTTGGTTGCGCCCATACATTTTGCGGCTTCCACGACGCTGTTATCTACCTCGGCCAGCGAGCTTTCCACCAGTCGTGCAACGAATGGCGCTGCTGAAACTACCAGTGGCACACAGGCCGCAGTTGGCCCGATGCTTTTGCCAACAATTAGGCGGGTGAGCGGAAACAAAGCGATCATCAATACCGCGAATGGGAACGAGCGCAGGATGTTGATAAGCCAGCCAAACGCCCAGTTAAATGCGCGGTTTTCCATAATGCCGCCGCGGTCGGTCACCTTGAGAAGCACCCCCATTGGCAGACCGAGCAGATAAGCAAAAAAGGTGGAGATCGCAGTCATGTACAGGGTGTCGAGCACCCCCTCCCATAATAGCGGGGCATATTTGGAGATTAGGGCAATCATGAGGCATCCCCCTTTCCAAGCAGTTGTCGGGTAATACTACTCTTTGGATTTGCAAAAATTTCATCGGTGTCGCCACACTCCACAAACTCCGCCGCGTCGATGACCGCGACACGATTGCAGATGGCCTTAACCACTGCAATTTCATGGGTGATAATGATGATGGTCACATTCATGCGGCGGTTGATGTTGCGAAGCAGCTCAAGCACCGAGCGGGTGGTCAGCGAATCAAGCGCGGAGGTTGGTTCATCGCAGAACAGCACTTCTGGGTCGGTTGCCAGTGCCCGCGCAATGGCGACGCGCTGCTTTTGACCGCCGGAAAGCTGCGAGGGGTAAGCGTCCGCCTTGCCATCCAGCCCGACCAGCCGCAACAGCTCCATCGCGCGTGCATCAGCGGTTTTGCTGTTCGCACCAGCAAGCAGCAGCGGAAATGCAACATTTTTGCGTACGGTGCGCTGCATCAGCAGGTTGTATCCTTGGAATACAACCCCCATCCGGCGGCGCATATCGATCAGCGGTTTGCCGGTAAGGGTGGAGATGTCCGCCCCATCCAGCAGGATGTGGCCCTCCGAGGGCTGTTCCAGCGTGGAAAGGCAGCGTAGCAGGGTGGATTTACCTGCACCGCTCATTCCAATAATGCCGAAAATATCTCCCTTGCCAATCGAGAGGTTGACATCCCGCAGTGCGATCACCTCGCCAGATTGGTCCTGAAATCGTTTGGTGACATGCTGTATTTCAATCACAGGAAATCCTCCAATCAAAAAAGATTTGTTGAAAGTCTGCGGCTATTCGATCATATAGAGCCATCAGACGGTTAATGAACAGCAATAAAAAACAGCCTGCGTCCACAAGGACGAGGCTGTACGCTTCGTGTTACCACCTTGATTCACCGCAATGTTACCATAGCGGCCTCTGCCGGCATCCAGAGCTTGAATGCCTGTCACTGTAACGGGTGAACCCGTCGCGGACTAAAAGCTTTCGCCCGCGCAACTCCGGAACCATCTTCAGCAACCGCTCTCCCGCCTCTTTTCACCAACCGAGGCTCTCTGTGGGGGCTTTGGAAGCCTACTCTTTCCTTCATGGTCTTTCTGTATGCAACATATCATATCACAAATTTGAAATTCGTCAAGGTTTTTTTACAAATTTTTGGTGTGCTGCCAGAAAATTCAGCAATATTGACACGTCCTGCCAAAAGAATTCCGGCAAGTCTGTGAATTTGCCGGTTATTTTGAACCATTCTGATCAGGGGTAAGCGAAAATTCACCGCATTCCTCTGGTTGGCGCACACAGAACATAGTAAAGCTGCCGTCCGCCAACAGCGTTTCGCCGCAGTGCACCTCTACCCGTACCACACAGGTAGTGCGTCCGCGATGTACCACCTGTGCATTTGCGCGTATTGCGCCCTCCTTGGCGCCTCGGATATAATTGATACTGCCGTTGAGTGTGACATAAATCGCACCGTTGCTGCGTGCGGCACAACCCGACGCGCAATCCGCCATTGTGTAGATTGCACCGCCATGCAGTGAGCCAAACGGATTGCAGGACTGCGCATCCATCTCCAAACCGGTTACGGCATAGTCTACGCCCAAATCCAGCACGCGAATGCCGCTGAGCTGCATATAAGGGTTGTGGGTGTTGATAAAATCCATCTGTGCTTGAAAATTCATGGTAGAACCTCCGGTTGTGTTTTTTCGACCAGCTCGCCCTCTTCGTTGAACTCCAGCTCCACCACCCGCGAACGGGTGTAGCGGATGATGTTGCGCAGCCGCTTGAGGTCGTCCTGGCTATAGAAAATGTAGGAGGTGCCCTCCTTTTTTGCGCGTCCGGTGCGTCCAATGCGGTGGGTATAATACTCATTTTCCAGCGGAATTTCATAGTTGAATACCGCGTCTACATCGGTTACATCGATACCACGGGCGGCAACATCGGTTGCAACCAAAATATCAATGCCTTCTCCCTTAAAGGCCGCCATAATTTTATTGCGCTCGCTCTGACGCATGTCTCCGTTGAGCCATTCCGCATTAAAGCCGTGCTCACGCAGCTGGCGCGCTAAGCTTTCGGTGGCGTATTTGGTGTTGCAGAAGATCATGGACTTGTGATAGTCATAGAGCTGAAGAATGTAAATCAGGTCCGCAAGTTTTTGACGGCCGGTGCTTTCCAGCATATACTGGGTAATTTTCGGCTCGCTGTCCTTGACCGGCTCAACCGTCAGCTCAACGGTGTCACGTTGGTATAGCCAGCCGATGTCCATGACCTCCCGTGAGATGGTGGCCGAAAACATGACCATCTGCCGTTCTTTTGGCAGACGATCCAAAATTTTGCAAACATCCTTGTAAAAGCCCATATCGAGCATCTCGTCTGCCTCGTCCAGCACGGCAATTTTCGTCTGCCGCAAATCAATCGTGCGACGCTTCATATGGTCGAGCATTCGGCCCGGCGTAGCGACAACAATCTGTGCGCCGCGCCCCAGGGCCCTGATTTGGCGGTCGATGGGCTGACCGCCGTAAACTGCAACGGTTTTCAGCTCTGGGATAAAGTGGGAAAGCTCCCGCAGCTCATCGCAAATTTGGGTGCAAAGCTCGCGGGTTGGACAGAGGATGACCGCTTGTACCTTGAGCAGCGACGGATCAAGCCGCTGAATGATCGGGATGCCAAAAGCGCAGGTTTTGCCGGTGCCGGTGGGGGCCTTGGCAATGATTTCGTGCCCCTCGAGCATGACCGGAATTGCCTTTTCTTGAATCTCGGTCATTTCGGTAAAGCCCATACGTTCAATCGCGCGGAGAAGCTCGTCCGAGAGATTGAAGTCCTGATAGTGTGCCATATTAAAAAGAAAACTCCTTTATGTAAAATAATACAAGAATTTAGCCCGCCGCAAGCGCATCAGAAATTTCGCCAGCCTTAGCCCGCCGCAAGCGCATCAGAAATTTCGCCAGCCTTAGCCCGCCGCAGGCGCATCAGAAATTTCGCCAGCCTTAGCCCGCCGCAGGCGCATTAAAAATTTCGCCAGCCTTTTTAAAGGCTGCGGGGTTCAGGGGCGGAGCCCTTGACCGTGCGCCGCAGCGCACGGAACACTTTATCCGTCCAAGCGCGCGCCGTAGCGCGCAAGATACTCCGCAAGCGGCGCGCCAAGCCGCGAGGCTTGGCGTAACTGCTTGCTAATACGCAAGCAGATCCTCAGCAAACTCCTCGGGTAGAATGGTGCATTGCTGGTACGTCTTTCTCAGCGCTGCAAACGCCTCCGGCTTTGCCGCAAGCGCCGTGCGCAGGTCCTCCAATACGTTCGCGACAATCTGCCGGAACAGCGGTGTCTGATAAAGCTTGCCCTCTGCTTCCTCCCAGTCTTTAGCCTTACAGGATGCCCTTGGTATGCCGGTAAGGTCAATACACGCATCGGTTAAAATATTCAGCATGTCCTCAATTTCAAAGAAGGAAATGTTCTTGCAGGACGCTAATTCTTCAAAGTCCAGCCGAGCGCCGGAAATTGCAAGAATGCTGATGAGAAGGGCTGCACTCCATTCGATAATATGGGTTTCAATGGTGCTGAAGTCCGTGTATTCTGCAAGCTGTTCATGCAGAAAGGCTTCCTGCTGTTCGTTGAGCTCCTCACCGGTTGCGATGTAGCAGACACAGGCATAGAGGTTGTTGGCGTAGTCCTCGAAGTCGTGCGGGTTGGCGCGCTCTTGCAGCCAATCCCAAAGCAGGTCCTGCGATTGCTGCAAAATGGCGGAAGGTTGCTCTCCGTTTGCGGCCAGTCCCTGGCGCAGTGTGTTGGTATAGCGCTCAAGCACCAGCAGGTTCGCGAGTAAGCTAGTGCGATTGCTGCTATTTTCAAAGGACGTTTCTATGATGTCTTGCAGGTCCAGCATCCACTGGTGCGTTTGCGCAGTGCTGAGTGTTGCAAAATCGGTGTCAAGGGTGAATTTGCTCATGACGGGTCCTCCTAGGGAATGGGTGATATAGATTGTTTGCATAGGAAAGTGCGGTTGGCTAGGGGGCTTTTTTCTTGCAAAAGCCCCCTCTTGCGGCCTGTTGAACAGGCCGCAATTCACCCCCAAAATGCGCTTCTCAGGCAAAGACGCGTTTCGCCCGCGGGGAATAAAACCGTTTGGCTTTATTCCCCGCGTAGCGACCAGGGGCGCTGCCCCTGGAC
>CAJUJI010000007.1 GCA_910586875.1 uncultured Anaerotruncus sp. | reverse complement strand
CTAGCATGACTTTCTTTGAAATTTATGCTATCATTTTTATCATATAATTTAGGGAGCGATTTTTGATGCAGCAAATTTTGTCTATTTTACAGCAGCAATGGCAGCTTGTTGTTATTCTTACCGGCGTGCTGCTCATCCTGGGCGGAATATTTGGCTGGAAGTGGCTTTGGGACCCCACCGGGAACCGCCCTTTTGGGTTACATGCGTTTGCTTACCGGCATTTTGGTGAGAAAGGCGCTCGCGTGTTCTTATGCTTGAATGGGGCAATTTTGATTCTTTGCGGAATTGTTTTATGGGTACTTGCGTGACACCTGCAAGCCTAACACTATCTGGGCGGGCGCCGCGCCTTATCCAGCGCTGCTTTGACATTCAGGGATTTTTGCTGACGGCGGTTTCGCTCTAGCAAGGCGGCGATCTGTCCATTGACCTGTTCAAGCTCTGCACGAAAGGTGTTCGCCGAAATGCGCAACGCTCCATGCCCCAATATAATCAGCTGCTCGGCGCTGTCGGAGGTTGCCACCCGCACCCGATGCTTTTTCCCGATTTCATAGGTGGCCTTTTCAATATAAGCATCAGCCGTTTCTGCCTCCTTGGTATAGACCACATAAATGTTGTGTGCACGGGTAACGGTGCCTGGGTTTCCCCGCACCTTATAGGCGTCAAACACCAGAATCACCTCGCATTGACGGTATCCCTGATAATTGCTCAGCAGATTTACCAGGAGCTGCCGTGCGGCATCCAGGTTCTCCTGCGCGACCGCTTTGAGCTCCTCCCATGCGAAAATAATATTATACCCATCCACCAACAGATATTCCGGCCCCAAATCCTGTGGCGGAGTATCCCATGGAGTGGCTGTTGCAGGCTGTTGCTCCGGATGGCGCTGCGGAAAAAACGCGTTTTGCTTGACCGGCCCATAGGTGCGTTCAAAAATCGCTTGCAGCTCCTTGTCCTGCTCCAATGTACCACAGTAGCTGCTGCGGCTGATCTTTTCCGCTGGCTCCTGTGGCGGTGGCTGTGCCGTCTTGCCAAAGCGCAGGCCGCTGTCTATGTGCATGTGTGCACGCACCTGGTCCCAGGGCACGACCACCCCCGCTCCATGCGCGCAGAACACCGAATCCGCCGGATTTTCGGCATCCCGCAGGCAGTCGTAATCGCTGGCCGCAAGCACCTCCTCGGGGTTATGGCAGGGCTCATAGCCCTTGAAGGTGCAGGAGAGCTTACCTCTGCCGCGGGTATAGGCCGCCACCTCTATTGCATAATCCCGCAGTTCCACCACCGGCGCGCTGCCCATCAGCATTGCCTCTCCAGCATTGGTCTGCGGCGGCTCAAAGCTGCCACACATCCGCTGCAAATCCGACATCGCGCGCCCCACCAGCTCTGTAGGCAGCTCCAACCGAAACTGATAATACGGCTCCAACAGCAGACTTTGGGCGCACATCAAACCCTGCCGGACCGCGCGATAGGTCGCCTGCCGGAAGTCTCCGCCCTCGGTATGCTTCTTGTGCGCGCGCCCAGCCACCAATGTGATCTTCATGTCGGTGATTGATGCGCCAAGCAGCACGCCGGGATGCTCCCGCTCCTCCAGATGGGTGAGGATCAGCCGCTGCCAATTGCGCTCCAATTGATCCTCGCTGCAAGCGGTGGCAAACTGCAAGCCGCTGCCGCGTGGGGCCGGTTCAAGCAGTAAATGCACCTCCGCATAATGGCGCAGCGGCTCAAAATGTCCGACCCCCTCCACCGGTGCGCAGATGGTCTCCCGGTAAACGATATTGCCAGGACCAAAGGATACCTCCAGCCCAAACCGGGTGAGAATTAGCTGATGCAAAATTTCCATCTGCACCTCTCCAATCAGTTGCAGATGGATTTCTTGGAGCTGCTCGTTCCAGACAATCCGGAGCTGCGGCTCCTCCTCCGCAAGCTGCATCAGCTTTGGAAGCGCAAAAAGCGGGTTGCAGCCCTCTGGCAACAACACTTGATAAGTCAGCACTGGCTCCAATACCGGCGGTACACCCGCCGCTTCATAGCCCAACCCTTCCCCCACGCGGCTGTGGCTCAAACCGGTCACAGCACAGATGGTTCCCGCCTCAGCCAGCTCCACCAGCCGGTATTTGGCGCCGGAATAGATGCGCAGCTGATCGGCTTTTTCCTCCCATATTTTTTCCGCTCCAAGTCCCTCCTGCCGGTTGGTCAACAGCTCCTTTACCCGCAGGCTGCCACCGGTCACCTTTAAATAGGTCAGTCGGTTGCCCTGGGCGTCCCGCGCAATTTTAAAGATGCGCGCGCCGAATACCTCCGGATAAGCAGGAGCTTGTGTATAGCGCGCAAGCCCATCCAGCAGCGCATCCACCCCATCCAGCTTGAGCGCCGAGCCAAAATAGCAGGGGAACAGCTTGCGCTGCTGCATCAGTGCAGCAATCTGCACATCCTGTATCCGCCCTTGCTCAAGATATTCCGTCAGCGCTTGTTCCCCACAGACTGCAACCGCCTCCCAAAAGGCGTCGCCCTGCTGGGTAAAATCGACGCAATTGCCATCCAATCGCTGCTGCAATTCGGTCAGCAGTGCGGCCTGATCGCTGCCCAGCAAATCCATCTTGTTCACAAACAAAAAGGTGGGGATTTGATAGCGGGCAAGCAGCTGCCAGAGGGTTCTGGTGTGCCCTTGGATGCCATCGCTGCCGCTGATGACCAAAATCGCATAATCCAACACCTGAAGGGTGCGCTCCATCTCACCGGAAAAGTCCACATGCCCTGGCGTATCCAGCAAGGTGACCTCCCCATCCTGTATGGGCAGCACCGCTTGCTTGGAAAAAATGGTAATGCCGCGCTCCCGCTCCAACCACTCTGTATCTAAAAACGCATCCTGGTGGTCCACCCGCCCCAACTTTTTTAAACAACCGCTGCGAAACAGCAACCCTTCCGACAGGGTTGTTTTCCCTGCGTCCACATGGGCCAGTATCCCGACCGCCAGTTTTTTCATAATTCCGCCTCCTTGCTTTTTTAGTTTATCCTGTCTGTACCGGAAAGTCAACGTTTACAATTTTGCGAAAGCTTACACACAGGTTTTTCACAAGACATCGGTAGAATAATGAAAACAAAGTGAATTATAAATACGAGGTGTTTTGATGAAAAAATGGATGCTTCTTTCAATTTTATCTGCATGGACGGTTAGCTTGTCCGCCTGTGGCAGCGCTGTCAACCAGCCTTCTCCGTCCGTCTCCTCTGCGGCAGATGCAGCACCGGCTTCCCAGGCAGAGCAACTACAGAATTCCGAAACCGTCCAAACGGTCATCCAGCTTTCGGACGATAAAATTACGGTGGATGGTACGCCAATTTCCACCGATGCACAGTCTGCTGTTTATACCGGTGCAGCACTCATTTACTACCAGGCTGGGCAGGACGAGAGCTATGGGGAAGGCTCCGAACAGGATGCACATGACCCCACCGAGGCGGCGGCACATACGGTCGTTACCATCACGCAGCCCGGGCGCTATCAGGTAAGCGGCCAGCTATCCGCTGGACAGCTCGCAATCGATTTGGGCGAGGACGCAAAGGAAAATCCCGATGCGGTTGTAGAGCTGGTGCTGGACGGCGCGGACATCACCTGTACTGCCGCGCCTGCGGTGATCTTCTACAACGTTTGGGAATCCCAAAGCACCGAGCAGGCTGGCGCGATTGTCACGCTGGCCGATGGTTCGGTCAATCGGGTAAATGGTTCCTATGTCGCGCGGATTTATCAGCCAGGCACCACCAAAAAACTGCATAAATATGATGGCGCATTTTACAGCAAAATGTCAATGCTAATCCAAGGGGAGGGCGCACTTTCAATCCAGGCCGAGAACGAAGGCTTAGACAGCGAACTACATCTTACCATCAACAGCGGAGAAATTTCCATCATTTCCGGCGATGATGGCATCAACACCAATGAGGATGGGGTGAGCGTCACCACCATCAATGGCGGGCAGCTGTATATTCGCGCCGACCAAGGCAGCGAAGGAGATGGGATTGACTCCAACGGCTCTATTGTAATCAATGGCGGCACGGTGATTGCGCAAGCCAACCCGCACAGCATGGACAGCGGTTTAGACGCAGATAACGGAATTTTCATCAATGGTGGCACGGTGGTCTTCACCGGCAACATGTATGACGCTGTCAGCGCGGATTCTACCCAACGCTTTTTGGCGCTGCAATTTTCCGACCGGCAGCAGGACGCGGTTGCAATCCGCAATGCAGATGACGCGCTTGTCGCCGCAATTGCGCCCTCTGGTAGCTATGGCGTTTTGGTCTACAGCAGCCCTGCTCTGGTCGATGGAGATTACACCCTGTATACAGCACAGGAGGTTTCCTCAGACATTGCTCCGGTAGGCGGTGTGCTGTACACCGATGAAATAACCCTATCCGGTGAGTCACAGCTGCAAACCGCCGGTAGTTCGATGGGTAAGCGCGGTGGACGACCGAACCGGCCGCCGCAGGAGGGTGAGCGCCCGCAGCGTCCGCCGGAAGGCCAACAGCCTGATAAAACACGGCAGCCCGAGCGTTCACAGGAGAAGCAGCCTCGGCCCTCTGATGGCACAAACCCACAGCCTGCGGACGATCTCCCTGCCAGCACGACCTTTTCTCTCTCTGCACAAAGTCAGACCTTTGGCGGGGTTGGTAAAGCATCTTAAAAAAGCGCCTCTGCATAAAAGCAGAGGCGCTTTTTGCTGCCTTGCACCTGCGCCGCAATCGACCACAGGCACAAAATCCCCTGCATTTCATAGTATGAGTTGAGAGGGAGCTTTCCCGCCTTAGTTTTGCAAAGGAGATTTTTGTATATGGACTGCAACTTTGACACCAGTGTAGTTTGTACGGTTGTACAGGACCTTCTGTGCCCGGATACAATGCCTGCACTGGCTATGACCTATTCCCCCTTGCAGGAATGGGAGACGGTGTATGAGCCGGAAAAGGCGCTTTGCCGCGGAACCATCTTTCCTGGCCTGGATAAACCCTTTTTGGAAGGAGGCTGCCCCAGATGAACTGTGAATGCGAACGCCAGCGTCTGTTAAACCTTGTTCGTATGTACGATTTTGCGATCACCGATGTCACACTCTATTTGGACTCCCACCCCAAATGTCCGCACGGACTCGCCTATTATTATAAATACAAACAGCTCTATTCCGAGGCGCTCGCCGCCTATGAGCGCCAATTTGGGCCGATGACCAACCGCGCTAACACAAATCCTACTACATGGACCTGGGTTGACGATCCCTGGCCGTGGGAATTGGAGGCTTGAACCATGTGGATGTATGAGAAACGACTTGAACACCCTGTAAAAATTAAAAACCCGAATCCTGCAATTGCAAAGGTGATTATCAGCCAGCTTGGCGGTCCTGACGGCGAGCTCGGCGCCGCAACCCGCTATTTGCAGCAGCGGTATAGTATGCCTTATGCGAAGGTTAAGGGCCTGTTAACCGATATCGGCACAGAGGAGCTCGCGCATATTGAAATGATTTCAGCGATTCTCTACCAGCTGACCCGCAATCTTTCCATATGCGATATCAAAAAGGGTGGATTCGACACATACTTTGTTGATCACACCACAGGCGTTTACCCGCAAGCGGCTTCTGGAATGGCATTTTCTACCGCCACCTTGCAGGTAACAGGCGATACGTTTACCGATTTATATGAGGATCTTGCTGCGGAACAGAAGGCGCGTCTAAGCTATGACAATATCCTGCGCCTGGTGGATGATCCCGACGTGCGCGACCCCATTAAGTTCTTGCGCGAGCGGGAGATCGTACATTTCCAGCGCTTCGGTGAAGCAAACTATACGAATTTAAGCAAATTTACCCGTCATACAGGCTGACTACAAAGAAATTTACCATGGATGTATAACCATCTCATTCGATTTACAGTATTATGCTATGTGCAGCATCTCTCACCACCTGCTTTTTATCCGTTTTCGCTGCCTCTATTGCCAGTTTTCTCATTGACAACTCGCTGCCAAATATTCTATAATAAAATCAGAGAATCGCATCACAGGGCGGAAAATGTGATCGAAAAAAGCATCGACACACCTAGAAGGTGCGATATAAAATGCTCAGAAGGGGATGTGGTATCATTATCAGGGGGTTTTAAGTAATAATGTTATAAAACGGGAGTGCATCGAGATGAACAGTATCCGAAAAAAAATCACAGTCTGTCTGATTACAACGGTTCTCATCGCTTTGCTTGCGGTGGGGCTTTCTAGCATGGCGCTAAATTACAGAAGCACCTTAGCCACCGTAAAGCAAATGATGGGCGAAACTGCTGTTCTAGCAGGGGAGCGCATCGAACAGGAATTGAGCGCATATAGAAATGTGGCGATGGACACTGGCTGTATCCCTCAGCTATCTGACAAGGATGTATCAATCGGAGAAAAACGGGCTATTATAGACGAGAGAGTGCGTATGCACGGTTTCCAGCGTGGCAATATCATTGGTGCAGACGGGATCAGTATTTTTGACGGAAATGATTACTCCAGCAGAGAATATGTGCAACAGGCTATGAAGGGAACTGTATCAGTGTCTGAGCCGTTGGTCAGCAAGGTTACAGGCGAGCTTTCCATCATGGTAGCAGCCCCGCTTTATGCTGGCGGGAATCAAGGGTCCGAAATTGTTGGCGTAATCTATTTCGTACCTCCAGAGACCTTTTTGAACAACATCGTTTCCTCTATTAAGATAAGCGAGAGCAGCCATGCCTACATGATCAATAAATCCGGTGACACCATTGCTGACACCACCTTGGAGACCATTACCACCCAAAATATTGAGCGGGAAGCGCAAAGCAACGCCTCCTTAAAAGGGCTGGCTAAGATACATGCGGATATGCGTCAGGGAGGCAAGGGTTTTGGCAGCTTCCATGCTTCTGATGGGCCCCGCTTTGCAGCCTATGCTCCGGTAGACGGCACAGACGGTTGGAGCGTAGCAGTCACCGCCATGAAAAAAGATTATCTGGCAAATACATACTTTGGCATGTTTGCCAATGTAGCTGTTATGATTTTCTCCATTCTGGCCTCTATTTTGGTGGCGCTAAAGCTGTCCAGCAATATCAGCATACCAATGCAAGCCTGCGCCAGACGGATGAAGCTGCTGGTAGAGGGTGATTTGCAGTCCCCTGTACCGCAGAGCCGCGGTCGGGACGAGACAGCTGAGCTGACCAAATCCACGGCAGATCTGGTGTCCGGCTTAAATACCATTATTTATGATATCAGCTATCTGCTTACAGAAATGGCGGGGAAGAACTTCGACATAAAATCTGCTCATCGCGAGGCTTATGTAGGCAGCTTCCAGGGAATTTTGGAATCCATGCAAACCTTGAAAACCCAGCTGAGCGTCACCATGAGTCAAATTGACTCGGCTGCTGGGCAGGTCTCCGCCGCCAGTGACCAGGTCTCCAGCGGAGCGCAGACCCTAAGCCAAGGCTCTATGATGCAGGCAAGCTCGGTGGAGGAGCTCGCCGCCACCATCAACGAGATCTCTACCAGTGCAAAGCAGACCACCTCTGCTGCGGCACAAGCGGGCCATTTTGTACAACAGGCTGGTGCACAATTAAATGTCAGCATCGAACATGTTGGTGAGCTGAATGACGCGATGAAAAAAATCTCCAAATCTTCTGAGGAAATTTCTGTTATTATTGCCACCATTGAAAACATTGCATTCCAGACCAATATTCTGGCTTTGAATGCCGCCGTTGAGGCTGCCCGCGCAGGTGCCTCCGGTAAGGGATTTGCTGTGGTTGCTGATGAGGTGCGCAACCTGGCCTCGAAATCCGATGAGGCTGCAAAGGCTACCAAGGAGCTGATCGAGCGCTCTATCGAGGCCGCCGCCGAGGGCGACCAGGCGGTATCCAAGGTCACAGAGGCTTTGGAGCAAACGGGCGTTTTTGCAGGCCATGTCACTACCCAGATGAACATTGTCGTAGAGGCTACGGAGAATCAGACGATTGCTCTTACCCAGGTGACCGAGGGGATCGACCAGATTTCCTCAGTGGTACAGACCAACAGCGCCACCTCGGAGGAAAGCGCTGCCGCCAGCCAGCAACTTTCAGCGGAGGCTGCCGGCCTGAAGAGGTTGGTGGACCAATTTACACTTGCAAGAGTTTAACACCGATCCATAAAATTTTATCCCCTGTAAGCATTGCTTGCAGGGGATTTTTTAGATCGCACATCCATGCTCCATCTGCTTATTATAAGTTCCAGAGCACCTTTGTGCTACCATCCTCACCGATTACAATTTTATGTATCATAATCATAGCAACCGCTTTCTTGCACTTGTAGCCGGCTGTTTTCCAGTATTCTGCCGGATTGACCGTAACATGCGCCTGCCTATCTGCACTTTTTAAAGCCTCCATGCGCTCATACAGCGCCAACCGGTCCTGTTTAAACTGTGTCGCCTTCTGATTTGCGAGCGCCAACAATTCCTTGTTGAATCCACCTTCCAACATGGCCTCCACCAGCCGCTTTTCTGCTTTTTCAATCGCTTTTATTTTCAGCTTTAGCTCGTTAATCTCTGCAAGATTTTCCGTCCTGGGAATGTGCTGTATCTCCCCTAAATCTGTTAACTTCTCAAAAATACAAGTGTCAATCATGCCTTCCAAATCCTCTGCGTAGATGGTTACCCGCGGCCCTGTGCAGGTCTTCTTATGGGATTTGCCGGTGCAATGAAAATACCGCCGCAGCTCGCCATTTCGGTTGCGCTTGCCTTTGATGGTTGTCATCGTGTGGCCGCATTTCTCACAAACTACCCTTCCAGCCAGCCAACTGGTTAAATTGCTGACGCTGTTTCCGACCTGCCGGTTTTTTTCCAGCTTTCTCTGGCATTTTAGCCAGATATCGGAATTCACAATGCCAGCATGGGTCAAAAGCACCAATTTCATGTCCGACCAGTCTGCTCTATCGATGTCGTGCTTGGTGCGGCCATAAAGCTGTGCACCGTATTTCCCAGTGAACATGGACACATCCGTAATCATCTGCACCCCATGTTGGTCATAGTAGTCGTATACATCCGAATCGGCCTTGACATAGATGGGGTTTTTCAGCAACGCAGACAGCTTTGCTGTTGTCCAGCTGCTGCCATTCAGCGGCTGTTTCCCCTCAGCAACCAGAGCATCCAACAATCGCCGCAAGGAGATGCTCTCCTGGGCATATAACGCAAAGATCTCGTGCACCTGCTGTGCCTCAGCGGGAATCGCCTGGAGCTTTTTAGTCCTGATGTTGTGCAGTATGGCGGGCACAAGCTCAAATCCGTACGGCCGCCGTCCGCCCATATAAAAGCCCATCTCGCTACGATGGGCGTAAGCTTGGGTGACACGATTGATAATCGACGTCCGTTCAAACTCGGCGAACACCATCAGAAGCTTGACAATCATCTCCCCGTAGGGAGAGGATGTGTCAAACGACTCCTGGGAGGACACAAATTCAACCTTGTGCGCTTTAAACTCCTGCAAAATCTGTACAAAGTCTGACAATGAACGGCTTATGCGATCCAGCTTATAGACGATTACCTTTTTGACCTTACCCTGATCAACCAGCTTCATCATCTTTTGAAAGCCGTCCCGATTGATATCGCCGCCGGAAAACCCATTGTCTGTAAAAATGACAATCTCTTCGTCCTGTTCCTCTGGACGGATCATCCGTTTGCAGTATGCAAGCTGGGTTTCACAGCTGATGCTGTTCTCCCGCTCCACCGATTTTCGCGCATACAGGATGATTGCCATTTGCCACCCCTCCCCCAGATTGGTATTCTATCAGCCGATCAAGTGGGAGATTTTTCACCTAACTCTTTCAGCATATCAAGCAGCTCCTCAAGCATTTGCTCTTTGGCCTCCTTATTCTCAGCCGGTATAAGAATATGTTCTACCATATGGGTGCGGTTTCGGATGTCCGTGTATTCCCCTTTCAAATTTGCCACTGTGTTTCCTCCCAGATGTCCCACAAAAGGGCGTTCCTTCTGTGACTAACATATGCGTGAAATCACTGCAAATTTCGTGGTTGGGAAAATCTATCAGGATTCGGATATTTATTTAAATTGATCATTTCGGTGATGCGTTGCGAATCGTTCAGGAAAACACCGATGCACGCAATTTCTATGCTTTCAACCCCAGCTTTGATACGCAGTGTAATCCGAAGCCCATCCAACCGCGGCAGGACTGCAAGCCTTCCTGCGCTGCCCCGATGCCTGCGCCCGCCTCTGATGGCTGTGGCTGCGCCCCTGCGACACCCGCACCTGCTCCGGCCTGTGGCTGCGCTCCCGCGATGCCTGCGCCTGCTCCCGCCTGTGGTTGCGCCCCCGCGATGCCTGCGCCTGCTCCCGCCTGTGGCTGCGCCCCCGCGACGCCTACACCTGCCTGCGGCTGTCCGCCGTTCGCCGCCTTCCCAAAGCAGAATAAACGCGGCAATTGCGGCTGCGGTTGAGTAAACAATTTACCAAAAGTTTGTTTTTGCAATTTATTTTGCAAAATCGTGCTATAATGGTTGACAATTGTCGAATTTTCTGTTATTATTAGGTAGTCGGATTATTAAATAGTTTTTTATTTAATAAAATTTTCCCTATCCGACAAAGAGCTCTGTAGCATCGCTACAGAGCTCTCTTTTTATAAACGGAAAAACGGGAATTAGCGCACAGAGAATGCAAAGATGGTCGTTTTGTCAAATTGCTCTCCTGCGCGCAAGATCGGAGACGGCCACTGCGGATGATTGACCGCATCAGGGGCATATTGGGTTTCCAGCGCAAGCCCGCTTCTAGGCTGGTAATACACGCCGCCCTTGCCGCAGGCTGAGCCATCTATAAAATTTCCGCTGTAAAATTGGATGCCGGGCAGATCGGTGGAGACTTGCAGCAACCGTCCGCTCTCTGGTTCGTACAGCTCGGCACAGAGCGCCAGTTGCCCATCCCCGTCCCGCAACACCCAGTTATGATCATAGCCGTTGCCAAATTTCAGTGGCTGATCTGCCGCATGGATGCGTTCACCAATCGCATGAAAGTCGGTGAAATCCATCGAGGTGCCTGCCACCGGCAGCTCTCGACCGGTCGGGATGCTTTCTGCATTCGTTTCGGTGAACCGGTCGGCATACAGCTTGAGCTTGTGCTTTAAAATATCCCCTGCATCATGACCTGCTAAATTAAAATAGGTGTGGTTGGTCAGACTGCACAATGTATCTGCATCCCCCTGCGCCTGGTAATGCAGCTGTAATTGGTCATTTTCAGTCAGCGTGAAAACAACCGATACCTCCAGATTGCCGGGGTATCCATCCTCGCCGTCCGGACTGTGCAGGGACATCCGTAGCGATCCATTTTCCAGCGTCTGTGCCTGCCAGAAGCGGCGCGCAAATCCACCGACTCCGCCGTGCAGATGATTTTTTCCGTGATCGTTGCAGGCCAGCTGGTAATCCCTCCCATTTAGCGTAAACTGGCCTTTGCTGATGCGGTTGCAACAGCGCCCAACCGTCGCCCCCAAATAATAGCACTGCTGGCAAAGCATTTCTGTGCTACCATGTCCAAGCACAACATCTGCCAGCTTTCCGTTGCGGTCCGGCACCCATATAGACAGAATGGTTGCACCATAATTCGTGATAGAAACCCGTATTCCATTTGTATTTTGCAGGGTATAAAGGGTTGCTGTTCCCTCCGGTTTTTGGAATAGAGGCTTTGCTGTAATCACGGCCATAACCAGACTTCCTTTCTCTATCAATTTATAATAGCAACTCCCATGGCTGACAATAGGGGCCATCCGGCAGCTCCTTTAGATCCTGATAGATTTCCCATCTCCGCCGGATCGCCGAGCTATCCTTTTTATGATCGATGCCCGCCCGCCATTCCGCAAAGCCTTCCAGATACCGCTGCTGCAACTCCTCCCAGGAATGGAACCTTTGCCGTATCAGTTTGCATACTGCTGTCGAGCGTTCGTTTAGCTCCTTGCGGGTGATGTATCCAACATTGAAATACATCCCCAATAACTGGTTGGCGCGGCACAGATCCCAGGAGAGTGCCGCCGGCAGATGATCATTCCAATGTCGGTTGCACAGCCATTCGATCATTTCCAGCCCTTCCTTGCGGTTATGTATGCCCCAATCCCGCTCGAGCGCTCTTTTGGCACTTTCCACCTCCTGTGCTCCACCGCCGATCAACTCCCAGTCTCCTGCAAAGACAACCGTCCACGGCGCATAGGTCGCTGTAAACCAACGCTCCTTCGGATTTTTTGGGGTAGCCTTTTGCTTCTTTTTCGGAAGTGCCTGCGGCTCCGGCGGACGGTTGTCCCAATCGTAAACATCGTTCCAATAGCGCGCATCCATCGTCAGGTTCCAGGAAATTTGATAGCAGCTATTTGGCGCAGCGCGCAGCTGTTCAAAGGCATCGCGCCGCACCTCTAAATTTTTAAGGTCCCTTTGCTCCTTCTCCAAAAACTCCTTGTAGCCGTCAAGGTAGGACTCACCAAATTCGGCCCAACCGGAAAACTTGCGCTGGAGCAGCTGACAAATAGGGATCGCGTTTCTGACCATCTGCTTGCGGGTGAGATAGCCCGCAATATAGCTTGTATCCAGCAGCGACAGCGCGCGGCAGCCGTCAAATGCAATTTCGCTGCGTTTTCCGCTCGCGCATTTTTTCTCATCCAACAGCCAGTCCACATACGACAGACACATACTGCCCCTATCAATCTCCCAACCATCCATCAAGTTTTTGCGAACCGCCTGTGCATCAAACGGCGTGCGTGGATGACCGCCCAGCCGGTCGATCGGCAGACGTGCCGAAATGCGAGAAATCGCACAAGCCGCCAGCATCCACCGTTCCAAATCGGTTTGCGCCTTGGAAAGCCGTCCATTGCGGTAGTATCTCCAACCAAACACCAGTGGGGTACTCTCGCCATTGCGCACCCGTCTGGAGCGCTCCCACCAAAGAAAGGCCAGCGCCACCAGCATTCCGCCTGCCCAGGCATAGTCCTGACAAAAATCCCATTCTGAGCGCACCCTGCCAAAATCGCCGACCATATCCACATAATAATTGGTCGTGTCAAAAATGCCCTTATGAACCTGATTGGCAAGCAGCTCCTCCTGCTTCTCGGTGCGCACCCATGGTTCCCAACGTCCAATCGGCATCACTGCCAATTTGGTATGCTCATTGCCTGGGAACGGCTGATACTGGATGGCATCGTAACGGATTCGCGCCGCCACACAGCTACCGTCCTCCAGATACAATGCGACAAACGCGACGTTGTCCAATGCGATTCCACGATAAGGGCTGAAATCCCGTTTGTCCATCGCAACGGTGAAGGTCTCCAACCGGCGCAGATCCTCGATCGATGAGGCGCGCGGGGTGCTGTCCAATGCCTCACTGCCTATGCTGCCAGTCCCGATATCAAACTGCCGAAGATACAAAGGGTAAAGCGGCCGGAGCAGAAAACTGATCACCAGCATAGTCACAAGCAATACAGCTCCGCCAAAAAAGGTCATCAGAACATCCTTTGTTGATACCTTTGTCATTGCATGATACATTGTCTTCACCTCTGATTTTTTGCTATGCTACGATTGACACGAGCCCTCGCCGCCCTCCTGGGAAGCGATTACAAGCAACGTCCCGTCCTCCACCGCAATTTCTGCTGTTTCCGCTGCAAACTCGTTGCTGACCCCCAGAGGAAAGCTGCTGGTAAGTGTCGCGCCCTCCAACGGATAGGAGACACCACGCAAGCTGACGCCCCTACAACACCCATCCAGTGCAAATACCGACAGGTGCCAGCCTTCCAGCCGCTTGAGCCGCAAAGCACCATTCTGCACCGCCCAGCAGCGGTTCCTATTGGCGCGGATTTCTCCGCGTGCGCCATGCTCGCACAGATAGCCCAGCGTTTGCAGATTGGCCAGTGTATGATCCAATCTGCCGCCCAGCATCCCAATCAACAGAAATTCCTTGCAGCCCGCCTTTAGCGCCAGCTTGACCGCCAGCATGGTATCGGTGTCGTCCTTGCGCACCGGGGCGGTATAAACCTGGGCGCCGTTTTCTATCGCGCCTTTGTAGGAATCAAAATCCCCCACCACCAGCCGCGGTACAATGCCAAAATGCCGCGCGGTGAGATAACCTGCGTCACAGGCTATGGTATCGTCCTGAGCCTGCAAATCAAGCTGTATTTTGTCGCAGTCCGAAAGCGGTCCACCGCCAAAGATGATACAGCGTTTCATTTTTTCAGCTCCCATTCGCGGATTTTCCTTGCGTCCTCGTACATCGCGCAATAGCTCGCGTGACGGGATGGGTGTATTTGACCGGCACGCAGCGCCTCAAGCACCGCACAGCCCTTTTCAACCGTATGCGAACAGCCGGTAAACCGACATTTATCACGATAGGGCGCGAACTCCCAAAAGCAATCGGCCAGCTCTTCCTTGCGGATTTGCTCGTACCGTTCCAGCTCGACCGCTGAAAAGCCGGGTGTATCCGCAATATAGCCGTCTCCCAGCCGGTACAGCTCCACATGGCGGGTGGTGTGGCGTCCACGCCCCAGCTTTTGGCTGGTCTGGCCGGTGGCTAGCGCGAGCCGCTCATCAATCCGGTTGAGCAGACTGGATTTTCCGACGCCGGTATTGCCTGAAAACGCGCTGATCCCCTTTGAGAGCGCTTGCCGCAGCGCTTCTATCCCCTCACCGCTCTGCGGAGAAACCACAAAGGTTTGGATATTGGTCGTCTGATAGATTTCCAAGAGGCGATCCGGCGCACCCAGGTCGCTTTTTGTAATCACCAACATAGGACGTATTGCTTTATGGCAGGCAATCGCAATCAGCTTATCCAACACCAGCGGATTCGGCGCAGGGTCAGCCACCGACGTCACCAAAACAAACGTATCTAAATTGGCCAACGGCGGACGCACCAGTTGGTTTTTGCGCGGCAAAATTTCTGTGACCGAGCCGGTCGCCTCCCCCAAGGGCTCAAAGGCGACCGTATCCCCCACCAGTGGGGAAATTTTTTCCTTGCGGAAGATGCCGCGCGCACGGCATTCATATGTAACCGCACCGGCGGCCACATAATAGAAGCCACCGGTTGCTTTGACAATCAATCCTGTTTTGGTCATATCACTGCCCCGCTATTCCGAGAACTCGTCCGAAAAATCGTACAAGGTGACATGGCCTTTGCGGTCAAAGTCCAGCTCATAGACCTGATAGAGCTCGCCGTCAAAGAAGATGTTCACCTCTGCGGTGCCCTCCCCTTCAAATACCGGCTTCCAGACGCGCGCTTCTGCGGGGTTGAGCGTTTCTGCCTGCACCTCGCGTCCGTCCTGGGTGGCGGTAATCTCGATCTCGCGATCGAGCTCCGGCAGCTGTATCTGCATCGCCAACCGGACGCTGCCGCCCGTGCTGCCTGCTACCGTCAGGTCGATCTCTGAATTTTGAGAGATCAGCTCGTCCGCAGCTGGCGACTGCCCCACTACAACACCGGCGTCCTCGTCGCTCTCCTCATCATAGGTGATCTTGCCCACCTTCAACTTATAATTATCCAGCAGCGTTTTGACATCATCAATACTGATGCCCTTCAAGTCTGGCACCGGAACCTGCTTGTCCTCCTTGCCCAGACTCACATAAACGGTCACCACCTCGCCAGCGGTTACCTCTGCATCGGCAGCGGGCATGGTGCGCACCACACAGCCCGCTGCCACCTTCTCATCAAATACCTGCTTCTGCTCGCAGCCGATGCCCCACTCGGTCAGCAGCGCGACCACCTGTGAAACCTCCTGCTCGGCAAAATCCGGCAGGCGGGTGGTGAGTTGTCCGGTGCTGATTTTTACCTTGATGGTGGAGTTCACCTTGACCTTGGTGCCAGCCTTGGGGCTTTGGTCGTAAATATAGCCTTTGCCATATTCGGTGCTGTAATCCGATTCCACCGCCTCTAAAACGAACTGGCTGTATTTGGTGGAGTCGCGCACCAGATCATACCGCTGTCCCACCAATGTGGGGACGGTTGCATCCTCTACGCTGGCAAACGGATTGTTCAGATAGATCATAAATCCAATAAAAGCGGCTGTCACCAGCACAAAGGCGGTTGTCACACCGGCAAGTACCGGAATAATCGGGGCACGTTTGGGCTTTTGTCTTTTTCTTTTCACTTTCTTTTCCTTCTTCGCTTTGCGGGCGGTTTGGATCGCTTCGGAATAGCGCTCCTCCCCGGGTGGTGTCACGGGCGTCAAATATTTGTACTCGAACGAGATGGATGGGTCACGTTTGAACTCGTCGATATCCCGCAGCATCTGTGCCGCGCTCTGATAACGCTTGTTCAGATCCTTTTCCATCGCGTGCAGAATAATCTCCTGCAATCCCTCCGGAATCGAGGGGTTTAGCTCGCGCGGCAGGGTCGCCTTGCTTTGAATCTGTTTGAGCGCTACCGAAACGGGAGACTCCGCCTCAAACGGCACCTTTCCGGTGAGCATCTCATACAAAATCACCCCGACCGAATAAATATCGGTGCGCGCATCGATTTCGCCGCCTGCCGCCTGTTCAGGGCTGATATAATGCACCGAGCCAATCGCCTTGTCGGTGAGGGTTCTTGTTTCGCTGCGCGCAAACCGCGCAATTCCAAAATCGGTCAGCTTAATCGTTCCATCCGACAATAGCATGATGTTCTGCGGCTTGATATCGCGGTGAACAATCCCCTTGTCATGGGCGTGCTGCAACGCTCGCAGAATCTGCACGGTGAAATGCACCGCTTCTTTCCAACGCAGCACCCCCTGCTGTTCGATATATTCCTTGAGGGTGATTCCGTCGATAAACTCCATCACAATCGATTGCAGCCGGTCGGAAAAGCTCACATCGTACACCCGCATGACGTTGGGATGGTTGAGCACTGCCATTGCCTTGCTTTCGTTTTTGAAGCGCCGGCGCATATCCTCATTGCCCATATATTCATCGCGCAGAATTTTGACTGCAACCACCCTGTTTTCAATCACATCATACGCTTTATAAACATTTGCCATCCCGCCGATACCGATAATTTCCATAATTTCATACCGGCCATCCAACTTTTTCCCCAAATATTTATCCATCAGGTCTTACCTCCCGCACGCCGCGGTTTTGTTTCCTTCACCACAATTACTGCTGTAATGTTGTCCGGCCCTCCCGCCTTATTCGCCTCGTCAATCAGTAGCCAAAGATCCTGCTCGCTGACACAGGAGGTGATCAAATCCAAATGATCATCCGGCGGAGCATAGTTATAAAGCCCATCCGAGCATAGCAACAAACGTCCCGCGCGGAAATACTGCTCGTAATATTCCACATCAATATTACGCTCTACCCCCAAAGCACGGGTGATATAGTTGCGCTTGGGATGCACACGCGCTTCACGTTCGGTAATTTCACCGTTATCCAAAAGCAGCTGCACAACGCTGTGGTCGTGGGTGAGCCGGTGCGCACACAGCGCACGCTCCGCGAACTGATAGGCGCGGCTGTCCCCTGCATGTGCCAGACAAAGGGTGTCCTCCCGTATGACCAATGCCACTACAGTCGTCCCCATCCCTTTGAGCTCGGGGTCCGCCTGTGCAGTCTCGTAAATAACCGCATTCGCCGCGCTGATTGCTGCAATCAGCATCGACTTGATGGAGGATACCGGCGTTTGTGCGTTTAACGAACGGGTCAGCGCCATCGAGATTACCTCCACCGCCCGCGCGCTGGCGATATGGCCGCCCTTTTCGCCGCCCATCCCATCACATACCACCGCAAAGGCGGTTTCCTCGTCAATTATTTTATAGGTAAAGGCGTCCTGATTGGTGGTGCGCACACAGCCCCTATCGGTTGCGCCGTATATCCGTATCAAATGGAATCCCCCTTCTCTGCTGTTGCTGCCGCTTCCTGGCGGCGCAGCTGCCCACAGGCTGCTGCAATGTCGCTGCCCAGCTCACGGCGAATGGTCGCGTTGACCCCTAACCGCTCTAACTGGCCGCGGAATTGCTCAATTTTGGTGCGGCTGCCCCGACGATAGCCGGTTTCTGCCACCTCGTTGACCGGAATCAAATTGACATGCGCCCCCATCCCGTGCAGCCGCCGCGCTAATTCAGCCGCGTGTTCCGGCGCATCGTTCACACCATCCAGTAACGCATATTCAAACGAGATACGACGCCCTGTGACTTCAAAATAAGCGCGGCAAGCGTCCAAAAGCGTCTCAATATTATACCTTTTGTTAATCGGCATCGAAAGATTGCGAATTGTATCATTTGGTGCATGTAGGGAAACCGATAAGGTGAGCTGCAATTTTCGCTGGGCCAGCTCATGAATTTTATCAACCAACCCGCAGGTGGAAAGTGAAACATGCCGCAGGCTGAGATTTAGCCCCTGCGGACTGGACAGGATCTCCAAAAACGTCAGCACATTCTCTAAATTATCCAGCGGCTCACCAATTCCCATTAAAACCAGACTGTCCACCCGTTCCCCCGAATCCTGCTGTGCGGTGTATACCTCATCCAGCATTTCAGCAGGGGTGAGATTGCGCACCAGTCCCGCCAGCGTCGAGGCGCAAAACCGGCAGCCCATCCTGCAACCTACCTGGGTGGAAATGCACAGCGAGTTGCCATGATGATAGCGCATCAGCACCGCCTCTATGCAGTTGTGGTCTTGCAGCTCATAAAGATATTTTACCGTGCCATCCAAACGGGAAACTAGCTTTCTGCGGATTTGTACGGCGTTTATGTAAAACAGTCCGTCTAATTGCCCGCGTAGCGCCAGCGGCAGGTTGGTCATCTGCGCAAAGGAGGAAACCCGCTTGTCATGCAGCCAGCTGTAAACCTGGTTTGCACGGAATTTCGGCAGGTTTAGCGTGGTAAATTGTGCGGTGAGCTGTGCCAATGTCAACGATTTGATGTCCTGTTTTTCCATAACCGTCCTCTCTGCTTTTCCCATTCCCGCGCCGCAGCGCGCACAGAAGTTTTCGCCAGCCTTTTTCAAAAGGCTGCGGATTCCAAAGGCGGGGCCTTTGGTCGTTCCCGTCAAAAATCCCCGCGGGATTTTTGCGGGGGCGAAACGCATCCTTAACCAACAGAAGTGACAAGCTCATTCCCTTTGCAGCACTGCAACAAAAAAGCCATCGCTGTCCTCTCCTGTATAACTATGCTGCGAAATCAGCTGAAATCCCTTTGCCTGCGCAAGAAACCGCATGACCACCTGTTCATTCTCCTGCGGCAGCAGCGTACAGGTCGAATAAATCAGCCGGCCACCCTCCTTTAAATATTGTGAGGAGGTTTGCAGGATTTTATACTGTACCTGCGGCAAATTCCGGATAGATTCCGGCGTCTTATACTTAATTTCCGGCCGCCGCCGGATGACTCCAAAACCAGAGCAGGGCACATCACACAGCACCCTGTCAAACCGTCCGAGTTCCGGCGCATAAACCGAGGCATCCCCTGCGCTTGCATGAAGGTTGGAAAGGCCCAAACGACGCGCGCCTTCCTGCACCAGCCGCGCACGTTTTTCATGCAGGTCACGGGCAATCAGCTCGCCGCTCCCCTGCATCCGCTGTGCAACGGTAAACGATTTGCCGCCCGGCGCTGCGCAGGTATCCAACACCCGCATCCCTGGCTGTGCATCCACCGCCGCCGCGCACAGCTGAGAAGCGCGGTCCTGCACATGAAACAGCCCCTCTGTAAAGCCGTTGAGCTGTTCGGTTGCAACCGGCTGGGAAATCAACTCGATACATCCCTCCGGTTCCAGTAGACGGCAAACAGCCCCCTGCGCTTGCAACTGCTGCGCCAATACCTGCGCCGAAATACGGATGGTATTCGCCCGCAGATAAAGCGGCGGCTTGCCTAAAGATTGTTCCAGCATCCGCAGACATGCCTGCTCGCCATAATGTGCAAGCCAGATCTCCACCAGCCAGGCTGGACAGGCATATTCTACCTCCAGCTGCGCGGCGCGCGAGCCCTCCACCGGCGGAATCCGCTTGTTATCTCGCAGCAGGCTGCGCAATACCCCATTGACAAAGCCGGATGCCCTACTGCATTGCAGCCGTTTTGCCTGTTCGACACTCTCGCTGACGGCGGCATAATCATCCACATCCATATAAAGCAACTGATAGGCGCCCGCCCGCAGAATTTCCCGCACGGCGGGGGAGAGCTTCTCCAACGGACGCGCACTATGCTGGCGGAGCAAATGATCCAAGGTCAGCCGCCGCTCCAGCGTTCCATAAAACAGCGCGCGTGCAAATTTCGCGTCACGCGGGTCCAGTTTATCCTGTGCACAAACGCTGTCAATGAGCAGATTGGAATAACTGCCCGCCGATTGCTGGCGCAACAGCGCGCGCACCGCGGTATCTCGTGCATTCTTTTTCATTGGCAGCCCTCTAACGGTTGTTGCGGCGGTTCGCAATCGCCATCAGCCGCAACAGCTGCGCCAGTGTGCTTACCAGCGCTGCTACATAGGTCAGCGCCGCCGCCTGCAACACCCGCCGCGAACCACGCAGCTCGCTCGGTTCCAGGTAGCGCTGCGCCTCCAAGGTTGCCAGCGCGCGCGAGGAGGCGTTAAATTCAACCGGCAGCGTAACCAATTGGAATATCGCCACCAGCGAAAACAGCCCCAATCCCAGATTACAAATTACAGGGCTTTGCAGGACCGGTGTAAGCGCAAGTCCCAGTATAAAAATCGGAATTGCCAGACGCGAACCCAGATTGGTGATCGGAATGATGGCATTGCGGAACACCAGCGGTGAATAATGGGTGGCGTGCTGCACCGCATGGCCGCACTCATGTGCCGCCACCCCCAGCGCTGCCACCGAGCTGCTGTTATAAACCGAATCCGACAGGCGCACCACCTTAGCGGTTGGATCATAATGGTCGGTCAGGCTGCCAGAGATGTGTTCGATGCGCACCCGCTGCAACCCATTATCGTCCAAAATGCGCCGCGCCGCCTCAGCCGCTGTTATGCCGCGCAGGGTGCGCACCCGCTCATATTTTCCAAAGGCGCTGGAAACCTGCGACTGCGCCCACATCGCAAACAACATCGCGGGCACCACCAGAATCAGATAATAAACATCAAAATACAAGCTGATACCTCCTTTACCAACAGCGTCCTATCCTCTCTTGATCATCCCAATTTTATGCCTGCTGCAACCGGATGTCCACGCAGGTAATCCACCGCCTGCATCCGCTTGCTGCCATCCGCCTGCAACTCTAAAATTTCCACCGCCGCTGTACCGCAGGCTACCACCAGCCGTTTGCCGCCCTCCAGCACCACACCGGCCTCTCCGTTCGCCTCGACAGGTTTTACACGGTAGATGCGCAGACGCTTTCCATCCAACATTGTATAAGCCACCGGCCAAGGATTCATCCCGCGCACCAGGTTATGCACCTGTACAGCGGATCTATTCCAGTCCACCGCCGCCTGCTCCTTCGCGAGCATCGGCGCATAGCTGGCGTCCTGCTCCTGCTGTGCAACACGCGGCGCGTTCCCCTGTGCGACCAACGCAACCGTTTCCGCCAGCAGCTGTGCACCCAGCTGAGAAAGGCGCTCAAACAGCTCGCCGGAGGTTTCATCTGCTCCGATCGGCGTCTGCTTGCTCAAAATCATATCGCCGGTGTCCAACCCCTGTGCCATATACATGGTGGTCACGCCTGCAACAGCATCCCCGTTTAACACGCTCCACTGGATGGGTGCCGCACCGCGATATTTCGGCAGCAGCGAACCATGCACATTGATGCAGCCATATTGCGGCAGCTCTAAAATTTCCTTTGGCAGAATCTTTCCATAGGCTACCACAATAATCAAATCAGGGGCCAGCTGTTTGAGGATCGCAAGCGCCTCGCCATCGCGCATTTTGGCGGGCTGGAACACCTCGAGCCCATGTTTAAGCGCCAACTCCTTAACCGGCGGCGGCGCCAACTGATAGCCGCGCCCCTTCGGTTTATCCGGCTGGGTAAACACACCAACAATCTCCTGTCCATCCGCAAGCAGCCGCGCAAGACTTGGAACTGCAAAATCCGGGGTCCCCATGAACACAATTCGCATCCGTTTATTCCTCCCCCAGCTTTTCCAGTTCCTCCGGTGTCAGCATTCGTTCGGCCTTGTCGATAAACAGCACCCCGTCCAGATGGTCCAGCTCGTGGCAGCAGGCCACCGCAAAAAAGTCCTCTGCGGTCAGCTCAAACGGCTTGCCAAAACGGTCCTGCGCCTGCACCGTCACCTTTTGAGGACGGTACACAATGCCATACTCGCCGGGGACCGAAAGGCAGCCCTCATGTCCGCACTGCTCCCCTTCACTGCTAATAATTTTGGGGTTGATCAGCTCATGCTTGCCGCTGCCATCCCCGATATCGATCACCACCGCTCGCCGCAACACGCCCACCTGCGGCGCTGCGATGCCGACCCCGTCCGAAATCATCGTCTCATACATATCATCCAACAACGTCCACAAGCGGTCGTTAAATTCGGTTACAGCACGGCTTGTTTTGCGCAGCCGCGGATCTCCCTCTTTTAAAATATTACGTAATGCCATTTTTATCCTCCTGTCTTCATTTAGCGACGAGGGGCTTTTCCCCCTCGACCCCCACCATAGGGACCTAGATCGCACTTTCAAACTTCGGATCCACCGAAAGGGACACCAGCTTATTCTCGTTCTGTGCATAGTACCACCGGACCGCCTTCCACAGCCATTCACGCGTATGCCCATCATACCTGCACTTGATTGCCATACGCCACCGGTACCGCCCTGCCAGCTTTGCAATCACGCTTTCACAGGGACCGAGCAACCGCAGCGGCAGGTCTGGATATTCGGTTTTAGCCAGCCGCACCGCCTCCTGTAAAAAACGCTGTGCTGCGCTTTGCACCTGCCCGCTATCCAGCCCCGAAAAACCAACCCCCACCATATCACAATACGGCGGGTAAAGGTGAATTCGTCTGCTCTCGATCTCCTCCTGATAAAAGCGGTCGTAATCCTGCGCAGCCGCCATCGCAATAATCGGATTTTCCGGCGTAAAGGTTTGGAGATAGGCTCTGCCTGCCTTTTCACTGCGTCCGCTGCGTCCCACCACCTGGGTAAACAGCGCAAACGCCCGCTCAAAGCTGCGGTAGTCCTGCGCATAGAGCGCGCTGTCCGCCGAAAGAATGCCCACCAGCGTCACATTTGGAAAGTCCAATCCCTTCGCAACCATCTGTGTACCAATTATTATATCATATTTTCCGGCAGAAAAATCGCTAAAATGTTTTTCGTGGGAAAATCTTGCCATGGTCGTGTCCAAATCCATCCGCAGAACGCGCGCCCCTGGCAGCAGGTCGCTTAGCTCCTCCTCCACCTTCTGGGTACCCGCGCCAGAAAAACGGCGGAACTTGCTGTTGCAAACGGGACACTGGGCATTTGCGGGAGCGGTATAGCCGCAATAGTGGCACATCAGGTGACCATTCGCACTGTGATAGGTGAGCGCGACCGAGCAATGCGGGCACTGCGCGACGGTATTGCACATCGCACATTTTACCAATGTATGGTAACCGCGCCGGTTGAGCAGCAGGATGCTCTGCTCACCATGCGCGAGGTTGGCCTTTAGTTCCTCCAACAGCAGCGGTGAAATCGACTGTGAGCCCGCTTCCAACGGTTGGAGCGACAGATCCAGCACGGTTACATCCGGCAGCTTTGCTGTGCCAAACCGCTGGCGCAGCTCCAACAGATGATAACGCCCCTGCTTCGCGCGATGAAAGCTTTCGATGCTCGGGGTCGCCGACGCAAGCAGCAATAGCGCCTGATGGCTGGCACAGCGCATCCTTGCAACCTCGCGCGCATGGTAGCGCGGAGACATCTCCGATTTATAGGAGCTCTCCTGCTCCTCGTCCATCACAATCATGCCAATGCGAGCCAGCGGCGCAAACACCGCACTGCGGGTGCCAACTACAATCTGTGCATCTCCATTGCGGATGCGCTTCCATTCATCCATACGCTCGCTCATGCTCAGCCCGCTGTGCATCACCGCCACCTGGTCACCGAAATACCGATGGAAGCGCGCGAGCGTCTGCGGGGTGAGGGAAATTTCCGGCACCATCACAATCACGCCGCGGCCACTTTCCAGCACATGGCGGATTACGCGCAAAAACACCTCGGTTTTGCCCGAGCCGGTCACGCCATACAACAGCGCTGCCTGTGGCTGGCCGCTATCCGCCCAACCGCACAGCGCTTCACAGGCGGCCTGCTGCTCCGGCGAGAGCACAATCTCCGCCGCATCCTGCTGGGCGTGGCAGTTGGCATAGGGATTGCGATAAACCTCGCGGGTGAAATAATGCACCAGCCCCTGCTGTTCCAGCCGGTCCACCACCGTTTTGCCCGCCGCAGCGAAATAGCAAACCTCTTTGAGCGATGCCTGTCCCACCTGCATGAGCAGTTCACACACTGCCTTTTGCTTTGGGGTCAGCTTCGGCAGATCCTCCGGCTGCTGTAGCTCATCGGTCAACCGCACCATCACCAGCTTTTCATCCAAAATCCGCTGGCGGATTTCCTGTGATTTTATCACCAGCCCCTGCTCACACAGCTCGCGCAATACCGGCGCATCTGCTGCCAGCCCCAGTGCCGCCAGCATGGTTTGCTCGCGCACCGGTTTGCCGCGCCCCTGCAAATAGTCGAAGATACAGCGCTCGTCCCCCTCTGCGTCGGGTGGCAAAGCCGCATCCCGCGCCAGCTCATAGGTATATTTCAGCGCTACGCCAATGCCCGGCGGCAACAGGGTGCGCACCGCGTCATAATAGCCGCAAAAGGTGCTCTCATGCAGATACTCCACCAATTTTAACAGCTCATCCTTTAAAAGCGGCTGTACATCCACCAGGGTCGCCAACCGCTTGAGCCGGTCGGAGGGCTGCGGCTGCTGTTCCAGCGCCATCACCATGCCAAAGCGGGTGCGGTTGCCCTGCCCAAACGGAACCGTTACCCGACAGCCCGGCTGCACCGGCATTTCAGGCGGCACCAGGTAGCTATATGGCTTATCAAAATGTAGGGTGGCGTTTTCAACAACCACCTGTGCAACCAGCGCCATTGCTCACCTCTGCCGCATGGCAAGCAGCCGGTCTAAAAGCTGGTTTGCAACCTCATCCTTGCCCATGAGTGGCAACGGCTCTGCGCCCGCTTTGGTGAGAATGGTGACCAGGTTTGTATCGGTACCAAAGCCCGCACCTGCATCCCGCAGATTGTTCGCGACGATCATATCAACCTTTTTGCGTTCCAGCTTAGCCGCAGAATTCTCTAACAGGTCGCGCGTCTCCATGGAAAAGCCACAAAGCAGCTGTCCAGGTGTGCGGTGCGCGCCCAGCCAGCCCAGAATGTCCTGTGTGCGCTCCAGCTGTACCGAAAGCGCCCCCTCTGACTTTTTCATCTTTTCCGGCGCTGTGGTAGCGGGCGTATAATCCGCGACCGCCGCGCATTTGATAATCAGATCCTGCTGTGACGCACGGCTGCTCACCGCCTGAAACATTTCCGCAGCGCTGCTTACTGGCACCAGCTGCGCCCCCTGCGGCGGCGCAAGCGATACCGGACCGCTCACCAATGTGACCTGCGCGCCGCGCCGTACCGCTGCCGCTGCCAGCTGGTAGCCCATCTTGCCGGTTGAGTGGTTACTGATAAAGCGCACAGGGTCTAATGCCTCACGGGTGGGACCTGCGGTCACCAGCACCCGCAGCCCGCAAAGATCCTGCTTTGCCAGCGCGCGGTAAACCGATTCTAACAACACCGACGTCTCCGGCAGCCGGCCGCGTCCGCTGTCTCCGCAGGCGAGCAGGCCGCTGTCCGGCTCTACCACCTGCACGCCATAGCTGCGCAACGTCTCCAAATTGCGCTGGTTGATGGGATTGTCATACATGCCAGTATTCATCGCGGGCGCAACAATTTTGGGACAGCGCGCCGCCAAAATGGTGGTGGTGAGCATATCGTCCGCGATGCCCGCCGCTATTTTCGCCAGCACATTTGCAGTCGCCGGCGCCACCAAAAACACGTCCGCCTTTTTTGCAAGCGAAACATGCTCCACATGATATTCAAAATTGCGGTCGAAGGTATCCACCGACACCCGATTGCCGCTGAGCGTTTCAAAGGTGAGCGGCGTAATAAATTCACAGGCGTTTTTGGTCATAATCACATGAACCTCGGCGCCGGTTTTGTGCAGATCACTCACCAGCTGCGCCGCTTTATAGGCAGCAATCCCGCCTGAGATACCAACAACTACCGTTTTTCCGGTCAACTGCATCCTTTAACTCTCCTTTGGTTCTGTCATATAGGGCACAACCCGGCAGCGGGCCTGGCTATCATCCCAGAAATCAACAAATTGCAGTGCATAATCCGCCTGCGCATTGGGGTGGTAAAGGTCGGCGCCCTCCCATTCCAGGCAAACCGGCGCCGTATCCCCGACGGTATAGCTCCAATACTCCTCCCGCCAGAATACCTCTTCCCCGACCTGCTCGGTATAGCTAACCCCATATAGGAACTCTACCCTGTCATCCGCCGTCCTGCGGGTTGCATATAGCCCAAAAGTTAACTCCGGCAATTCCCTGCTTTCGAACTGATCGGGCTGGAAGGTGATCTCCTCACCGGAGTCAAGCTCCAACCGATGGTAAATAACATGCTGCTTTCCATCCGCCCCGTTTTCGTCGGTCGTATAATCGAAATGGCTGCCATCGCTCGGCGGATCGCCAATGCGGTCTAAATCTAGTGTCATGAAGCGTTGTGGCTCATGCTCTCCCGCCTTCAAAATTCCGCATTCCATATCCCACCGGCCCGCACCGTCGTTATATACAGAACGGAAGGCCAACAGCTTGTCTGGATAAATCCGGAAATTGGTGAAGTCGGTGCGCTCTAACACCTGCTCGACCTGCCCCTGTGTGTCCAGCCGCATCAGACGTACTGGCAGTTCCTCTTGCGCGGGCGGCTCGCCGATGCTGACGGTATAATATAGGCAGTCCTCGCTTTTCCAGCACTGGCGCACACCAAACGAGGGGGATTGCTCCACCGAATAGGCCAGCCGTTTGATCAGCCGGTGATCCTCAATCATCCGCGTCTCACCCGTTTCAATATTATAATAAGCGAGCAGTCCGCCGGTGTTGGCCGCGAACGCGTCCTCCCCCAGCCAGTACAGCTCCAGCGGATAGGCATACGGCTCATAAACATCCTTGACATTCTCCGCTTGTTCCATTGTCAGCTCTGGAAAGGTGTGTACCGGCTCACCATCCAATGTGTAAAGCGTCGCATTGGTGAGCGTCCAATTGCCGTCCGGCCCATCTGGGCGCGCCAAACGCGAAAGCGTGTCGGTGCGCAGCACATACTTTTCCCCTGGGGTGAGCCGGACCGGATTTTCCTGTGTGCCCGGCTCGCCATAAATGCCCTCGCGTATTGGCCGGTTATCCAACCCCAGCCAAAGCGCCTGGTTATTGTTGCAGACGATTGCTGTGCGTCCGTCCGGCATCCAGAAGCATTCCCCATCATAAAACGAGCCCGTGTAAAATACCTCTGAGCGCTGTTTCTGCGGCGGCTCACTGCCAGGGCCGGCATCCTGTACCGCGCTGCTGGCGCTAGAGGAGGATACGGACTCCTGTTCACTGCCAGACGATGTGCTGGTGCGCTGGGTACAACCCGTCAGCAGCAGCAAAACAAGCAGATACATAACCATGCGGTTCATCGTTTTAACCTCCCGAAAAGAAAACAAGCCCTGTGGTCACAGGGCCGCTTTACATCAAATATCCTCTTCGTGGACACCCTGGTTTACACCCAGCCGAAACTTGCCGTTTGCAAATTCCTCTACCGCCAGCTTGACCGGCTTCTCCTCCACAATTGTTTGGTTGTCCTCCGCTTCCTGCGCAATCTCACGGGCGCGCTTGGCAACCGCTACCACAAAGCTGTACGCGCTGTCGCCGGATTTCAGCATAGACGCCATAGACGGCCTAAGCATATTCATTATTTATTCACTCACCTTATCAATTAAATTTTTCATGTACTTTGTCTGGCATTTCGCCGCACAGATGACCGCTTCCAGCCGTTCACCTGCCCGACCAACTTCATCGTTGACAATGATATAATCATACAGCGATGCGCTATGCAGTTCCGCCTTTGCCGCAGCCAGCCGTTTTGCGACCACCTCGGGCGGCTCGGTGCCGCGTCCAGTCAGCCGCTGCTCGAGCACCTCGAACGATGGCGGCAGCACAAAGATAAACACCGCATCCGGAAAGGTCTTTTTAATCTTCATCGCACCCTGCACTTCGATTTCCAACACAACGTCCTGCCCCTGTGCAATCCGTTCCTCAACCATTGCACGTGGGGTGCCGTAATAGTTGCCGCTGTATTGGGCATATTCCAGCAGACCGTTCTGTGCAATCTCCTGCTCAAAGCGTTCGCGTGTAACAAAATAATACGCTACGCCATCGGTTTCTCCTGGGCGCGGGGCGCGGGTGGTCATCGAAACCGAGAGCACCGCCTCTGGATGCGCCTTGAGATAAGGGGCCATCAAAGTCCCCTTGCCCACTCCGGAAGGGCCGGAGTAGACAATCAGCATTCCCTTTTTATTCATCATCGATCTCATCCTCATCATCGTCGTCCACCAGCCGGTTGGCAACCGTCTCCGGCTGCACCGCAGACAGAATCACATGGTCCGAATCGGTGATAATGACCGCACGAGTCCGCCGGCCATAGGTTGCATCCACCAGCGAGCCGCGGTCGCGGGCATCCTGAATAATCCGCTTAATCGGCGCAGACTCCGGACTGACAATCGCCACCAGCCGGTTGGCGCAGACCATATTGCCAAACCCTATATTTATCAGCTTCATGCCTTTTGTCCTCTCTATTCGATATTTTGTATCTGCTCGCGTATTTTTTCGATCTCGCTTTTAATTTCCACCACAATCTGTGCTACCGCAACATCCTGCGCCTTGGAACCGATGGTATTCGCCTCGCGGTTCATCTCCTGCACCAAAAAATCCAGCTTGCGTCCAACCGAGCCGCCGCTGCCCAAAATTTCGCGGAACTGGGCGATGTGGCTACTTAAACGCACCGTCTCCTCATCCACCGCAATCCGGTCTGCAAAGACCGCCGCCTCGGTAAGAATCCGCGCATCATCCAACTGCCGGTCGGCAAGCACCTCCTGGATTTTCGCGGTAAGCCGCTCGCGGTATGCCTCCACCGTGCGCGGGGACTGCTCCTGCACCTGCGCCACCAGCGTTTCAATACGCGCCAACCGCCCACACAGGTCCGCTTCCAGCCGTGCGCCCTCTGCTGTACGCATCGCTACAAACCGCTCCAATGCGCCATCGGCCACCTGGCGTACCAGCTCCCAGATGACCTCCTCATCCTCCTGCACCTTGCGCACAGTAAAAATATCCGAAAATCGCGAAACCGCACTGAGGGTAAGGTCATCCTGCAAATGGAAGGTATCTCCCAGCTCCCGTAGCGCATGTACATAAGCGCCCGCCAGCTCCTGGTTAATCTCTACCGTTGTGTCAGGCGCATCCAACGTCTGCAAAAGGATGCCTACTTCCACCTTCCCACGCGCAATTTTTCCTTGCAGGTAGCCCTTGAGCTTTTCCTCCAAAAACCCGTATGCGCGAGGGGTACGGGCAGAAAACTCCAGAAATCGATGGTTAACCGATTTAATTTCTACTGTGATATCGCGCCCCTCCAGCAGCTGCTGCGAGCGCCCATAGCCTGTCATACTCCTAATCATTGGGATACCCCTTTTGCGCTATTTTGATTCTATTATTCTACCCCGAAACGGGCGATTTGTCAATCGAGCGCAACCGGATTCTCTTGATTTACAAGGCAAAATTTCTGTTATACTTGTAACACACCACCTGCCAGGCGCAGCACAGCCGTAAACCTAGCATCCGGCCCTTGTTCACTCTACAAAAAAGGCAGACCCTAAAAGGGTCTGCCTTGCTCTTTCGCTTACGCGGGATGAACTTGATTGTCCTTATCAGCATGTTTGCCGTCCACACCGTATTTCTTATTCTTTCTGGATTCAAAGAACTTTGGTGCAACCTGCGGGAACATTGCCATAGTCAGCACGTCCTCCTCCTGCTCGAGATACTCGGCAGGGAACTCCGCCTTGAGCTTTTCCATCTCCGGTGCAATCAAATCCGCCGGACGGCAGTCGATCGGCTGCTCGTCGCCCAGAATCTTCTTGCGGAACTCCTCGGAGATCGGCGCAGCAGTCTGGCCATACTCGCCGCGGATCAGGCCGCGGAACTCTTTGGTGACCATCTTGTACCGCTCGCCCATGATTACGTTGAATACCGCCTGGGTACCAACAATCTGGGAGGAAGGCGTAACCAGCGGCGGATAGCCGGAATCCTTACGCACATTCGGGATTTCGCGCAGCACTTCCTCGAACTGGTCCTCTTTGCCAGCCTGTTTGAGCTGGGAAACCAGGTTGGAGAGCATACCGCCGGGCACCTGATACAGCAGGGTATTTGCGTCTACGCCCATCACCTTCGGAGAAAGCAGGCCGCTTTCCAGGTATTTCTCACGCAGCTTTGCAACATGCGCACGGATCGGATCGAGCTTCTTCAGGTCGATGCCAGTATCGTATGGAGTGCCCTGCAACGCAGCAACCATCGACTCGGTCGCCGGATGGGAGGTACCCAATGCCAACGGAGACATTGCGGTATCGATGATATCCACGCCTGCGTCAATCGCCCGAAGATGGGACATTGCCGCCAGACCGGAGGTATAATGCGAGTGCAGATCAATCGGAACCTTGACCGCCTTTTTCAGCGCAGAAACCAGATCAAATGCAGCGGTTGGGGTGATCAGGCCCGCCATATCCTTAATGCAGATCGAGTCAGCGCCTGCGTCCTCCAGCTGCTTTGCATAGTTCACAAAGTATTCGATGTTGTGCACAGGGCTGGTGGTGTAGGAGATCGCAGCCTGCATATGTGCGCCCATCTTCTTGGTCGCCTTGATCGCGGTGTCGAGGTTGCGGATATCATTGAGCGCATCGAAAATACGAATGATATCAATTCCGTTGTCCACCGACTTTTGCACGAAATATTCTACCGCGTCGTCCGCATAATGGCGATAGCCCAGCATATTCTGGCCGCGGAACAGCATTTGCAGCTTGGTATTGGGCATCTCACGGCGCAGAATCCGCAGCCGCTCCCATGGGTCCTCGTCTAAGAAACGGATGCACGCATCAAAGGTCGCACCGCCCCAGCACTCGCAGGAGAAAAAGCCGATTTCATCGAGCATCGGCAGAATCGGACGCATATCGTCCATGGTCATACGGGTCGCGATCAACGATTGATGCGCGTCACGCAGAATCGTTTCGCAAATTTTTACCTTTTGTGCCATCTCGTTGCCCTCCTTAACCGATGGAGATTAGCAGATCATTCGAGTTAACGGTATCGCCCTTCTTCACATGGACACCGACAACCGTACCTGCAACCGGCGCAAAGATCTCGTTCTCCATCTTCATCGCCTCAAGCATCAGCAGCAGGTCGTTGGCATTGACGGTATCGCCTTCCTTAACCTTGACATCCAGCACATTGCCCGGCATCGGCGCGCAAACCTTGGTTGCGCCTGCGGGTGCCGCAGCCGGAGCAGCAGCGGCCGGAGCGGGAGCAGCAGCAGGGGCAGCCGCCGGTGCCGCAGCAGGAGCGGGAGCAGCTACAGGCGCTGCACCAGCACCCAGCTCATCTACCTGTACATCATATGCTTTTCCGTTTACGGTAATATTATATCTTTTCATGGTGAATCCTCCTTATCAAATACACAGGTTACATCGGAATGTTGCCATGCTTTTTAGGCAGGGTCGAAACGCGCTTGCCCGCCAGCATATCCAAAGCGGACAGAACCGCACCGCGAGTTTCCTCCGGCGCAATGACATCATCGATATGGCCCTTTGCCGCAGCAGCAAACGCCGATGCTTCACATGCAGCATATTCCGCCTCAACCTGAGCGCGGCTCTTATCAGCAGTAATCTTGTCCCCCTCCAAGAACGCGACCGCAACCTGAGGAGAAAGCGCGCTGATGGAAGCGTTCGGCCATGCAACCGTATAATCCGCATTCGCAGCACGGCCCGCGAGGGTGATATATGCAGCGCCGTAAGCCTTGCCCATAACCACTGCGACCTTCGGTGTTGTCGCCTCTGCATAAACATGCGCCAGCTTTGCTACCTCGCGCACGCCGCCGCGGAACGCATGGTTTGGAGCTGCCACAAATCCCTGGCAGTTTACAAGGGTGATCACCGGAATCTGGAAGGAATCACAAATAGTCACAAAGCGCGCGATTTTGGTGCAGCCCTTTGCACAGAGGCTGCCGCTTTCGGATGCAACCACTACACCCACCGTCGAGCCAGCCATCGTTGCCAGCGCGACCTTTGCGCCGCCTGCAAAATCCTTTTGCAGCTCGAGCAGACTGCCTGCATCCACGATGCCCGCAGCAGCTTCCAGCAGATCTGCACCATCGATATCCGCAGCAGCAGCTGTCAGAGCGGAGGTGTCTGCGGCGGAGAAATCGCACATTGGCGCAGCAGACAGATTATTGGAGGGCAGCATAGAGAGCAAGAGACGTGCGTTAGCGATTGCCTCGGCATCATCCTTTGCCACCAGATGCGCAACGCCAGCCTTTGCAGCACTGGCCGCATCGCTTGCACTCTCGACATCACCGGTATTCAGGAAGAACTCCGCCTTTTCGCTCATCACCACAAAATCCGCGGAAGCGGCTACCAATGCAGCGCTGCCTGCGCAGACGCCCAGCACCAGCGACACCTGCGGCACAACACCGGAAAGGTTGTTGCTCCAGCAGAGCATCTCGCCGTAAGCGGCCATCGCGTCCAGACCCTCGCCAACCGCAGCGCCGTTGGAATCGTAAATTCCGACGACCGGTGCGCCGGTCTTGTAAGCCAGGTCATACAGCTTTTTGATCTTGGAGCCATGTGCCGCACCTACTGCTCCGCTTTTTACAGTGGAATCCTGAGAAAATGCGTAAACAGGGCTACCTTCCACCAAACCATAGCCTGTAATTACCCCTGCGCCGTCGCAGCCGGTTTTTACCAAAGCGCCCACCTCAACGAAGCTGTCTGCATCAAACAGCGCCGTCAATCTCTCACGAGCAGCAGTTGCTTTCAGTGCATCCCCACGTGCGTCGGCCAGTGACATCACTTTGTCACTCATGTTGTTATCCTCCTATCTTCAACTTGAAAGTAAAACCTACCTCATTTTGATATCATATTGAAAAAAATATCAAAATGTAACCACTATATAGTATAATCATTTTCCGAAAAAATAGCAAGAGTGTTTTTGAAATAAAGAAAGATTTTTTGTCGGTTAAATTTCTGTCTTATGGTTTGCTTTCAGCCGGTGCATCCATTGATAGCGCCATTTCCCCTGTTTTTTCCAGCAGCGCTGCAAACAGCGCTCCTTATCATCGAACGCGAACCACAGCCGGTGATCCCGCCGCTTGCCGCGCGTGTAGCGCGCCAGCTCGGGCGCGCTCGCATATCTGCGCTCCTGATAGGTGCGCGGCATCCGGAAATAATCGCACAAACGCGCGCCCTTGTGTCCGGTATTTGGCACCGGCCCCTGCCGGAAGCCCACGAGCTTTTGTTTTTTGGTTTGCATGTAGAAAACCTCCTTTTCAAGTTTCCTACAAGCCATCCAACACCTTCATCTGCTCATACCCCGCTTCGCCTCTTATTTTCTACAATTCCGATGCGCAAAAAACGCTTCCAGTGAAAACGCCCCCTGCGCAGTGTATCCCCGTTTCGTCAGCGCAAGCCTCAGCTGCTCCGGCAGGCTGTCGTCCAACCTGGCTTGCTGTACGCCCGCACGCAGCTGCGCTGAAAACGCCGCCCGCGCCATCCCATCAATCAGGGCAAGGTCGGTTCTCTTGCCGGTATCCACGCCGCACAGGGTGGCGCAGCCGTCCCGCAGCACAAACGCAGCCGTAGCCAACACCTGTCCATTCTCACAGGCCGCATATGCAAACATCCCAGGCTCGTCCAGCCCATAACTGCCGCAAACCCGCGCGCTCAACCGCGGGTCTTCAATCCGTTTGATGGTAAACATCCACGCGCCCCCTTACTTTTTGCTTGCTGCATTGCGCAGCGCAATCAGCTCGCTTGGCTTGAGCTGCCTCCATTCGCCCGGCGGCAGCATCCCCAGCTTGAGCGGCCCGACCGAAACGCGTTTGAGCCGCGCAACCTCCAACCCTACCGCCTCACACATCCGGCGCACCTGGCGGTTACGCCCCTCCTGAATGGTGATTTGCAGCACTGCGCGCCCCTCCTGCTTCTCCAGCACCAGCACGGTCGCAGGCAAGGTCATCTTCCCATCCAGCATTACGCCGGCCGCCATCTGTGCCGCCTGTTCATCGGTGATATCCGGCCGGATGGTCACCCGATAGGTTTTACTGATATGATTAGAGGGGTGCATAATCAGGTTGGCAAAGCTGCCGTCGTTGGTCAGCAGCAGCAGCCCCTCACTGTTGCGGTCGAGCCGCCCCACCGGATAAACCTTGGCTGGTGCATTTTTGAGCAGGTCAATCACACATTTGCGCCCCAGCTCATCCGATGTGGTGGTCACATAGCCGCGCGGCTTGTGCAGCATCAGATAAACATTCTGCTTGCGCCGCGCCAGCTGGACCCGCACCCCATCCACCGCGATCACATCACGCGACGGGTTGACCGCATGGCCCAGCACCGCCGGCCGCCCGTTGACGGTAATCCGCCCCTGTTTGATTGCTTCCTCCGCCTTGCGGCGGGACATCACCCCATTGTCGGAGAGTACCTTTTGAATCCGTATCCCTTTTATTTGTGCCATCTTTTCTAATCCTTTTCTATTCATGCCAGCCGGAACAACCGGCTGAAAAATCCTTGCTTCTCTACGGCGTCAACCGCCTCGCACGCGGTCAGCGCCACCTCCTCAATGGACTGTCCATCAACCCTAAGCGCAAGCCAGCCCAACACCTGCTCCTGTTTTACCGGCGCATAAACAAACTGCGGCAGCTCCCAATTGAACGTCACCGTTTCTCCTGCGAGCAGCGCAACCTGCGGCAATGCCTGCGCCTCTAATGTGACCTTGCGCTGCTGTCCGCCCACAACCGGCAGCGCAAGGGCAGGAAGCTCTGGCGTTTGCAGCTGCAACCGTGCAAAATACCAATCGTACAACCTGCGGTGCGTGTTCCAGTCATCCGGACAGCCCAGCGTAACGATGATCAGCCGCACGCCCTCCCGCTGCGCGCAGGAAACCAAGCAGCGCCCCGCAGCTTTGGTAAAGCCAGTTTTTACCCCAATCGCGCCCTGATATTCCCGCAGCAGCCGGTTATGGTTCGATAGCCACCGGTCATACGGCGGATTGCCATATTGCACCACCAGCTTTGACTGTCCGCACAGCGCGGCAAACGCAGGATTTTGCAGCGCCTCCCGCGCCAGTAGCGCCATATCATAGGCGCTGGAATAATGCAGCGGATCATGCAGACCGGACGGCGTTACAAAATGGGTGTCCTTCATTCCCAGCTCGGCGGCACGCTGATTCATCCGCGCAGCAAACGCCCGCTGTGAACCTGCAATTCGCACTGCGGCAGCATTCGCGCCATCGTTGCCGGAGGCCAACAACATCCCCGCGGCAAGCGCGCGCAACGAAACGCTGTCCCCCGCGCGCAGCCCCATAGAGGAGCCTTCCACCTGGATCGCCGCAGAATCGACGGTGAAATATGTATCCAGACCGTCCTGCTCCAGCGTGAGCAGGGCAGTCATAATTTTCGTGGTGGACGCCACCGGCAACCGCTCATGCGCCTGCTGCGCGAACAGCACCCTTCCGGTTGCAGCATCCATCACCACTGCCGCCTTGCTCTGCACCGCAGGCACCTCATCCGGATTGGCGGCCGCGCTTTCCTGCGCCGCCACACAGATTGGCAGCATTGCCAGCAGCAAAATCAGCGGCATCCATCGCAATTTTTTGCGCATGATCCCCACCTGCACCTTCTCCAAAAATCTGTACAGGTAATCCTATGCGCCAGCCCGGCCCGCGATTACTCCGCAGACTGCTCCTCTGTTTGCTCCTTGCCGGTTTTGTCTGTCTTTTTGGAGAACAACGCTGTAACCTTGTCCACCATATCCGGCATCATGTTGACCACCCGATCCGCGGTTGTTTTTGTTTCATTGATGGGCAGCAGATCCACCTTGCCGTTCTGGATCACCAGAAAAGCAATCGGCTGCACCGAAACGCCGCCGCCTGCACCGCCGCCGAACAGCTCGCCGAGCTTGTTGGTGGGCAGATCGGAGCCGCCGGAAGCGAAGCCGAACGAAACCTTGGACACCGGAATGATCACCGTTCCATCCGGAGTGGTGATCGCCTCCCCGATAATCGTGTCAGCATTCACCAAAGAGCGCAGATTTTGCAGCGAGCTGTCAATCAGCCCATTGATTGGATGCGATTCGTTATTCATAAAAGATCCCTCCATTGTTAGATTGTTCTAGCTATCTAAAAGCGTGGCGCAGCTCGAAAGCTTTGCCCGCTGTTCATGCCATGTTAAAAGCAGATGGATTGCAAAACGTCCTATGCGGATGGCTTTGCTTTGGCCGCCTTTTGCTGTGCCAAATGATTTTTGAGCATACGACATAGAAAATCGACCAACACCTGCACAAGAATTCCAACCGCCTGTATTGGCAGCAGCCGAAGACGAATATCCAGCTCCAGCTGGTCCTGTGTGCCGGTAAAATCGGGGGTAATCGTAAAGTCCGGCCTACACAGCTTGAGGACATTGCCCAACGACGCATACGCGCCATAGACGGCAGCATTGACCCGCCCGTAAGCCAGCGCGGTTTCCGCGGCATCCCCCCGCGCCACCACCAGTTTCAGACGCAGCCGGTAAACCTTCAGCCAGCGTCCCAACAGCCGCAGTCCGCGGCCTGACGCGCCCAACAGCTCCCAGATGATTTGCAGCAAATCGGAAAGCGGCATCTTCCTTTTGGCCGGCTTCTTTTTTTTCGTTTTTTTCTTCTGTTCCTCTTTGTCCTTTTTCTCCGACTGGGCTTCCTTCTTTTTTGGCGTTTTATCCTTTTTGAGTTTCAGCAGATCGATCTTGAGGAACAGCCAGCAGACCAAACAGCGCATGGGATCTTCCGGTTGTGCCAGCAGCTCCACCCGCACAGGCATACAAAGCAACAAAAGCAATACCGCCAGCAGGCCCAGCAATATTCTTCCGATCCATACCACGGCGGTTCCCTCCTTTGTAACTTGCCATGCGTTGGGCGCGCGGCCACAGGCAGAGCTCCTGCCGCGCCTAAAGCAAAGGGCTCATGTGTCCGGCAATTCCGGCAGCGCCTCTATCGACTCCAATCCAAAGCAGCGCAAAAAATTAGCGGTCGTTTGATAGGCCAGCGGCCGCCCAGGAAGCTCCATGCGCCCCGCCTCCTCCACCAGCTGCTTTTCCAGCAGCGAGTTCACCACACCTGCGCTATCCACCCCGCGCACCTGCTCGATGAATGCACGGGTGACCGGCTGGTTATACGCGATGATCGCCAACACTTCAAATGCCGCCTGTGAAAGCGGTGCGTTGCGCCGCAGCTCGAGCGCATCGCGCACCACCTGCGCATATTCGCTGCGCGTAGCCAATTGCAGCCGGTCCCCCACCTGCAACAGCTCAAACGGGAACCCCTGCTCCTCCAGACGTTCACGCAGCTGGCCGGCATGACGCAGCACCGCGCCAGGTTCCAGCTCCAACGCCTGCGCGATACGGGAAATTTCTACCGCCTCGCCGCCCGCAAACAGGATTGCCAGCAGCTGCTTTTGCTGCTCAATCATAGCTCCATTCCTCCTTTGCGGGCACAGCGTCCCGCCGTGTGCGGTCAAACTGCACCTGGTCCCCCTCCACCGTAATCCTTTTGGCTTTTACCAGTTCCAACACCGCCAGAAAGGTCGCAACCAGCTCACTGCGGTCGGTGCTGGAATCGAACAAGCCCAAATAGCTTGTTTGGTTGTTGCGGTAAAGGGTCTTGAGCAGATGGATGATTCTGCTGCCAACCGAAACCACCCGCCGCTCTACAATCGCCTGAAATGCTTTAGCCGGCGGCGGCAAACGGCGTTTTCCGCGCCCCACCGCGTCCAGGTAGGCGCTAAAAAGCTGCTCGGGCGGATGGGTCAGCCAGTAGCGCAGATCCGCCTGCAACCGTTCAGGCGGCCGTGTGAACGACAGATGCAGCCTGCACCGCTCCCGCAGCGTCTGCGCCACCTGCTTGCAGACCTGATATTCCAACAGCTGGCCCTGCAATTCAGCTTTCAGCTGCTCGCCCTCCTGCTCATGGCGGGGCAGCAGCATTGCCGTTTTGATATAGACCAGTCGCGATGCCATCTCTAAAAATTCGCTTGCGACCTCCAGGTTTGCGTGTTCCAGCTGGTGGATATATTCCATATACTGCTCCAAAAGCTGTGAAATTCGGATGTCGCGGATATCCAGCTTGTGTTTCACAATCAGATGCAGCAGCAGATCCAGCGGACCCTCAAACTCAGCGACATGAAAGGATAGCTTTTCCATTTACAGCAGATTCCCTAACAGATCAATCCAGCCGGTCATAAAGTCCAGCAACCGGTAAATCCAGCTGGCCAGCCACATCAAAGGATAGCTGAGCAGGTTGGTGAACAGCATCACCGCCAGCAGCCCGTAAAAGATATATTGCCGGTATTGCGCAATTTTATATTCCCATTTCGGCGGCAGGAAGTAGGAAAGGATGTTATAGCCGTCCAGCGGCGGAATCGGCAATAGGTTGAATACCGCCAGGCTCACGTTGATCGAAACCATCATCGAAAGAATTTGAAAGATAATCTGCACCGGAACATTTAAGCCTCCGGACACAAAAGCGCCCAGCGCCACCAGCTTGAGCAGCACCATCAGCACCAGTGCAAGCAGCACATTTGCAGCCGGCCCCGCAAACGAGGTCAGCGCCATGCCGCCACGCATGGTAATCTTGCGGTTGAAATTGCGCGGCTGTACCGGCACCGGCCGCGCCCAGCCAAAGCCGGTAAACACCAGCAGCAGCGAGCCGATCGGGTCGAGATGGGCCAGCGGATTCAGGTCGATTCGCCCTTGGTAATAGGCGGTATCGTCCCCGAGCTTATGCGCTACCCAGCCATGCGCACATTCGTGCACCGGCATAGAGGTAAACAGCACGATAATCCGTGCAAATATCGTGTAGGGGTTGAGTGCAAAAAGTCCCATGTCAATCTCCTTTGCAAGTTCTGTTTGAAAAATTTAGCGTAAAACTTCTGCTATCGTCAATATCCCTAAAGACCAACCATTCTTTAGGTGACTCACGATCTCATACAAACCAGAGCGCCTTGAGCAGCTCTGTATGGTGC